>JACRPB010000005.1 GCA_016214175.1 Rhodocyclales bacterium
AGCGCAGCCGGCATGCAGGCTGGCGTGGTTCAGGCGGTCTGAGAACACCAGGGCCTCGCGCCCGCCGGCAAGCTCGAACAGTGCCGGCAGCACCGCCGCATTGGCCTGGTAGCCGGCGTTGAACAGCAGCGCCGCTGCCTTGCCTTTGAAGGCCGCCAGGCGCGCTTCGAGCTCGGACACGGCTTCGAGCGTGCCGGTGACCAGGCGCGCGGCGCGGGCGCCGGCGCCGTAGCGCTTCACCCACTCGATGGCGCGCGCCTTGAGCGCCGGATGCTGCGACAGGCCCAGGTAGTCGTTGGAGGAGGCGTCGATCAGGCTGCGGCCGTCGGCCAGTACCAGGCGCGGACCGGGAATGGCGACCGGGCGGAGGCGGCGACGGCAGTGCTCGGCGTCGAGTTGCGCCAGCGCGGCTTCGATCGCCTCGTCAAACCACATCGCGCGCACCTTCCGTCGGCCGCTCCTCCGCCCACATCGCCACTTCGGCGCAGACCGCGGCGGTGATCCGCGTGAGGTCGTCGGCAGCGATGACGAAGGGCGGCATGACATAGACGACGTTGCCGAAAGGCCGCAGCCAGACGCCGCGCTCGACGAAGGCCGGGCGCAGGCCGGCGGTCGGACCCGCGAGTTCGACGACGCCGAGCGCACCTTTTACGCGCACGTCGACCACGCCGGGCAGCGCGCGGCAGGGGGCCAGTTCGCGCGCGAGCTGCGCTTCGATGGCGGCAACCTGCTGCAAGCGCGGTTCGCGTTCGAACAGGTCGAGCGACGCGTTGGCGGCGGCGCAGGCGAGCGCGTTGGCCATGTAGGTCGGGCCGTGCATCAGCGCGCGTTCGAATTCGGTGCCGAGGAAGGCGTCGAACACCGGGCTGCGGGCGACCGTGGCGGCGAGCGGCAGCGTGCCGCCGCTTAGCGCCTTGGACAGGCAGACGATGTCGGGGACGACGCCCGCCTGCGCGCAGGCGAACAGCGTGCCGGTGCGACCGAAGCCGGTCATGATCTCGTCGGCGATCAGCAAGAGATTGTGGCGGTCGCAGGCGGCGCGGATGCGCGCGAGCGTCGCCGCATCGTGCAGGCGAAAGCCGCCGGCGCCCTGCACCAGCGGTTCGACGATGACGGCGGCGAGCTGTGGCGCCTCGCGTTCCAGCAGCGCGTCGAGCGCGGCGGTGGTGTCGTCATCGCGCGGCAGCGCGGCGAACGATGCGGACGGCACGATGCCTTGAAACGCTGCGTGCATGCCGACCGCCGGATCGGTGACGGCCATCGCCATGAAGGTATCGCCGTGGTAGCCTTCGCGAAAGGCGAGCACGCCGCGCCGCTGCGGCTGGCCGAGATTGCGCCAGTATTGCAGCGCCATTTTCAGGGCGATCTCCACCGACACCGATCCGGACTCGGAGAAGAACACGTGGTCGAGATCGCCGGGCAGCAGCGCGGCCAGCCGCGCCGCCAGCGTATAGGCCGGCTCGTGGGCGAGGCCGCCGAACATCACGTGGGAGAGCTGTGCCGCCTGCCGCTGGATCGCCTCGACGATGTGCGGGTGGTTGTAGCCGTGGCAGGCCGTCCACCAGGACGAAATGCCGTCGATGAGCTCGCGCCCGTCGGCGAGCTGCAGGCGCACGCCCGCAGCGCCGACCACGGGCAGCGGCAGGGGCGCGGTCGCCATCTGGGCGTAGGGCAGCCAGACGTGATCGAGATTCAGCCAGTTCGGGGAAGCGGCCACAGCGGGGGAGGACGGCTACAATGCCGGCACCAATGGAATCCGCCTATTTTATCACCGCGACCGGCACCGACGCCGGCAAAACCTTTGTCGCAGAAGGCCTGGCGCGGGCCTGGCGCACGCGCGGCGTGCGCGTGCGCGCGCTCAAACCGATCATGAGCGGCTACGACGAAGCGGCGCCGGAAAGCTCCGATGCCGGCCGCCTGCTCGCCGCCTGCGGCCTCGAAGCGACGCCGCAGAACGTGGCGGCAATTTCGCCCTGGCGCTTCGCCGCGCCGCTGGCCCCGGATCGCGCCGCCGCGCTGGAAGGCCGCGCCGTAGACTTCGACGACCTCGTCGCCTGGTGCCGCCGCGAAGTGCTGCGCAGCGAAGGCGCGGTGCTGGTCGAGGGCATCGGCGGCGTCATGGTGCCGCTCGACGCCAACCATACGGTGCGCGAATGGATCGCCGCGCTCGACTTGCCGGTGCTGCTGGTGACGGGGACGTATCTGGGCGCGATCAGCCATACGCTGAGTGCGCTGGCGGCGCTACGCGAAGTGGGCGTGGTGCCGGCGGCGGTCATCGTCAATGAATGCGTCGGTGGCGTGAGCATCGCCGACACCTTGGCGTCGCTCGCGCCGCATGCGGAAGGGATATCCTTGGCGGCCGTTTCCCGCAGTGATGCCGCCTCGATTTCCGCATTGACCCAGCTTCTGGATCTCGATAAGTAGCCCACAGGACTTCAGTCTGCTTTAAACCAGCCCGCGGTTTTCGGCTGCGGCGGTTATTCCCGACGTTTGTATACGACGAGATTCGCTACACAGTGTGTGACCAATTGACGATGCCAGCGAGCAGCAGGTACAGGCCGAGGACTCCTACAGCAACGTCCGCAGCCGTTCCAGCACCGCCTCCACCTCGCGCCCTTTCTCAGCAATCGCCTCCGGTAGTTCGCCCGGCGTGCGGTTGTCGGTGACTTTCTTCTCGCGCGGATTCACCGCGCGCACCATGGCGCGGATCAGCTCGCGCGGCGTGTAGAACCGGCCGCCGTCGGAATTCTTCTCGCCCATCTTGCGCAGCAGGCCCTCGTACACCTGGGAGAGCATGAACTGGTGCTGGGTGTCGGTGCCGGCGAAGCGCAGCGCGTGCACGCGGTCGAGCACGTGGCGAAATTGCTCTCGGTGTCGATGCGCACCCGCTCGATGGGGGAGATGATTTCGCTGATGAACTTCTGTTTCGGCGTCGCGCCCGACTGGTCGCGCAGGCTGCGCAAATACGGCAAGAGCTTGCCATTGACGAAGGCGAAGTAGTCGCCGCGCTTGCCGTCCTGCAAGACGCGCCGCTGCCAGCCGAGCGGCTGGCCGTCGCCGGTCTTGCCGGCTTCCGGCCCCTTCGTCCTATCCGACCACGGCGCCGCCTAATCCTGCCAGCGATAGAGCGCAACCAGCGACGGCGCATAGACGAGGCCGAGCGCCTGGGGCCCGGAAAGCCCCACGAGTGGAGCCTTGGCCTTGGCCGGTTGTTTCGCTTTCACGCCCTTGGCTACGCGGCAACCCTTTCGATGCCGGCATAGTCGCGCGCCTTGGTACGCTCCAAGTCCCATAAGTCGACGGCCTGCTGCATGCGTAGCCAGACGCCGGGTCCGTTGCCCAGAAGCTTGCCTAAGCGCAGAGCCATGTCGGCGGACACGCTGCGCTTTTCGTGCAATACCTCGGAAACGGTCAGGCGCGACACCCCCAACCGTTGCGCTAGTTCGGTTTGCGTCATGTTGAGGGCGGGCAATACGTCCTCCCGCAGGATCGCGCCGGGATGCGTCGGCCGGCGCTTGGAATCGCGGATCGTTGCCATCAGTGGTAATCCTCCAAGTTGATATCGAAGGCCTCGCCATCGGCGAAGGCGAAGGTGATGCGCCAGTTCCCGGACACCGACACGGCCCAGCGTCCCTTCTTGTCGCCCTTGAGCGGATGCAGGCCGAGACCGGACACGTCCATGTCCTCAACCCGCTCGGCTGCGTCCAGCATGTCGAGGATGCGGCCGATGCGCGCCACGTGGGCAGCCTGCAAGCCCTTCGTTTCGCTACGCTCGAAGTAGCGGGCCAAGCCCCTGTGTCGGAAGCTGCGAATCATGGGTGGAGTGTAATGCTAGACATTACATAAGGCAATACACTTCGGCTACAGCCTGGACTTGAGGCACCGATTCCCAGGCGTCGCCGACGGGCGCGACGATATCGGATTCGCTCGCCACGCTGCCGGCAAGGGCGCCGAACAACACTGCCCGCGGTGGCACCGGCACCAGCTTCGCAACCGGCTTGCCGCGCTTGGTAATGATCAGCGGCTTGCGCTGCGCTGCCACCGTGTCGAGCAGTTGCAGGCACTTGGCCTTGAAGTCTCCGGCATCGATGGTCGTTTTCATTATCGCCTCCAGTGGTCACATGATAACCGGCGCCGGGATGTGTCCAAGAAACCCACCTTGGTCTTGCGGTTGGCGCGTGCGGGAAGCACCGTGAAGGTGTTGGGCTCCACGGCGCGCGCTGCCCGTCGATCAATAGTGGCGGCCCTATCCAATGCGATGAACACATTCTCACGCGATTGCGCCGGCTAGTCACTGACCTGCTGACTTGGGGTTAAGGACTCGCCCCGAGCCGCAACGCCGCGGCAATGATTTCCGGTGCGCCGATGATTGCGACGTGATCGATGCCGTCGAGCAGCGACAATTCGGCGGCGATGCCACGCGCGCGCAGTGCTTCGGCGTAGGCGACCGACAATGCCGGCGGCGTATCGACGTCCTGGGTGCCGACGATGACGGCGACTCCGGTCGCGGCCGGTATGCGTTCGACGTAGCGCAATGCGGATTCGCTGATCCAGGGCGAGCCGCTGCGGCCGCGCATGGCGCGCCATGTCGGCACGTCGCACGGGCAGGCCGCCAGCACGGCGGCGTCGGCCAATCCGGGGTGGCGGCCGAGAATGACGCCGGCGATCGCGGCGCCGCTGGAGTGTCCGATCAGCACGACGCGTCGGGCCTTGTGGAAAGTTTTGAGGCGGCCGATCGCGTCGGCGACGACATCGATGTTTTCGACGTAGAAATTGTCGGCGCGGCCGACGGCATTGCCGCTCGAATATTCGCCTGCGGCGTTGTTGTAGCCCGGCCGCAACAGGGCGACGGCCACGGCGTTCGGCGCGGCTTGCCGCTGCAGCGCCGCGGCCGGACCAACCATCGAGGTGGCCGGCGAGCCCGAGGAATGGGCGCCGTGTATCAGCACGAACAGCATCGCCGCTTGCGCGGCTTGGCCGAAGGTCTTGACCAGCAGGCATTCGCCGCCGCCGCTGACGCGCGTCAGATGGTCGTTCTGTTCGCAGGGCGCGGCGGCGGCGGATGGCGCCAGGCCTGCCAGCAGGACGGCCGCGCCAAGGCCGAGGCCGAGATGCAGCGAGGATCGCCAATGACGCATGGGAACTTTCGGAACGAGGGACGGGGCCATGATCGCACGATCCGGCGCGGTCGCTACGCTAGAATGCCTCTGCACATGACGAGGGCACGCCACACATGAAATACCACGACTTGCGGGACTTCCTGCGCCAGCTCGAAGCGCTGGGCGAGCTCAAACGCGTCGGCGTCGAAGTCGATCCGGCACTCGAAATGACCGAGATTTGCGATCGCGTGCTGCGCGCCGGCGGGCCGGCGCTGCTGTTCGAGAAGCCGAAGGGCCATACGATGCCGGTGCTCGGCAACCTTTTCGGCACGCCGCGTCGCGTTGCACTCGGCATGGGCGAGGAAGACGTCGCGAGTTTGCGTGAAGTCGGCAAGCTACTCGCCTATCTGAAGGAACCCGAGCCGCCGCACGGATTGAAGGATGCCTGGGACAAGCTGCCGGTGTTGAAGCAGGTGCTCCACATGGCGCCGAAGGTGGTGTCGTCCGCGCCCTGCCAGGAGGTGGTGTGGGAAGGTAGGGACGTCGATCTTTCGCGCCTGCCGATCCAGACCTGCTGGCCGGGCGATGCCGGACCGCTGGTGACCTGGGGCCTGGTGGTGACGCGCGGGCCGTTGAAGCCGCGGCAGAATCTGGGCATCTACCGCCAGCAGGTGATCGGCCCGAACAAGCTGATCATGCGCTGGCTTGCGCATCGCGGCGGGGCGCTCGATTTCCGCGACTTTTGCGAGAAGCATCCGGGCCAGGATTTCCCGGTGGCGGTGGTGATCGGCGCCGATCCGGCGACTATCCTTGGCGCGGTGACGCCGGTGCCGGATACGCTCTCCGACTACCAGTTCGCCGGCTTGCTGCGCGGCGCGAAAACGGAAGTGGTGAGGTGCCTCGGTTCCGATTTGCAGGTGCCGGCGTCCGCCGAGATCGTGCTCGAAGGTTTCATCGCGCCCGATGAGACGGCCGCCGAAGGGCTCCCCGTCTTCACGGTCGAGCGCATCACGCTGCGCCGCGACGCGATCTACCACTCGACTTACACCGGCAAGCCGCCGGACGAGCCGGCGATGCTGGGCGTGGCGCTGAACGAGGTCTTCGTGCCGCTGCTGCAAAAGCAGTTCCCGGAGATCGCGGATTTCTATCTGCCGCCGGAGGGTTGTTCCTATCGCCTGGCCGTGGTGTCGATGAAGAAGCAGTATCCCGGTCACGCCAAGCGCGTGATGTTCGGCATCTGGAGCTTTCTGCGCCAATTCATGTACACGAAGTTCATCATCGTCACCGACGACGACGTGAATATCCGCGACTGGAAGGAAGTGGTCTGGGCGCTGACGACACGCGTCGATGCCGCGCGCGACACCCTGATCGTCGAGCACACGCCGATCGACTACCTCGACTTCGCTTCGCCGACGGCGGGCCTCGGCAGCAAGATGGGCATCGACGCCACCAACAAGTGGCCGGGCGAGACGAACCGCGAATGGGGGCGCCCGATCGCCATGGACGCGGCGGTGAAAAGGCGCGTCGACGCGCTGTGGCAGGACCTCGGACTGTAGCGGGCGCGGCGCCTTTCCACTTGGCGCTGGTCGTCGACAGTGGGCTCAGTTACCCCGCCTTGGCGGCGGCCTTGTCCGCGCGCGCCTTGCCGGCTAGCTTGTCGAGCACGTCGGGGATGAGTTGTTCGGCGAAGCCGGCGAGAAAGCACCAGATCAGCAGCTTCGCCAACTCGTCGAGCGGCAGGCTGCACGACGAGGCGGCTTCGATGCAGGCTGCGGGCAGCGTCGGCGTCAGGCCGTCTACCGCGAGGATGCCGCTCACGGTCAGGAGGAAGGCGAGCAGGCCGAATATGACGCCGCTCAGGAGCGCGAGGCTGACCGAGCCGGTGCCGGTGTCGAGTTCGGTGACGGTGGCATAGCGGGCCGGCTGGCCGTTGCCGGCGGCGCTGGCGAGGGTGAGGCGGCGCAAGATGCTGGTGAAGCTGCCGAGCAGACCCATCAGCATGCAGACGAAGACGAGGCTGACGGGCTTGGCGCTGGGCGTCCAGACGTGCGTCGCCACCGAGACCGTCATCAGCATCGCGCCGATCACGCCGAAGTTCATGAAGACGGTTTGGCGCAGGCGCCGGGCAGCGAATTGCAATTCGAGTCCCTTGCGGAAACCCCACTGGAGTTCCGAGGTCATGGCCTGGGCGCGGCTGCGGATGCCGAGCGGAACCGCGTCTCCCGGGGGCGCCGCCAGTTGGGGCAGGCCGGCAGCCAGGTATTTGGCTTCGACGATGGCGGCCTTGTGGCGCAAGACTTCGTCGGGCAGGATCTGCAGCAGGACGAGCTCCAGTTGGAACATTTCCTCCCAGGACTCGGGGCGCTTGCGTTTGTTGTCGCGGTATTCGGCGATGATCTTGCGCGCGGTGATGCTCTCGTCGCGCAGATCCTCCTCGGGGAAAGCGTGGAACTCGGCCAG
>JACRPB010000006.1 GCA_016214175.1 Rhodocyclales bacterium
CGGTCGGTCTCGTCTCGGATCAGGCGGCCGGCGCCCTGCTTCATGCTGATGACCGCACGCGGCAACTGGTAGTCGAAAAACGCGTTGCGGCCCTGGCGCTTGAGATGATCGATGCGCGCCGCCAGCACCGGATCGTCGGGCGGCGCGAACGGCAGCTTGTCGATGACGACCAGCGAGAGCACGTCGCCGCGCACGTCGACGCCTTCCCAAACGCTCTGGCTGGCGACGCGGACGGCATTGCCCCGCCGCCGGAAACGCCCGAGCAGCTCGGACTTCGAGCCCTCCCCTTGCAGCAGCAGCGGCAGTTCCAGCTTCTCGCGTTCGAGGCGATCGTGCAGCAGTTCGTGGATGCGGCGCATCGCGCGCAAGGACGTGCACAGCACGAAGGCGCGGCCGTGCGAGGCGCGGATCGCCGGCCACGCCGCCTCGACCACGACCTCGTGGTATTGCGGGCTGTTGGGATCGGGCATGCCCAGCGGACAATAGAGCAGCGCGCAGGCGCCGTCGTCGAAGGCGCTGCCCCAGCAGCCGGTCTCGGCTTCGAGCAATCCGAGCTCGGTCTGGTAATGGATGAAATTGCCGGCCACGGCGAGCGTCGCCGAGGTAAAGATCCAGGCGCGCGGATGACCTTCCAGTTGCCGCTGGAAAATATTGGCGACCGATAGCGGCGTCAGGTTGAGCGTGACGTGATAGTTGGAAACGTCGGCCCAGCGGACGAACACCTCGTCCTCGCCCGCCGTCGCGGTCGGCGGCGTTTGCCAGCGCTTGAGGGCCTGCGCCAGTTCGGCGTGGCGGCGCAGGCAATTGCCCAGCCCTTCGGAGCGCTCGGCCTGGGTCTCCAGATGCTTGGCGAAGGCCGCCAGTTCGCGGCTCAGGTGGTCGAGCGCGGCGGCGGCCTCGGGGTGCGCCTGCCATTGCGCCTCGGCCAGGCGCGTGCCCTCGCGATGGAAAACGAGACGAAAGTCCTTGGCCGCTTTTTCCAGGGTGCGGCAGGCCTCTTGCAGCGGCAGATAATCCTTGGCGCCGGCGACGGCTTCGAGCTTGGTGTCGCGCGCGAGATCGAGCACATGGGCGGTACCGACGGCCTCGCCGAAGAACAGGCTGGCGACGTCCGGCAACTGGTGCGCCTCGTCGAAGATCACCGTGTTGCACGCCGGCAGCAGTTCGGCCATACCGCCGTCGCGCAGCGCCAAGTCGGCGAAGAAGAGGTGGTGATTCACGACGACGACGTCGGCGTCCAGCGCCGCGCGCCGCGCCGCGGCGACGAAGCACTCCTTGAGCTTGGGGCACTCCTGGCCGAGGCAGTTCTCGCGCGTAGACGTCGCCTGCTGCCAGGCGCCCGAATCTTCGGGCACGGCGGAAAGCTCGGCCTTGTCGCCGCTTTGCGTCGCCTTGGCGAAGCGCGCGATGCTGCGGATGTGCTGCGCCTCCTCGCGCGTGGCGAACTGTCCCGACTCGACGGCGCGGGCGAGATGGTAGGGACAGACGTAATTGGCACGGCCCTTGAGCAGCGCGATGGTGGCCGGCACGCCGAGCGCGTCGCGCACGGTCGGCAGGTCGCGCTGGAACAACTGATCCTGCAAGGTCTTGGTGCCGGTGGAGATGATGACCTTGCCGCCTGCCAGCAGCGCCGGCGCCAGATAGGCGAAGGTCTTGCCGGTGCCGGTGCCCGCCTCGGCAATCAGTATCCGGGTCGATTCTATAGCCGCAAGGATGCGCCCCGCCATCTCCAACTGCTGCGGGCGCATGCGGTAACCGGGGATGGACTGGGCCAGCGGCCCGGCGGGAGAAAAGACGCGGGTGAGGTCATGCATAGGCGGAGCGGCATGGTATCACGCAGCCGCGTGCCGGCCGGCGGCGGCATGCCGCGTCAATGCAGGCGCATGTCGTCGCGAAATTTGGCGAACGCGGCATCGTCGCGCTGCATGTGCCAGATGAACCACGAACCGAGGAACATTTCGAGGCGAATCGCCACCAGCAAGGGCGTCTCCTTGGCCAGATCGAACATCTCGACGATGTAGTCGTACATGCGCTTGTGGAGCACGCGATGCCCCGCCAGCCCCGGATAGGACGAATCCTCCATCAGTCTCTCTTCCGCGGCGAAATGATCTTGCGCAAAGGCGATCAACTCGCCGAGCAATTCGTCGAGGCTTGCCGCAGAGACATCCTGGCAAAGCGACATCACATACAGCCGATTGCCGATCTCGATCAGCTTGCGGTGTTCGTCGTCGATCTCGGCGATCCCGGTCTTGCAGAAATCGTGAATACGAAAGCGTTCCGCCTCGGCCGGATCGTCTTCCACCAGCGTATCGCCGCCGTCGATCAAATCGTTTTCGGCCAGGGACAGCGATGCGCTCAGCTTGTTTTCGGCGATCGCCAGTTGGCGGCGTATTTCGTTCAAGCGGGTCACGGCAAGCCGCAGATGTTCGAAGCTGCGATGGCCGGGCTGACCAACGTGGAACGTACCCAGCAAGTCGTCGAGATCGGCAAGAAAGCGGGAGAGCGGCACGAAGACCTCCTGGCCACGCGTTTGGGATATTTGACCGGGATAATACGAGGCCCGCATCCGCCTGTCAAAGCAGAATCGGCAACGGCTACGGCAACACGTCGACTTTCAGCCAGACGCGGCCGTCTGCGCCGGCACGGCGCGTCGAATAGCCGAGGCCCCCGGCGCGGTCGCCGGAAACCTCCTGCGCCGAGCCGCCGAGTTCCATCCATTCGCCGAGGCGCCCGCTCACCGTCGTCGACAGGCGCTGGATGTGGGCGCTGCCTGGCTGCGCTCCGGGAGTGTCGTGCGTCGGACTGATGTCGAGCGTGACGCGGTCGCCGGCCAGCTTCGCCTCGGCGTAGAAGCCGGTACCGATGTCGCGGTAGACGACAGTCTCCGACACGTGCGCGCCCGTCGGCGTCATCACCACCTGGCGCAGCGGCAAGGGCACTGAGCGGCCGACGTTGATCCAGGCGCGGCCACCCTCGACGGTCTGCACACGCTGGCTGACGTCGTCGGCCGTGCTCGCCTCATAGGCGTTGCCGCGAATCGCGGTCTCGCCGCGGCGGATTTCCATGGTACCGGCCGTGGCGTCGCCGCGGCCGGAGGAAATGATGCGCACGTTGTTGCCGAGCACGACCTCACCCGCCACGTCGACGGCGCTTCCTCCGTCCCGCCGCTGGCTGCCCTGGCGCACGGCGATCATCAGCCGCCGCGGTGCGCGATCGAGTTCGTCGAGCATGCGCCGGATGTCGGCCAGATTGCGGCTCGAAGTGCGCACGAAAAGCTTGTCGCCGGTCCCGGTCAATGCCGCGCCGGATTCGAGCATGGGCCTGAGCTGCGGCACGAGTTGTTCGGCCGGCCGATGCTTGAGCGTAATGATTTCGAGCGGCTGGGCGCAGACTCCCCCCATCCAGGCGAGCAGCACGCCGATCAGGAAGTTGCGGGTCGATGCATGCATAGGCACGACGTCCAAAAAAATGGCCACCGACAGGTGGCCATTTTATATTCGTTGGCGGAGTGGACGGGACTCGAACCCGCGACCCCCGGCGTGACAGGCCGGTATTCTAACCAACTGAACTACCACTCCATGCTTGCGACCGCCGGGCCAAGCTTGCCCTGAAACTGCTGGCGTCCCCACGGGGATTCGAACCCCGGTTCATACCGTGAAAGGGTATTGTCCTAGGCCTCTAGACGATAGGGACTCGTCCTTGGTGGAGGTACGCGGGATCGAACCGCGGACCTCTTGCATGCCATGCAAGCGCTCTCCCAGCTGAGCTATACCCCCACAAGAGAGCGCGCATTATAAGGACGACGCCCTGGCGTGTAAAGCACTTTTGCGCACGCTAGAGGACCTTGCCGGGATTCATCAACCCCGCCGGATCGATGGCCTTTTTTACCGCGCGCATCAAGTCCATTTCCACATCACTCTTGTAGCGCAAGATCTCTGCGCGCTTCAACTGGCCGAGGCCGTGCTCGGCCGAGATGGAGCCGCCCAGTTCGTGCACCAGGTCGTGCACGATGCGGTTCACCGCCGGCGTCGCTTCAATGAAATCGTCATTGGCAAGCGCTGCCGATTGCGATTGGTTGTAGTGCAGGTTGCCGTCGCCGAGATGGCCGAAGCAGACGATGCGCACGCCGGGAAACGCCTGTTCCAGCGCTGCATCGGCGCGGGCGATGAATTCGGGAATGCGGGAGACGGGCACGGCGATATCGTGCTTGATGGCCAGACCTTCGATCTTCTGCCCTTCGGCGACGTTTTCGCGCAGCGCCCAGAGCGCCAGCGCCTGCGTCTCGCTTTGCGCCAGCGCCACGTCGAGCACTTCGCCGGCCTCCAGGGCGGCGGCGAGGACGCGTTCGAGGATGTCGGCCAGCGGCGTCTCCGCCAAGGTGTCGGTGAGTTCGATCAGCACCTGCCACGACGGCCGGCCGTGCAACGGATCGCGCGCGTTCGGGATGTGCCGCAGCACCAGGTCGAGCGCCGGACGGCCGACGATTTCGAAGGCCGTGACGCGGTCGCCCGTCGCATTGCGCAAGCGCGTCAGCAAGGCCACCGCTGCGGCCGGATCGCGCACCGCCGCCCAGGCCGTGGCCGTCAGGCGCGGCAGCGGAAAGAGCTTCAGCACGGCGGCCGTGATCAAGCCCAGCGTGCCCTCGGCGCCGACGAAGAGCTGCTTCAAGTCGTACCCGGTATTGTCCTTGCGCAGGGCACGCAAGCCGTTCCAGATGCGGCCGTCGGGAAGAACGACTTCCAGCCCCAGCACCAGTTCGCGCGCGTTGCCGTAGCGCAAGACCTGCACGCCGCCGGCGTTCGTAGACAGGTTGCCGCCGATGGTGGCCGTGCCTTCGGCAGCGAGCGCCAGCGGGAACAGCCGATCGGCGGCAGCGGCGGCCTCCTGCACTTCCTGCAGCGCGCAGCCGGCCTCGACGGTGATGGCGTTGTTGGCGGCATCGACGGCGCGGACGCGGTTCAGGCGCGTCAGGCTGACCACGACCTCGCCGCCGCGCGGCGTCGCGCCGCCGCACAAGCCGGTGTTGCCGCCTTGGGGCACGACGGCAATGCCCGCCGCGGCGCAAAGGCGGACGACCTGCGCCACTTCGTCAGTGGAACCGGGGCGCGCCACGCACAGCGCCGCGCCGGCATAGCGCTGGCGCCAATCGACGACATAGGGCGCGACGTCGGCGTCGGCGGTAAGCACGTAGCGCTGGCCCAACGCGCTTTGCAAAGAGGCGATCAGGGATTTCATGCGGCGAGCGCGTCCTCAATGGCAGGGAGCATGCGCTGGACCGCGGCGCGGCCTTCGGCGATGGCTTCCTTGCCGCGATGGTAGTCGAGCGGCGCGAAATGCGCGAGTCGCGGCGCCAGCAGCACGTCGGCCGGTTCGCCGGCCAGGCGGCTCTTGGCGATGCGTCGCTGCATGATTTCGATGGCGGCCGACATCACGCGCGACATCGGCGGCAGGCCGTTGTCGGTACCGAAGCCCAGGCTCGTCAGCAGCTTGCGATCCCAGCCCGGCGCGCCTTCGGTCGGCGCATGCGCCTTGCTGAGCGCGCTGCCGACGATGTCGGATCCGAGATCGACCGCGATGACGACTTCGGCGCCCATGGCGCGACCGAGCGACACCGGCACCGGGTCGACCAAGCCGCCGTCGGCGAGCAGTTTGCCGTCGCGCGTGACCGGCGTAAACAAGCCCGGCGTCGCGATCGATGCGCGCACGGCTGCCGCCACGGAACCGTCGCGAAACCAGACCTCGTGTCCGGTCGCCAGTTCGGTGGCGATGCAGCCGAACGGAAGTTGCAAGTCCCCGAAATCGCCGCGCACGAAGTGTTCTTCGAGAAACGCCATCAGCCGGTCGCCCTTGATGAGGCCGCCGCCGAAACTCACGTCCATGAGGCCGACGACTTCCGGCCATCCCAGCGTGCGCACCCAGCCTTCGAGCTTGTCGAGCCCGCCTTCGGCATAGACGGCGCCGACCAGTGCGCCGATCGAGCAGCCGCAGACGAGATCGGGTTTGACGCCGGCCTCGGCCAGTGCGCGAATGACGCCGATATGCGCCCAGCCGCGCGCCGAGCCGGACCCCAGGACAAGACCGATGCGACGCTTGGCCACTGCCGTCATGCCAGTTGCGCGTAAAGGTCGTGGACGTCGCAGTCGGTGACGGTCACTTCGGCGAACTCGCCGACCGCGAGTTCGTGACCGTCGGTGACATAGACCAGGCCGTCGATTTCGGGCGCGTCGCCCATGGAGCGCGCCATCGCGCCATCTTCGTCCACGTCGTCCACCAGCACGGTCAGCGTCCTGCCGATTTTTGTTTCCAAGCGCTGGGTGCTGATGTCTTCCTGGTGCTGCATCAGGCGCAGGCGCCGCTCCTCGCGCACTTCTTCGGGCAGCGCGCCGGGCAGTTCGTTGGCCGTCGCGCCATCGACCGGGGAATAGGCGAAAGCGCCGACGCGGTCGAGCCGGGCTTCGTCGAGGAAATCGAGCAGTTCGCAGAACTCGCGCTCGGTCTCGCCCGGAAAGCCGGTGATGAAGGTCGAACGTAGCGTCAGGTCGGGCACCGCGCGGCGCCAGGCGGCGATGCGGTCGAGAACTTTCTCGCTCGATGCCGGGCGCTTCATGAGCTTGAGGATGCGCGCGTTGGCGTGCTGGAACGGCGCATCGAGATAGGGCAGGATCTTGCCTTCCGCCATCAGCGGCATCAAGTCGTCGACGTTGGGATAAGGATAGACGTAGTGCAGGCGCACCCAGACATCGAGTTCGCCCAGCGCATTGCAGAGGTCGTAGAGCCGCGTCTTCAGCGGCCGCCCCTCCCAGAAGCCGGTGCGGTACTTGACGTCGACGCCGTAGGCGCTGGTGTCCTGTGAAATCACCAGCAATTCGCGCACACCGGAATTCACCAGCGCCTCGGCTTCGCGCATGACGTCTCCGATCGGCCGGCTCACCAGATCGCCGCGCAGCGCCGGAATGATGCAGAAGCTGCAACGATGGTTGCAGCCTTCGGAAATTTTCAGGTAGGCATAGTGCTCGGGCGTCAGGCGGATGCCCTGCTCGGGCACGAGATCGACGAAGGGATCGTGCAGCGGCGGCAGGTGTTCATGCACCGCGTCCATCACCTCCTGCGCCGCATGCGGGCCGGTGACGGCGAGCACCTTCGGGTGCGTGGCGCGAACGATGTCGCCCTTGGCGCCGAGGCAGCCGGTGACGATGACCTTGCCGTTCTCGGCCAGCGCTTCGCCGATGGCATCGAGCGATTCGGCGACGGCGGCGTCGATGAAGCCGCAGGTATTGACCACCACCAGGTCGGCGCCGGCGTAAGTGGGGGAGATTTCATAACCCTCGGCGCGCATGCGCGTCAGGATATGCTCGGCATCGACGGTCGCCTTGGGACATCCCAAGGACACGAAGCCCACCGTCGGCGGCTTCGCTTTTCTGGCACGAACGGGCTCGGCTACGGCGGCCCGCGGGCCGCGCCCGCTCATTTCTTCTCGTCGGCCTTGCCCTGGCCGTGGCCGGCCGGGAAGCCGGGGAACTGCAATCCGGAAAACATCTTCTTCGTCTGTTCCTGCATGCTGTCCTGCATCTGCTGGAACATCTTGCTGCTCTGCTCGACGTAAGCCGACATCATGTTCTGCATCGCCGGCCCCTGGAAGCCGAGGAACTGGGCCCACAAGTCCTTGCTCACCGGACTGTTTTCGCCGTAGAGCGTTCGCGCCTGCTCATGCAGCTTGTGCTGCATGTCGGTAAAGGCCTTGATGTTGTTTTCAAGGTACTTGCCCATCATGCCCTGCATGGCGTTGCCGTAGAAGCGGATCATCTGCGCCAGGAGGTCCGAGGTGAACATCGGCGCGCCGCCCGCTTCCTCTTCGAGGATGATCTGCAACAGAATGCTGCGCGTCAGGTCGTCGCC
>JACRPB010000066.1 GCA_016214175.1 Rhodocyclales bacterium
AGTGATACCCATGAATGGACTCCTTTGTCACATGCCTGGATATTGTAGTGTAGTCCTGCGGCCGGGCGAACCGGGTGGGACTCCCTTTCGGACCTTTCTCCCGATCGCTACCAGCCGCGCGCGCCGAACATCATGCGGCGCGCCAGGAAAGAGCGCGCGGCGGGGAAGAGGTCGAGGGCGAGCAGGCCGGCGCCGCGGGCGTGATGCAGCAGCGGGTTGTCGTTGCTGAAAATGCGCACCAGGGCGTCGGTGAAACCGATGGTGGCGCGGCGCGTCGGCGGCGGCGCAGGTGAGGACGACGGCAAGATCGTTGCCGCAGGGAAGGATCGCCACCGGCCCTTGCGGCGTGAAGCGCTCCCAGGCGCGGCCGCGATGGGGCTCTGCCGCCGTCGCGGTACAGATCACCGCATGCTGGCCGTAGTCGCGGCCGATCGCCTGCGCGGCAGCGACGGCGCCCTCGGCCCAGACCACGAGCGGCGCCGCGGGTTTCGCTGCGACATGGGTGTGGTCGCGGAAGACGATGCCGGCGCGGCCGACGGCGGCGTCGAGACGCTGCGCCAGATCGCCCGCCGCCAGCACGTAGCCGAGTGCCGGCACGTTTTCTTCGGCGGCGCTAATCCGGGTGCGCCCGCGACCGCCCTGGTGCGAGACGTCGATGGTTGCGATTGGCGTATGCGGCAGGTCGCGCCACACGCCCAGCCAGTCGAGGATCAGGCGCGAGCCGTGGGACAGCGCAAGGATGCGCAGGTCGGCGCCGGCGGCGCCGCGCGCACGGGCGTCGACGATTTCCGCGGCGACGCCCTGCGCGTGCAGCGCGAGCGCCAGCGCCATGCCGGCCGGCCCGCCGCCGACGATGACGACCGGATCAGTCACCGCGCCCCTCGCGCATCAGCGCTTCGACCGCGGCGATCGTCTTCGGCGCGGCCTCGGTCAGGATTTCGCAGCCGGTGGCGGTCACCAGCGCGTCGTCTTCGATGCGCACACCGATGTTCCAGAACGCTTGCGGCACGTCGTCGGCCGGGCGCACGTAGCAGCCGGGCTCGACGGTCAGCACCATGCCCGGCGCCAGCGCACGCCAGGCGTCGCCGGCCTTGTATTCGCCCGCGTCATGCACGTCGAGGCCCATCCAGTGGCTGGTGCGGTGCATGTAGAAGCGCTTGTAGCTTTCGGTTTCGATCACGGCGTCGACGCTGCCTTCGAGCAGCTTCATGTCGACCATGCCCTGGGCCAGCACCTTCACCGCGGCGTCGTGGGGCGCGATGAACGTGGCGCCGGGGCGGATGGCGGCGATGGCGGCGCTCTGGGCGTCGAGCACGAGGTCGTAGATGTCGGCCTGCGGGCCGCTGTAGCGGCCGTTGGCGGGGAAAGTGCGCGTGATGTCGGAGGCGTAGCCGTCGAGTTCGCCGCCGGCGTCGATGAGGATCAGCTCGCCGTCGGCAATGCGCTTCGCATTGTCGACGTAGTGCAGCACGCAGGCGTTGGCGCCGGCGGCGACGATGGGCGAGTAGGCCGGATACTGGCAGCCGCAGCGGCGGAACTCGTGCAGCAATTCGGCCTCGATTTCGTACTCGTAGCGGCCTGCGCTGGCGGCGCGCATGGCGCGGCGGTGGGCGGCGGCGGAAATCGCGGCGGCGCGGCGCAGCAGGGCGATTTCGGCCTCATCCTTGATCAGGCGCATGTCGTCGAGCACGACGCGCACGTCGCGGAGGGCCTCGGGCGCGCGCTTGCCGGCGCGGCTCTGGGCGCGCACGGCGTTGAGCGTGGCCGCGATGCGGGCGTCCCAGGCGGCGTCCTGGCCGAGCGAAAACCAGAGCGCCGGCTGGTCGGCGACGAGTTGCACCAACTGCTCGTCGAGGGCTTTCAGGGGATGGGCGGCGTCGAAACCGAAGCGTTCGCGCGCGCCGTCCGGGCCGTAGCGGAAGCCGTCCCAGATCTCCTTGTCGGGATCGCGCTCGCGGCAGAACAGCAGGCTCTGCGGCTGGTCGCCGGCGACCAGTACCAGCACCGCCTCCGGTTCCGGAAAGCCCGTCAGGTAATGGAAGTAGCTGTCGGCGCGATAGGGGTAGGTCGCGTCGCGGTTGCGGATGCGCTCGGGCGCGGTGGGGATGACGGCGACGCCGGCGCCCATGCGTTCGAGCAGGCGGGTGCGGCGCGCGAGGTGAGCGGTAATGTCCATGGCCCATTATGCCTTTCTCCGCAGCGCCTGCGGAAGCGCGCGGCAAGCGCGCAGTATCATGGGCGTCCTTCGCGCCTGCACGGCGTTCGCGCGCGGTTCCACACGGATCGAAAACCCGATGCCAGCCAACCTCCAAGCGCCACCCGCCAGCTCGGCGCGACTGTCGGCCATTCAGTTGCGCCGGCGCTACATCGTCGCGCTGTCGCTGATCGCGCTGCTGACGATCACGGCCCAGGCCCTGATGCAAGTCCTGATCTCGGACCAGGAATACGACTCGCGCGTCGTCAATATCGCGGGCCGCCAGCGCATGCTGAGCCAGAAGATCACCAAGCTCAGCTATTACGTGTCGAATGCCGCGTCGGCCGCATCGGCTGCGCGTCTGCGCGAGGAACTCATGGAAGCCCTGGGCCTGTGGGAGCGCTCCCATGTCGGCTTGTTGCGCGGCGACAAGGCGATGGGTTTGCCGGGGACCAACAGCGCGCAGGTCGTTGCGCTGTTTGAGCGCATCCAGCCGCACTACGAGGCGATCGTGGCGGCCGCGGGCACCATCGTCGCGGCGTCCGGCGGCGACGCCGCGCTGGCGGCCAGCATCCGCAGCCTGCGCGAGCACGAAGCGGAGTTCCTGAACGGGATGGACGAGATCGTCTTCCGCTACGACCGTGAGGCGAACGCGAAAGTGGAGTTCGCGCGCCGGCTCGAAATCGGCCTGATGGCCGTCACCCTGCTGGTTCTGGTGCTGGAGGCCGCCTTCATTTTCGCGCCGGCGACGCGCCGCATCGAGCGCGACATGCAGGAACTCGCCGACCGCGAGCAGGACCTGGAACTTCTGTTCGCCGTGAGCCCGACGGCGCTGCTGCTCGTCGATAGCGGCGAACTGACGATCCTTCACGCCAACCAGAAGGCGGCGAGCCTGCTCGGCGTGCCGACGGCGGAGATCGTCGGATCCCGACTCGACCGCTTCCTGGATCAAAGCCGCGATGCCCACCGCGATGTTCTCGCCCGCATCGTCGGCGGCGACAGCCGCAACGAAGACGAAGTCGTCCTCGTCGATGCCGGCGGCCTCCCCATCGAGGCGCTGATGTCGGTGCGCGCGATCCGCTTCTCGGGCCGGCCGGTCCTGGTGTTGGGCATCACCAACATCACCGAATTCCGGAAGGCGCAGCAGACGCTGGCCGCCGAGACGCGCAGCGTCGAGGAAAAGAACCGCGAACTCGCGCTGCTCTACGAAATCACCACCTATCTGGCCGAGCCGGCCAGCCGCGAGGCGGTGTGCAAGGGCGTGCTGCTGAAGCTCGGCCAGCGGCTCGGCGTGCGCGGCGGCGCCGTGCGCCTGGTGAACGCCGTGACCGGCGAACTGGAACTCGTCGTCACCGACAACATGCCGGAATCCTTTATCAAGGCCGAGGCGCGCCTGCCGATGACCTCTTGCCTGTGCGGCCATGCCGCGATCAAGGGGGCGTCGGTGACCGAAGGCCTGGTGGGCTCGCCGCGCAACGTGAGGCTGCTCAACAACTGCAAGCAATGCGGTTTCGCCGCCATGGCCGCGATCCCGATCTGGTCCAAGAACCAGGTGCTCGGCGTGCTGACCCTGTTCTTCGACGACGTGCGCATCCTGGCCGCGCACGAATTGCGGCTGCTGGAGGCGATCGGCCTGCACCTGGGCGTGGTGATCGAAAACCTGCGCCTGGTCGTGCGGGAAAAGGAAATGGCGGTTTCCGAGGAGCGCAACCTGCTGGCCCAGGAACTGCACGACAGCATCGCCCAGTCGCTGGCCTTCCTCAACATCCAGGCCCAGATGCTGCAAGCGTCGCTGCGCCAGGGCCAGCCCGAAACGGCGGCGGCGGAACTCGCCCTCATGCGCGAGGGCATCCAGGAAAGCTACGACAACGTGCGCGAGCTGCTGGTCCATTTCCGCATTCGCGTGGATCACGCCGAACTCGACGACGCCATCCGCAGCGCGCTGGAAAAGTTCGAGGGCCAGACCGGCGTGCGCGCCTTCTTGCGCAAGGAAGGCGACGGCGTCGTGCCGGCGGCGACGAGCACGATCCAGGTGCTGCACATCATCCAGGAGGCGCTCTCCAACGTGCGCAAACACGCCGGCGCGACGCAGGTGGAGGTGACGCTGCGCGGCGACGCGGCGTTCAGCATCGCGGTGCGCGACGACGGCAAGGGCTTCGATCCGGCGCAAGTCATGGAAGACGGCGGTTCGCACGTCGGCATCGGCATCATGCGCGAGCGCGCCCATCGCATCGGCGCGCGGCTCGAACTGGACGCGGCGCCCGGCCGCGGCACCTGTGTTACGCTCGTGCTGCCCAGATAAGGACGCCAGCGGTCGACATGGAACAGACGATACGGGTACTGTTGGTTGACGACCACACGCTATTTCGCAGCGGCATCAAGGCACTGCTGCAGCGCCAGGAAGGCTTCGAAGTCGTCGGCGAGGCCGGCGACGGCCTCGAAGGCCTCAAGCGCGCCAAGTCGCTGCAACCCGACGTCGTGCTGCTCGATCTGCACATGCCCGGCATTTCGGGGCGCGAAGCCCTGCAACTGATCGTCGAGGAAGTGCCGGAAACCCGCGTCGTGATGCTGACGGTGTCGGAGGACGCCGACGACCTGATGGAAGCCCTGCGCGCGGGTGCGCAAGGCTATCTGCTGAAGAACATCGACGCCGAATTTCTCATCGACGCCGTGCGCCGTGCCGCCGAGGGCGAGGCGGTCATGTCGTCGCAGATGACAGCGAAGCTGATGCAGAGCGTGCGCGGCGCCGTTGCCAAGCCGCTGCCGGTGGCCGACCACGAGAAGCTGTCGCCGCGCGAGCGCGAAATCCTCACCTTCCTCGCCAAGGGCGCCAGCAACAAGGAAATCGCCCGCAGCCTCGATCTCGCCGAGAGTACGGTCAAGATCCATCTCCAGGGCATCCTCAAGAAACTCGGCATGACCAGCCGCGTGCAGGCCGCGGTGTATGCGGTCGAGCACGGTCTGGCAAGCAAGAACTAGTTCTTTCGAACTACCTCCGTCGGCTGCCGCCTAGTTCTTTGGTAGCGCCCTCCCCCTACCTTTGTCTGCGACGATAGTGCTTCCGGAGGATTCTCTTTATGTTGCAGTGCACCTAACATCCCGACTAAGAAGAGTCTTCAGAAGAACTCGACGTCGGTGGCCCAGCAGTTTGCGTGTCGTTCAACGAAACAGTCTCAGGGGGTCCAAATGAAATCTCTCAAGAAGCTGGCGAAAGGATGGGCGGTCGTCCTGTCCATACTCGCGTTCGCCGCGGCGAACGCCGCCACGTCCAACCCGGCCCGGGTCAAGGCCAAGGAAGACGTCCAGATCGGGAAGGTCTGCATCGAGTGCCACAAGAAGGAAAGCCCCGGCCTCGTCACCGAATGGAAGAAGAGTGCCCATGCCCCGGAGAAAGTCGATTGCTACGATTGCCACAAGGGCAAGGATGGCGAGCCGGGCGTCATTCGTCACGAGAAGGACAAGGCCGGCAAGCCGATGTTCATCCAGACCATCGTCTCGCCCAAGCGCTGCGCCGTCTGCCATGAGAAGGAAGTCGCCCAGCAGCAGCGCTCCCACCATGCCAAGGCCGGCCAGATTCTCGCCTCGCTCGACAACATCATGGGCGAGGTCATCGGCGGTCCGGCCGCAGTCAATGCCGGCTGCCTGCACTGCCACGGCGGCCCCGTCAAGCCCGACGCCGACGGCGAGGCCACGCCCGAGACCTGGCCCAACACCGGCATCGGCCGCCTGAACGTCGACGGCAGCCGCGGCTCCTGCTCGGCCTGCCATGCGCGGCACCGCTTCTCGGCCGCCCAGGCGCGCACGCCGGACACCTGCGGCAAGTGCCACCTCGGCCCCGACCATCCGCAGATGGAGGTCTACAACGAGTCCAAGCACGGCATCCTCTATCGCGCCAACGTCAAGGAAATGAAGCTCGACGCGAAGAAATGGATCGCCGGCGTGACTTACACCGCTGCGCCGACCTGCGCCACCTGCCACATGAGCGCGACCAAGACCCAGGAGGTCACCCACGACGTCGGCGAGCGGATCTCCTGGACGCTGCGTCCGCCGATCTCGACCAAGCTCAACATGGTGCGGCTCGCCAGCGGCGACGAGTTCGATCAGCCCGAAGGCCAGCCCCTGCCGAAGGTCGGCGACGCGGTCAAGGGTTCGACGGTGACCGAAATCCTGACCTGGGAAGACCGGCGCAAGAACATGACCAAGGTCTGCTACGCCTGCCACGGTTCCAACATCATCAGCGGCCACTACAAGCAGTTCGACGACGTGGTGAATCTCTACAACGAGAAGTTCGCCAAGCCGATCGCCGCGTCGATGAAGGAATTGACGGCCAGGGGCTACATCACCGCCGCGCCGTTCGACGACAAGATCGAATGGACCTGGTGGGAAATCTGGCACCACGAAGGCCGCCGCGCCCGCCATGGCGCCTCGATGATGGGTCCGGACTACACCTGGTGGCACGGCATGTACGAAGTGGCGCAGCACACCTACTTCAAGTGGATACCGGAAATGCGCGCGGCCGTGATGAAGAAGGACGGCAACGAAAAGGCTGCCGACGAGATCCTGACGAAGTACTTCAAGCCCATCGACGGCCATGACTGGTACTTCAACGGCATCAGCAAGGATGCGGTCGAGAAGGTGCGCAAGGGCTTCGAGGAGCGCTATGGCAAGGGCTCGCTGAAGTAAATCTCCGGGAGGGCTCCCGGCTAGCCGAGAGCCCTCCGTTACCGTCACCTGCAAGGAACTACCATGACACTCAAGATTGGAGTCGTCGCGGCTGCGCTCGCCCTGAATCTGTCTGCGGCAGGCGCCTGGGCGGCCGACGACGTCTTCCTCGCCCAAGGCAACAAACAATGGGAGGCAGGCAAGCTGGCCGATGCGCGCAAGAGTTTCGAACTCGCCGTGGCCGCCGATCCTCGTTCCGCCGATGCCCACATGAAGCTGGGTGGCCTGTTGCTGGCCAGCAGCGACCACGCCGCAGCCATCCGGACCTACCAGCGCACCATCAGCCTGGATGCCAACAACGCCAAGGCATGGATGGGGCTGGGCCTTGCCTATCTCCATACCGGACAGCGCGAACTGTCGCAAGCCGCTTTCGACGAAGCGATCCGTATCGAACCGAGCCGCAAGGCGCAGTTGGCCCGCCTGGCGGAGAAGCCGGCGCAGGAAGCGGCAAGCCGGGAGCCGTCGCCAGTGAAACAGACATTGTCCAATTAAGGAATTAGCAACATGACCCTCCGCCTTTTCCGGGTCGCCCTGATGGTGGCCGGCGCCGTCCTCGCCGCGCAAGCGGCGCCGGCCGCCGCCGACGCCGCCAAACTCGACAATGCCGTTTGCCTCGCCTGTCACGACGGCAGGAAGGGCAAGCTGGAAGTCGCTGGCAAGGAAGGCGCGCAGCGCCCGCTTGCCGCGGTGAATGCGATCAAGTACGCCAAGGGCACGCACGGCGACATGCAGTGCGTCGACTGCCACCGGGAAATCACCGAC
>JACRPB010000067.1 GCA_016214175.1 Rhodocyclales bacterium
ACGACCTCATCCTCATGGACATGCAGATGCCCAAGATGGATGGCCTAGCTGCGACCCGTGTCATCCGCGCACTGCCAGGCCATCAAGACACGCCCATCATTGCCCTGACCGCGAATGCCTATGCCGAAGACCGCCAGGCGTGTTTCGAGGCTGGTATGAATGGGCACATTGCCAAGCCCGTCACCCCGCGCAAACTGGCGCGCCAGATCGGACCGTGGATGCCCGCGTTGCGGAATGCCGCTCCGATGGAAGGCGATCGTGAGCTTCCCGACGCGATGAATGCCAACGCTGGCCTACAGGTACCGCAGGCCTGGCGGAAGTCGGAGCAGGCCCTGGGAGAGTATCGCGGGTTGCTACAGCGATTCGTCGACATGCACGGTTCGGACATGCAACGGTTACGTGAGCATCTGGCTGTAGGCGGGCGAGACGATGCCTACGGGATCGCACACAAGCTGAAGGGCATTGCCGGTCTGGTTGGGGCGACGGAAGTCGTGGTGTCGGCGAACGCGATTGTCGATGGCTTGCGTGCCGACGTCGGTTTTGCGGTTATTGATGCGCTGGCCACAAAGTGTGCGGCCGACCTGAAAGACTTGGGTGAATCGCTGGACAAATGGCCCGAATCGGCAGAACTGACGTGGGGAACCTGATTCGTTCGCTGACCGAGCCATGGGTAGCAGACCTACAGCAACACCCTCTCGATCCCCCCCGCATTCGCCGCCTGCACGTAGTTCTTCAGCCAGTCCTTCCCCAGCAGGTGCTTCGCCATTTCGACGACGACATAGTCGGCCTTGATAGCGGCGTCGGGCTCGAAGCGGGAGAGGCCTTGCAGGCAGCTCGGGCAGGAGGTCAGCAGTTTCACTTCGCCGCTGAAACCGTCGGCGCGCAGCTTGGCGGCGCCGGCTTCGATTTCCTGTTGCTTGCGGAAACGCACTTGCGTCGAGACGTCGGGACGCGTGACGGCCAGCGTGCCTGATTCGCCGCAACAGCGGTCGGAGAGATCTACCTTGCCGCCCATGAGCTCGGAGACGAGCTTGACCGGGTTGTAGTGCTTGATCGGGGTGTGGCAGGGGTCGTGGTACATGTAGCGCGTGCCGGTGATGCCTTCCAGATGGACGCCCTTCTCGCGCAAATACTCGTGGATGTCGAGCAGGCGGCAGCCGGGGAAGATCTGCTCGAACTGGTATTTCTGCAACTGGTCCATGCAGGTGCCGCAGGAGACCAGCACCGTCTTGATGTCGAGGTAGTTGAGTGTGTTGGCGACGCGGTGGAACAGCACGCGGTTCTGCGTCGTGATCGCTTGGCCGGTGGCCTCGTCGCCGCCCGAAGTCTGCGGGTAGCCGCAGCAGAGGTAGCCGGGCGGTAGCACGGTGACGGCGCCGACCTCGAACAGCATGGCTTGCGTGGCGAGGCCAACCTGCGAGAACAGGCGCTCCGAGCCGCAGCCGGGGAAATAGAAGACGGCATCCGAGTCTTCGGTGACCTTGTTGGGATCGCGGATCACCGGGATCAGCGCATCGTCCTCGATGTCGAGCAGCGCGCGGCTGGTCTTGCTCGGCACGCCGGCCGGCAGCGGCTTGTTGAGGAAGTGGATCACCTGCGTCTTGACGTCGGGGCGGCCGAGCGTGGCAGGCGGGTGCTTGACCGTGTCTTGGATCAGGCCGAAGGATTTGGCGAGGCGATGGCCGAGGCGTTGCAGCGGATAGGCGAGATCGACCATGCCGGCGCGCATCAGCTTGATGGTGGCCGGATCGGTGGCGGTGAGGAAGGCCATCGCCAGGCGGGTGCCGGGGGCGGTCTTCTTCTTGCCCTGGGTGCGCAGGAAGTTCCGCATCGCGATCGACACGTCACCGAAATCGATGTCGACCGGGCAGGGCTTCACGCAGCGGTGGCAAATCGTGCAGTGGTCGGCGACGTCGTTGAATTCGTCGAAGTGCTGGAGGCTGACGCCGCGGCGCGTCTGTTCTTCGTAGAGAAAGGCTTCGATCAGCAGTCCGGTGCCGAGGATCTTGTTGCGCGGAGAGTAGAGCAGGTTGGCGGCCGGCACGTGGGTCGAGCATACGGGCTTGCACTTGCCGCAGCGCAGGCAGTCCTTGATCTGGTTGGAAAGGCGGCCGATCTCGGACTGTTCCATGATCAGCGACTCGACGCCGAGTAGCGCGAACGAGGGCGTGTAGGCGTTGCGCAAATCCGCATTCGCCAGCAGCTTGCCCTTGTTGAAGCGGCCCTCGGGGTCGATCTTCCGCTTGTATTCGCGGAACGGGCGGATCTCGTCCTCGCGCAGGAACTCCAGCTTGGTGATGCCGATGCCGTGCTCGCCCGAGATCACGCCGCCCAGATCGCGCGCCCGCCACGAACAGGCGCCCGCGCAGCACCTCCTTGTGAATCGCGTCGATGCGTTCGAGCACCGGGCGGAAGGCATTGCCGTCGAAGATGGTTTCCAGAAGCGGCTTGAGTTCGCGTTTCCACGACACACGCAGCGAGTAGTTCTGCAAGCGATGGAACAGCGTGTCGGTGGCGACGGACACCGGCACCGGGTGCCAGGGCTGGCGCGTCGGCCTGGCCTGCGGCAGCGGATGCCAGCGCATGATGGGCGGCGGCGGCGCCTGGCGGTCGAGGTTCTCGAGCAGCAACTGCCAGCGGTCGCGCGTTTCATTGACGGCGTCGAGCGCTTGCGCTGCGCGGTCGCCGAGGATTTCCTTCTTGTCGAGGCTGGCGTCGCCCAGATGCAGCGGCCAATCGCTAACCGGGGCGCGCAGAAAGTCAGAGAGTGCGTTGCACAGCGCGATCTTGTTGGCGATCGACAGCTCGATGTTCATGCGCTCGATGCCGTCGCAGTAGTCGCCCATGCGCGGCAGCGGAATCACCACGTCCTCGTTCACCTTGAAGGCGTTGGTGTGCTTCGAGATGGCGGCGGTGCGCGCGCGGTCGAGCCAGAACTTCTTGCGCGCTTCGCTGGAGACGGCGATGAAGCCTTCGCCCGAGCGCGCATTGGCCATGCGCACGACTTCGGCGGCGGCGCGCATCACGGCCGCTTCGTTGTCGCCGACGATGTCGCCGATCAGCACCATCTTCGGCCGGCCGTGGCGCTTCGCTTTCGTCG
>JACRPB010000068.1 GCA_016214175.1 Rhodocyclales bacterium
CGCGCCTGGTACTGGCCGACGGCCGCAGCCTGATCGACGTTTCCTCCAACGATTACCTGGGCCTGTCGCAGCATCCCGCGCTCAAGGCGCGCGCCGTCGAATGGGTACGCCGCTACGGCGCCGGTGCGCGCGCCGCGCGCCTCGTCACCGGCACGCTCGAAGGCGTTTCCGAGCTCGAAGCGCGCCTGGCGGCCTTCAAGGGCAAGGCAGCGGCGCTGCTGTTCAACGCCGGCTACCAGGCCAATGCGGCGGTGCTGCCGGCCCTGTTCGAGCTTGCCGGCGGGCGCGAAGGCTTGGTGTTCGCAGATCGCCTGAACCACGCCAGCCTGCATGCCGGCTGCGCTGCGGCCGGCGTCAAGCAGATCCGCTTTCGCCACAACGACCTCGCCCAGCTCGAAGAGCTGCTGGCGCAGCATGCCGCCGGCAAGCCGGCCTTCATCGTCACCGAAACCGTGTTCAGCATGGACGGCGACCGCGCCGACGTCACCGCCCTGGCGGCCATCGCCGCCCGCCACAACGCCCTGCTCTATCTCGACGAGGCCCACGCCACGGGCGTACTCGGCCCGCGCGGCGCCGGACTCGGCGTCGATGCGCCGGGCGCCGTCGTGATGGGCACGCTGGGCAAGGCTTTCGGCGCCGCCGGCGCCTACGTCGCCGGCAGCCGGCCGCTCGTCGACTATCTCGTCAATCGCTGCGCCGGCTTCATTTACAGCACGGCGCCGGCGCCCGCAGCCTGCGGCGCCGTCGATGCCGCGCTCGACCTGATCCCGGCCATGGATGCCGAGCGTGCCCGGCTCGCCACCCGCGGCCAACGGCTGCGCCAACGGCTCGCCGCGCTCGGCATCGACACCCTGGCGTCCTCGACGCAAATCGTGCCGGCCGTCCTCGGCAGCGAAAAGCAGGCGCTGGCGGCGCAGAGCAAGCTGGAAGCGCGCGGCGTCCTCGCCGTCGCCATTCGCCCGCCCACGGTGCCCGAAGGCGGCAGCCGGCTGCGCTTTTCGCTGTCGTCCGCCCACAGCGAAGACGACTTCGACCGTCTGCTCGACGCCGTCGGCGTGCTGGCGGCGTGAAACAGCGCATCACACTGGTCCACGGCTGGGGCTACGACGCGACGCTCTGGCGCGAGGTGGTACCGCTGCTCGCAGGCCTCGATGTCGAAGTCGCCGATCTCGGCTTCTTCGGCGCACCCGCACTGCCCGCCGACTGCGACCAGCCGCGCATCGCCGTCGGCCATTCGCTCGGCGCGCTGTGGTGGCTCGCGCAGACCGATCTGCCGTGGACGCGGCTCGTCGCCATCAACGGCTTTCCGCGCTTCACCGCCGCCGCCGATTTCCCGCAAGGCGTCGCGCCGCGCATACTGGAGCGCATGAGCAAACGTTTCCTGACGGCGCCCGCCGCCGTCCTCGCCGATTTCCAGGCTGCCTGCGGCGCCGCCGGGCCCGCGCTGCCGGACGATCCGGCGCCGCTGCGACAAGGACTCGCCGCCCTCGCCGAGGTAGACGCGCGCACGGCGTTGGTCACGCGGCGGCAAGACGTCTTCGCGCTCGCCGCTCGCGAAGATGCCATCGTGCCCGCGGCCATGAGCGAAGCGGCCTACGCCGGGCTGCCCACCGGGCACTTGCGCTGGGTGGAAGACGGCGGCCATCTGCTGCCGCTCACCCATGCGCGCGCGTGCGCCGCGCTGATCCGCGAGGTCGCCGGGTCGTGAAAGACCACAAGTCCCGCATCGCCGCCCGCTTCGGCGCCGCCGCCAACGATTACGACGCCCACAGCCCGCTGCAACGCACGGCGGCGCAACGTCTGGCGCAGCGCGTCAAGCGCCTGACCCTGCCGGCGGCGCCGCGCGTGCTGGAAATCGGCTGCGGCACCGGCCATTTGACGCGCGAACTGCTGCCGGCGCTGGGCGGCGAATGGTTCGTCAGCGACATCGCACCGGCGATGCTTGCCGCCTGCCGCCGCGAGTTCGGCCCGGCCCTGCGCTACCTCGCCATGGACGGCGAACGTCCGGCGACGGCGGCCGCCAGCTTCGATCTGATCGTCTCCAGTCTCACCGCGCAATGGTTCGCCGATCTGCCGCGCGCCCTGCCGGCGCTGACTGACCTGCTCGCGCCCGGCGGCTGCCTGGCCCTGGCGACGCTGGGCAAGAACACTTTCGCGGAATGGCGCGCCGCCCACGCCGCGGCGGGCCTCCGGGCCGCAACGCCCGACTACCCGGATGCGCAGACCCTGGCGCTAGCCTTTCCGGCCGGCATGGCCGTCGCCGTCGACGAAGAGGATTTCGCCGAGCCGCTGACCGACGCGCTCGACTTCATGCGCGGCCTGCGCCGTATCGGCGCCGATACGCCGGCGCCCGGCTCGCGGCCGCTGACGCCGGGACGCATGCGTCAGGTGCTGCGCAGCTTCGCCGCCGGCGGGCAGACCCGCTATCACCTGCTTTATGCGATCGCTTTCCGGTCGAGCAGCACCAGCCAGCCGCGCACGACGCGGTAAAGCACCCACAAGCCGGTGCCGACGATCAGCGCCCAGGCGAAGGGGATGCCGATCAGGGTGACGAAAAGCATCATCGCCACCACGGCCCACAGCACGGCGAACCAGAAGGTGCGCAACTGCCAGTGCCAATGGCTTTCCAGCCAGGAACCGGCGACGCGGCTGCGCGTGAGGTAGTTGATGACCACCGCCAGCAGCGAGGGCCAACCGGTGACGAAGGCGCCGACGATGGTCGCCGAGGTCAGGATGCCGCCGATCGCAGACAGCGCATGCAGCCCGTACATGACGTGGCACCAGGCGCGTGGCCCTTCCAGCGCGTCGGCGGCGACGACTTCGTAATCGGCCATGCGGCTCCTCCTCTATCCGGCGATACGGCTTGCGCGGTGGCGGCAGCCGATCAGCGAAGTTTAACCGCTCGGCTCTCGCCGTGCTTGAAGAGCCAGACCCGGTCGGCGTTCAGTCCGCGCCGTGCTAGCGCCGCCGCCAGATCGCGCGGCGGCTGGTCGAAGGGCTCCTGTGTCAGTTCGAAAGTACCCCAGTGCAAGCCAAGGGCCTGCTTCGCCTCCAGGTCGAGCAGTATCTTCAACGCGTCGTCGGGATCGGTGTGTTGCGGCTGCATGAAGTCGCGCGGCAGATAGGCGCCGACGGGTACGGCAAGCAGATCGATTGCGCCGAGGCGGCGGCGGATGTCCTTGAAGTCCTGCGAATAGCCGGTGTCGCCGGTGTAGAGAAAGCGCCAGGGCGCGGTTGCGCCCGGCGGCGTCCACTCGACGGCGAAGCCGCCCCACAGCGTGGCATTGATATCGAAGGGCGTGCGCCGGCTCCAGTGCTGGGCCGGGGTGAAATGCAGGGCGAGCGACCCGGCGCTCTTGACGTCCCACCAGTCCACTTCCTCGACGCCGCCGATGCCTTCGGCGTCGAACCAGGCCTTGACGCCCAACGGCACGAGCCAGCGCGTCGGCTGCTTCGCCGCCAGTTCGGCAACGGTCTGCAAGTCGAGATGGTCGTAGTGGTTGTGGGAGATCAGCACGAGATCGATGGGCGGCAGTTCGGCCGCCGTCAGCGGCGCCGGCACACGGCGCCGGGCGCCGGCGCGCGACTGCGGCCCGGCGCGATCCGAAAAAATCGGGTCGATCAGGATGTTCTGGCCGCCGACTTGCAGCAGCAGGCTGGCATGGCCGAGCCAGGTGACGACGGGCGCCTCGTGACGCGCGGCGAGCAGCGCGCGATCCGGCGCCGCGCTCCACTGGGCGGCGAAGGCGGCATAGCCGCCGGCCGGTTCCGCCAGCGGGCGGAAGTCGCCGCGCAGATTGCGCCAGAGAATTTCGTACCAGGGGAAACGGCCGATGGCGAGCGTCGGATCGCTGTTGGCGAAGCCGTCGGGACGGTGATGCGTCTTGCGTTCGTCGTAGTGGGGATTGGCGGTGACGCAGGCGGCGAGCAGCATGACCGGGAGCAGCTTCAACAGGCGCGACATGGCGCGCTCAGTGCAGCAGCGGCTTGAGATTGAGTTCGGCGACGATGCCGGCGAACACCGCGGCGCCGAACCAGTTGTTGTGCAAAAAGGCCTTGAAGCACTTCATGCGTTCGCGCCGGCGGATCAGCGTGTAGTGGTAGCCGGCGACCGCCGCCGCCGCCGCGAGGCCGTAGAAATAGAAGACGCCGAAGCGCAGCCAGATGCCGGCATAGGCGAGCAGGCCCAGCGTCGCCGCGTAGCAGAGCATCACCATGGCCACGTCGTAGCGGCCGAAGGTGATGGCCGAAGTCTTGATGCCTATCCTCAGGTCGTCCTCGCGGTCGACCATCGCGTACTCGGTGTCGTAGGCCATGGCCCAGCAGATGTTGGCGGCCAACAGCAGCCAGGCCATCGGCAGCACGGTATCGAGCACCGCCGCGTAGGCCATCGGAATGCCGAAGCCGAAGGCCACGCCCAGATAGGCCTGCGGCAGAGCGAAAAAGCGCTTGGTGAAGGGGTAGCTCGCGGCGAGGAACAGCGCCACCACCGCCAACAGCCAAACCAGCTTGTTGAGCGGCAGGATCAGCAGAAAGGCGGCGACGGCCAGCGCCGCGGCCAGGCCCATCGCCTCGCGCACGCTGACGCGGCCCGCGGCGAGCGGCCGCTCCTTGGTGCGTTCGACGTGGGGATCGAAATTGCGGTCGGCATAGTCGTTGATGACGCAGCCGGCCGAGCGCATCAGCACCGTGCCGAGGACGAAAATCCAGACCATGGGCCAAGACGGATGGCCGAAGCTGGCGATCCACAGGGCCCACAGCGTCGGCCACAGCAGCAGCAGGATGCCGATCGGCTTGTCGAGCCGCATCAGCTTTTCGTAGAGGTCGAGACGGGTCTTGAGGGTGGCGACGTTCATGGCGCAATTTAACGTGAAATGCAAAGATGAGCACGCCGTCCTTGCGACATTTCATCATCCGCGGGTGACTTTGCGGCCATGCGCGTTACTGCTGCGCCGCGCGCCGGCCGCGTTCGGCATCGACGCCGCGCAGGATCGTCAGGCCGACGACGAAATAGGCGCCGGTGATCAGGATCGCCAGGCGATGGTCGCCGCCGGAGATCCAGGTCACGGCGCCGTAAGTGAGCGGGCCGAGAATGGCGGAGAACTTCACCGCCAGGCCCCAGAGGCCGAAGAACTCGGCGCGGCGCAGGGGCGGCGCCAGCGCGCCGACGAGCGCGCGCGCCGCCGACTGGCTGGCGCCGAGGCAAAGCCCGGCGATGTTGGCAGCGAGCCAGAACGGCGCCGGGCCGTCCGCCTGCCAGGCCAGCAGGATCATGACGATCCAGCCGACCAGCGTTGCCGCGATGGCGCGCACGTGGGCGATGCGGTCCTGGGCGTGGCCGAAAGCGAAGGCGCCGATGGCCGCCGTAACGTTGACCAGGAAGACGAGCTTGATGGTGTCGGCGGTCTGGAAACCCATCGCCTGCTCGGCGTAGATCGCCGCCAGCGCGATCACCGTCTGGATGCCGGCCTGGTAGAAGACGATGCAGATCATGAAGCGGCGCATGTCGGGGTAATGCCGCGCCTGGTGCCAGGTCTGGAGGACGCGGGCGAAGGCCGTGCCGGCGTCCGCCGCGCGCACCTGCGGCTGGGCGCGCTCGCGCAGGAAGAGGAAGGTCGGCAGGCTGGCGAGCGCGAACAGCGCCGCCGTGATCAGCAGCGTCCCCGGTACGAATTGGGCCGCGACCTGCCCCTGGCCCTGCGCCCAGTTCACATAGGCGAGACAGGCGCCGAGGCTGGTCAACCCGCCGAGATAGCCTAAGCTCCAGCCCCAGCCCGAGACCTTGCCGAGACTTTCCGCATCGGCGAGCTCCGGCAGGAAGGCGGCGATCAGGTTCTCGCCGCTGCCGAAGCAAAAGTTCGACAGCACGAGGAAGAACACCGCCGTCGCCAGGCCGCCGGGGCCGGCCAGGGAAAGCCCGGCCGTGGCCAGCACGCAGCCGGCGGTGGTCCAGGCCAGCAGACGCTTCTTGGCGGCGCGGGCATCGGCATAGGCGCCGATCAACGGCGCGCAGACCACGATCAGGGCATAGGACGCGGCCAGCGCCGCGGTCCAGGCGAAGGTCGCCCAGGGCGCTTTTTGCGCGACGACGGAGACGAAATAGGCGTTGAAGATCGCCGTGATGACCACGGTCGTATAGCCGGAATTGGCGAAGTCGTACATCGCCCAGGCCCAGACCTCGCGCTTCTCCACGCCTTGCGCCAGCGCACTCATGCCGCCGCCTCCGAACCGTCATCGAAATGTTCTGCGTCGAGGTGTCGGCGGCCGAAGGCATTCACGGGCGTGCGCATCCCCGCTACGCGGGAGGCCGGCGAAACGCCCGTGCCTGCGAAGCTGCACAGTGAAGCCGGCCTATTGCAGCGCTCTCGCTGCGCACGTTCCGAGGCGCTACGCTTCCGCGCTGCCTGCTTACTGTTCATGCCTTCAACAGCTCCTCTCTGCCGCCCAGCCAGCGCCGCATATGGGCATCGGCGTGCTGCGGCCAGTCGCGCAGCATTTCCTCGGCGACCTGGCGCACGCGCTCCACCAGGGCCGCATCGTCGAGATCGGCGAAGCGCAGCAGCGGCAGGCCGCTCTGGCGACTGCCGATGAATTCGCCGGGACCGCGCAGTTCCAGGTCCAGGCGCGCGATCTCGAAGCCGTCGTTGTTTTCGTAAATCACTTTCAGCCGTTTGCGCGCCATCTCGCCCAGTGGCTGCGCATAGAGCAGGATACACGCCGAATCGTGGGCGCCGCGGCCGACGCGGCCGCGCAACTGGTGCAGTTGGGCGAGACCGAAGCGTTCGGCGTGCTCGACGACCATGAGGCTCGCGTTGGGCACGTCGACGCCGACTTCGATCACCGTCGTCGCCACCAGCAACTGAATTTCGTTGGCGACGAAGGCGGCCATCACCGCGGCCTTCTCGTCGGCCTTGAGGCGGCCATGGACGAGGCCGACGCGGATGTCGGGTAGCTCGCTGGTCAGGCGTTCGTAAGTCTCTTGCGCAGTCTTAAGCTGCAAGGAGTCGGACTCCTCGATCAGCGGACAGACCCAGTAGGCCTGGCGGCCGCCGCGGCAGGCGTCACGCACGCGGCCGGTCACTTGTTCGCGGCGGGACTCGGCCACCAGCTTGGTCAGCACCGGCGTGCGGCCCGGCGGCAGTTCGTCGAGCACCGAGACGTCGAGGTCGGCGTAATAGCTCATCGCCAGGGTGCGCGGGATGGGCGTCGCCGACATGGTGAGCTGGTGGGCGGAGAGTCCCTTTTGTTTGAGCGCCAGCCGCTGGCGCACGCCGAAGCGGTGCTGCTCGTCGACGATGGCCAGCCCCAGGCGCTCGAACTCGACGCCCTCCTCGATCAGCGCATGGGTACCGACGATCAGGCGCGCGCTGCCCGAAGCGATGGCGGCCGCCATCGCCGTCTTCTGCTTCTTCTTCAGGCTGCTCGCAAGCCAAGCCACTTCTATGCCCAGCGGCGTGAGCCAGCCGTGCAGCTTGCGGAAATGCTGCTCGGCGAGGATTTCGGTCGGCGCCATCAGCGCCGCCTGATAGCCGCACTCCACCGCTTGCAGCATGGCCAGCGCGGCGACCACGGTCTTGCCGCTGCCGACGTCGCCTTGCAGCAGGCGCTGCATCGGGTAAGTCGCGGCGAGGTCGGCGGCGATCTCGCGGCGGACGCGCTGTTGCGCGCCGGTCAGCGCGAAAGGCAGAGCGCCGAGCAAGCGTCCGGTGAGTGCGCCGGTCCCCGGCAGCGGCGGCGCCCCGCGCTCGCGGCGCGCTTCGTAGGCGCGGCGCAGCGAGAGCTGCTGCGCCAGCAGTTCGTCGAAAGCGATGCGCCGCCAGGCCGGATGGCCATGGGCTTCCAGCTCGGCCAACGAAATCTCGGGCGGCGGCTCGTGCAGGAAGCGCAGGCTGGCAGCGAAGTCGGCGAGCTTGAGGCGGCGGCGCAAATCGTCCGGCAGGGTGTCGGCCAGTGCGCCTGCCGCCTCGGCGCGCGCCACGGCGCGCAGGATCAGCCGCCGCAGCGCCGTCTGCGCCAGGCCGGCCGTGGTCGGATAGACCGGGGTCAGGCGATCCGGCAGCGGCTCGTCCTCGCGCACGACGTGGAAGCGCGGGTGCACGATCTCGGTGCCGAAAAAACCGCCGCGCAATTCGCCGAAGACCCGTAGTTGCGCACCGACGGCGAGCGCCTTCTGCTGGCTCGGATAGAAGTTGAGAAAGCGCAGCAGCATCTCGCCGCTGGCGTCGGCGACGCGCGCGATCAACTGCCGCCGCGGCCGGTAGGCGATTTCGGCGGAGACGACTTCGACCTGGAACTGCGCCGCCACGCCCGGCAGCGCATCGGCGACGGCGGTGATGCGCGTCTCGTCCTCGTAGCGCAGCGGCAGGTGCATGACGAGGTCGGCTTCGGTGCGCAGACCGAGGCGGGCGAGTTTCTCGACGACAGCGGGGCCGACGCCTGAAATCGATTTCGTATCAGTCATGCATCGTTGCCAGAATGCGCTGAATACTTCGCTGCGAAACCGCGCGCTTCGTCCGAGTAATCCCAGCACCGCAGAAGAGATAACAACACAGCAACCATCGCATTGATTTTCCGAGATTATTCCGCGCTGCGACAATTATTATCTTTGCCATCGGAAAACAAAGATGCGTTGACTAGAACCAGCGCGTCGTCATGGTTACCGCAGGAGGCTCAGTCATCGACGAGGCGACCGAGAATCTTGGACTCGAATCGCGCGAAGGATTCGGAGCGTCTCAAGCGGCGCCAATCCAGTTCACCGGCAGCAATAACTTTTACCGCATGCACCTTGTCGTCATAACGCTGGCCACGCGCAGTCCGGAAATGAGAGATCACGGCCGCCTTGGGATTCTTTTGTCGATCCGGCCGCCGCACGCGGTCGACGCCGTACCCGTGTGCCGGCGTAGACAAATATTCGGACAGTTTCCGCTCGTCGGCCAGCAGCCAGCTTTCCAACTCTTGTTCGATGCAAACGAAGAATACGGCGGCGTCAACCGCAACGCCCGCATCGCCCAACGCTCGGTGCAGCATTTCCCGTTCGCGTCGACGACAAGGCTTGTCTCCCTTAACCGGCCACGCCGGGCGCAAATCCCAAACAACCAGGACGCGGTCACAGTCATCGGCCAGCAGCCCCGCCGCAACCCGCCCGGCCTCGTTCAACAGATTCGGCTTGGTATCGAGCGTCTTGGAAACCAGTTCGACATCGGGCAGGAGCTTGCGCGCCAGATATTCGCAGACTTGCTTGTCGGCACCTTGGGGGCCGCATTCGAATATCAGGCCGATCTTCATGTCTGGCTCCCGGCCAGAGAACCCATGGTGTAGAGCTTGCCCGGAGCGAAATCCTGTGCCCAACGGGCGAGGCCGGCGTCGTCGGAGGGACGTGAAAACCGCGGCTGTCCGTGGTCATCCCGCTCCACGACAACCAGATGATCGAGGGTCAGCAAGTCCAGCAGATAGGGCGAGTGAGTCGTCAGTACCACCTGGGTCACGCCGCCCAGCACGGCGTTGCGGATTTCCTCGACGATCAGGTGAATGCTGCGCGGGTCGAGTCCATTTTCGATTTCCTCGATCACGATCAGCGGCGGCGGCGACGGATGTCGTAACAGGACCAGCAGCGCCAGCACGCGCAGGGTGCCGGTGGATAGCATCCAGCCGGGCACCTTGAAGTCCGCTTCGGTCAATTGCAGGTAGGCTTTGCGCTCCAGTTCCGAGGTCACCGAAGGTTGCAGGTCGCGGGCATAGGGCAACACATACGCCAGAGTCTCGACGATGCCCTCGAACGCGGCCTGGTCGAGCCGCCGGATATCGAGCAGGACATCGGCGATGTTCGACCCGTCGCGCGCCAGTCGCACCGAGGCACCGCCGCCGACGCGCTGCTGGGGTACCGGCAAGCCCATGCGGTCCGGCACCAGCGACAGGAACTGCCAGGCGGCGATATGGTTCGCCTCGGCAAGAAAGTCTTCCATCGGCGCGGACAACATCGAGCGGCCCGGTCCATAGGTTTGGCGAGCGCCCTTGCCGCCACGCTCGCACCACGTGCCGTCGGCTTCGGAGATACGCTCTTCCGCGATATGCATCCGGTTGGCCGCGTAATCGTTGGCAATCGCCATTTCCACCTTGCGCGTCTGGCGCGGTTTCTCGCCCAACCTCAATTCGAAGCGCATCGCATTGACGGACTTGCCCGCCCGCTCCTTGGCCTCCTGGCCCTTGTGGCGCACATGCTCGATGCCCATCCAGCGCTGCATGGCGACATCCAGGCCGTTGCTGACAATGGCCTGATAAGTCTCCAGCGCCTCGACCAGGCTGGACTTGCCGCTGCCGTTGTTGCCGATAAAGGCCGTCAGCGGCCCCAGCTTCACCACCCGACTATCGACGATAGCCTTGAAGTTGCGGATGCGCACCGCATACAGCCTCATTTCACCAGCCCCCTTTCCACATCGCGATAGGCGTTGAGTGCCGCCACTTTAACCGGCTCGGCGACGAGAGGGAAGGTGCCGAGAATATGCGCGAACTCGGCCTCGGTGAGGCCGTAGAGATGAGCAACCAGTCCGTCGAGTTCGGCGCGCAGGCGGGCGCGCTCGGCGGAGTTGAGGACTTGGTGGCGTTTCATCCCGACTTCCTTGGCGAGGGCGCCGAACTCGGGCGTGGTGCACGTGAGGCGCGCAGCGCGGGCAACAATGGACGCGAAACGCGGCGCGTCTTCGATAATCCGCGGCACCGGCGTGTTGTTGACGAAGAAGAACGAAAGATGTGCGGTGACGCTCTTGCGGATAAACCAGTCGAAGACGAAGCTATTGAAGAGAGCGCACAGGTAGAGCCGTTGGCTATCCTTCAGTCCTGCGATGCTGTGATGTCCGTACTTATCGACGACATCCTCGAACACCTTTTCCAGGCTAACGGTGTGCGGGCAAAAGTGTTTCGGCGCCAGGATGGCGGAAATCATCGTCCGCTCGTCGGTATTGCGCGCGACATCGCGGAACGCCACGCGGAAACGCTCGTAGTCAAGGCGAATGCGCTTGGGATCGGGATCGTCGGGCAGGCCGCGCTTTTCCAATTCCCGTCGCAGCGCATTGATGCGAGGCGCGAGCAAGGCATCCTTGGCCGCAGCTTCGTCCAGCCAATAGCGTGGCTCGCTGAAGCGGGCGTCGAACTGATGGAACTGCTTGCCTTCCCAAAGCGGCAGGCGGCCTTGGGCCGGTTCGGTGTGGAAGAGTCCGCTGTCGTCGGTCATGTGGAACTCGCGATGCAGCGTCACGTTCCAGGCATCGTCGAGGTGCTCGCCCAGCAGCGGGAAGCGCAGCAGCTTCTGCGCGATGCGCAGGTCGGCATCGTCCTTGAATTCCATCACCGAGTGCGCGTCCGGCGAGAGCCTGCGG
>JACRPB010000069.1 GCA_016214175.1 Rhodocyclales bacterium
CCCTTCTTGATGCCCTGCGCCTTCAGCGCATTGGCGAACCGGGCGGTCTGCGCCAGCAGTTCCTTGTAGGTGACCTTGGTGACCTGGCCGCCGTCGGCCTCGAAAATGATGGCGACCTTGTCGCCGAGCCCGGCCTCGACGTTCTTGTCCAGGCAGTTGTAGGAAACGTTGAGCTTGCCGTCGGCGAACCACTTGTAGAAGGGCGCTTCGGATTCGTCGAGGGACTGGGTGAAGGGCTGCTGCCAGACGACATGCTCTCTTGCCAGCCGCGCCCAATAGCCGGCGTAGTCCTGATCGGCCTCCTTGCACAAAGCCTGGTAGGCGTCCATGCCCGAAATCGTGGCCCGCTTGATGGTCTCTTCGGAGGGATTGAAAACGCGGTTTTCTTGGAGTACCGACTCGATCGATGATGACATCTACAGCTCTCCTCTAGCGTGGATCACAGGGAAATATAGATTTGCACTGCCCGGTCCGCAACCGACGCCCCCTGTGGACGCCTTGCGGCGGCTTGTGAAGCGTTTGATTTTATATCCGAATTAGAACCGCAGTATCTTACATGCCACTTACACCGGGATGCCGCAAGCCGGCCGATGATAGAATCCGCGCGCCTCTTTACGCCCAACAAGACCCGCCATGAACAATATCGTCAACCGCATGGAATCGTTCATTTTCTGGAGCCGCTGGCTGCAAGCGCCGCTCTATCTGGGTCTCATCGCCGCCCAGGGCGTCTATGTCTACCAGTTCATGCACGAACTGGCCATCCTCGTCACCAAGGCCGGCAGCCTCGGCGAAACCGACATCATGCTGATCGTGCTCGGCCTGATCGACGTGGTGATGATCGCCAACCTGCTGGTGATGGTCATCGTCGGCGGCTACGAGACCTTCGTTTCGCGCCTCGATCTCGAAAACCACCCCGACCAGCCCGAGTGGCTCTCCCACGTCAATGCCGGCGTGCTCAAGGTCAAACTTGCCACGGCGCTGATCGGGATTTCGTCGATCCACCTGCTGAAGACCTTCATCAACGCCGGACAACTGCCGGACCGGGTCATCTTCTGGCAGGTCGCCATCCATATCTCCTTTCTCGTTTCCGCCGTCGCCATCGCCTGGACCGACCGCCTCATGACCACGACGCTGGCACTCAACAGCAGAGCTCCTCACTAGGATTCAGGACCCATCATGACCATCATCAAGCAGGACGACTTCGTCGCCTCCATCGCCGACGCTTTCCAGTACATCAGTTGCTATCACCCGCTCGACTACATCCAGGCGCTGGGCGCCGCGTATGAGCGCGAGGAAAGCCCGGCGGCGAAGGACGCCATCGCACAAATCCTCACCAATAGCCGCATGAGCGCCGAAGGCCGGCGCCCGATCTGCCAGGACACGGGCATCGCCCTGGTCTTCCTCAAGGTCGGCATGAACGTGCAGTGGGACGCCAAACTTTCCGTGCAGGAGATGGTGAACGAAGGCGTGCGCCGCGCCTACAACGACGCGGACAATCCGCTGCGCGCCTCGGTGCTGGCCGACCCCGCCGGCACGCGCAAGAACACCAAGGACAACACGCCCGCCGTCGTCCATTACGAAATCGTCCCCGGCGACCACGTCGAAGTCATCTGTGCCGCCAAGGGCGGCGGCAGCGAGGCAAAGACCAAGTTCGCCATGCTCAATCCCTCCGACGACCTCGTCGCCTGGGTGCTGAAGACCGTGCCGCAGATGGGCGCCGGCTGGTGCCCGCCGGGGATTCTCGGCATCGGCATCGGCGGCACGCCCGAGAAGGCGATGCTGCTGGCCAAGGAAGCGATCATGGCGCCGGTGGACATCCAGGAACTGATCGCGCGCGGGCCGAAGACGCGCGCCGAGGAACTGCGCCTCGAACTCTACGACAAGGTCAATGCGCTCGGCATCGGCGCTCAGGGCTTGGGTGGCTTGACCACGGTCCTCGACGTCAAGGTGCTCGACTACCCGACCCATGCCGCCAACCTGCCCGTGGCCATGATCCCGAACTGCGCCGCGACGCGTCACATCCACTTCGAGCTCGACGGTTCCGGCCCGGCGAAACTCGAACCGCCGAAGCTCGAAGACTGGCCGAAAGTGACCTGGCAGGCCGACGCCGCCACCGCGACGCGCGTCGATCTCGACCGCCTGACGAAGGAACAGGTCGCCGCCTGGCAGCCGGGCCAGAAGCTGCTGCTGAACGGCAAGATGCTCACCGGCCGCGATGCCGCGCACAAGCGCATCCAGGACATGCTGGCCAAGGGCGAAAAGCTGCCCGTCGATTTCACCAACCGCGTCATCTACTACGTCGGTCCGGTCGATCCGGTGCGCGACGAAGTGGTCGGCCCCGCCGGCCCGACCACCGCCACGCGCATGGACAAGTTCACCGAGATGATGCTGGCGCAGACCGGCCTCATCTCGATGATCGGCAAGTCCGAACGCGGCCCGGTCGCCATCGAGTCGATCAAGAAGCACAAGTCGGCCTATCTGATGGCCGTCGGCGGCGCCGCCTATCTCGTCGCCAAGGCGATCAAGTCGTCGAAGGTGGTCGGCTTCGCCGATCTCGGCATGGAAGCGATCTACGAATTCGAGGTCAAGGACATGCCGGTCACGGTCGCGGTCGATTCCAGCGGCACCTCGGTGCACGAGACCGGTCCGCACGAGTGGATGGTCAAGATCGGCAAGATCCCGCTTGCGGCCATCGGCGGCCATCACCACTGATCGTTCGCAGTACCCGCCGCCGCCCATGATCGGCGTCTTCGACTCCGGCCTCGGCGGCCTGTCGGTGCTGGCGGCCATCAGTCGCGCGCTACCGCGCGCCGACCTCGCCTATTTCGCCGATACGGCCCACGTGCCCTACGGCAGCAAGGACGATGCGTTCATCCGCGGTCGCGTTCTCGCCATCGGCCGGCACCTGGTCGCGGCCGGCTGCGATCTGATCGTGGTTGCCTGCAACACGGCCACCGCGGCGGCCGTCGCGGCCTTGCGCGCCGAGTTGCACGGCATCCCGGTCGTCGGCGTCGAACCCGGCGTCAAGCCCGCCGCCCAGGCCAGCCGCACGCGCCGCATCGCCGTACTGGCGACCGAGGCGACGGCGCGCAGCGAACGTCTCGCCCGCCTCGTCCGCGAGCATGCGCAAGGCGTCCAGGTGCACATCGAACCCTGCCCCGGCTGGGCGACGCGCGTCGAGACCCTGCACCTGGACGGCGCGGAGTTCGAGGCCGAAGCCAGCGCCAAGCTGGAACCGCTGCTGGCGGCAGGCGTCGATCGCATCGTGCTCGGCTGCACCCATTACAGCTTTCTGGCGCCGGCCTTGGCGGCGATCGCGGCGCAACGCGCCGAACTCGTCGACGTGGCGGAGGCCGTCGCGCGGCAAGTGGTGCGCCTGGCCGGCGCACGGCACGGCAGCGCGCAATTGAAGCTGCTGGCGACCGCGCGCCCCGAGCGCCTGCACGCGGCCTTGCCCCGGCTCGATCTCGGCTTTCTGGCGCGGCGCGCCGGACCGGCGCAATTCGCGGCGATCTGACGCCGCTACCAGTACTTCTCGAAAGTCATCTGTCCCGGCGCGCCGCGCCGGTTCGCCACGAAGCCGCGCGCCGCGAGCAAGACGCGCATCTCGCGCGTCAAGTCGGGATTGCCGCAGACCATGACCCGCGAACGCGATACGTCGAGCGTCATGCCGGCCTGCCGCTCCAGGCCCCCGTCGGCAAACGCCGACGGAATCCGCGCATGCAGCAGGCCGGGAATCTGCTCGCGCGTCACGATCGGCAGGTAGTGCAACCTGGCCGCGGCGCCGGCGGGCGACCCGAGGCCGGCAAGCGCGTCGCGGTAGGCCAGATCGGCGGCGCGGCGCACGCTATGCGCGAGCACCAGATGTTCGAAGTCCTGCCAGGTGCGGGCATCCCGGAGGATGGAGACGAACGGCCCGACGCCGGTACCGCTGGCCAAGAGCCAAAGATCCTTGCCCGGCGCCAGTTGGTCGACGGTCAGGAAGCCGTAATTCAGACGCTCGACGAGGATGTCGTCGCCCTCGCGCACTTTTTCCAGCCGCTGCGAGAACTCGCCGCCGGGCACCAGCACGACCAGGAACTCCAGATAGGGATCGTCCGGCGCCGAGACCATCGAGAACGGCCGCCAGACCCCGCCGCCGGCCGCGTCCGCCAGCCCCAGCCGCGCGTAGCGGCCGGCGACGAAGCGATAGCCGGCAGGCCGGGAGGTGCGAAACGAAAGCAGCCCCTCCCCCCAGCGCCCGATCCAGAGGACGCGCTCGCGCGTCCAGCGCTCCTGTCCCGCCGCCGCTGTGCCTGCGGCGGCGTCGCGCGCCGGCTCCGTCCGGTCGACCGCCGCCTCGGTCATGCGCTCACGTCCGCACAAGCACTGCGGCGGCCCAGGCCTCCCAGTTGCTGTCGATGTAGTCGGCCACTTTTCCCATGCCGGGGCCATGATTGTGCCAAGCGCTGTCGATCCTGAACTCGACGTCGGAGAAATGCCGCGCGGCATGCTCGGCGATCGTCCGCGCAATGGCCTTGGCCTCCTCGTGGCTGACTTCGCCCCAGACTTCATACGCTTCGGGGCGGTCAGAGATGAAATAGACGGGCTTGTCCATCGTACGCACCTCCATCCTCGTCCGCACGGACTCGCGACCCGCCGCAGCGGCTGCGCCGGAAGGCTGCGGCGCCCGGCAGGCCCCTCGTCATGGGGCACTCCAATTACTCTAGCGAATTACTATGGTATTTAACTGCGCCTGTATCGCTATGTCAAGCCGACCAAAACCATGCGCGGGGCCGGGCGCGCCCCGCAAGCGAGCGCGTATTGCTCTAGAATCGGCGCTCGCTTCCCTCGGCAGGTCCCACTCTTGAATACCCTCGCACCCAAAGCAGACGCGCGCAGCAGCACGGACATCGAAGCCAAGATGCTGCTGGAGGTGCGCGGCATCGGCATACCGCCGCGTCCGGCGATCCTCGACCAGATCAATCGCGAAATGGCGAAGGACGAGCCGGACTTCAAATTCCTGGCGGACGTCGTCAGTTCGGACGTCGGCCTTTCCGCCAGCCTGATCAAGGTCGCCAACTCGCCCTATTTCGGCTTCGGCAAAAAAGTGCGCTCGGTGCGCGAAGCGCTGCTGGTGCTGGGACTGAAGATTATTGTGCGCACCATCGCCGGCTTGGCGCTGCAAAAGACCTTTCCCCACATCCCGAGCCTGGAACGTTTCTGGGACTCCTCCGCCTGCACCGCGCGCGTCTCGGGTTGGCTGGCGCAGCAACTCAAGGGCGCAACGCGCGTCAGACCCGACGACGCCTACACCTTCGGTCTGTTCCGCGATTGCGGCGTGCCGGTGCTGATGATCCCGTTCCCGGAATACCAGGGCGTTCTCAGACAGGCCAACGACGAGCGCGAACTGGCCTTTACCGCCATCGAAGACCAGATGCTGTCGATCAACCACGCCATCGTCGGTTCGGAACTGGCGGAGGAATGGTTGCTGCCGGAAGAGATCTACCATGCGATCCGGCACCATCATGACGCCGCGGTGCTCGCCGGCAGCGGCGCGGCGACCGCGCCGGAGTCTTCCCGGCGCCTGATTGCCGTCTCCCAGGCGGCCGAGTACCTGATCCAGCGTCACACGGGGCGCAACCAGACCAACGAGTGGCACAAATTGGGCGAAACCTGCCTGAGCCTTCTGGGCCTCGGCCAGGAAGATCTGGACCGCCTTTGCGACGGTTGTCACGCCGCCGTGAGTGGCGACGCGGCGTAGCGCTGCGCCGGCTTCAGCCGGCGCACAGTCGGCGTTCGAGGACGCCGGAAACCTCCGCCGCGGTGCGCAACGCACGCAGCGCCGCGAACAACTCGGCGGCCTGCGGATAGCTGCGGCGCATCAGGCCCAGCCACTGTTTGAGACGTCCCGGCGCTTGCGACGGCAGCACCTTGTTCTGCACTTGCGACCAGAAATCGCCGATCATGCCGGCCACGGCTTGCCACTGCGCGCACGGGTCTTCCGCCGCGCCCGTCCGGATGCGCCGGGCCAGCAGCGGATCGGCCACCGCGCCGCGTCCGAGCATGACGTCGTCGCAGCCGGTGGTTTCCCGAATCGCGCGATAGTCGGACGGGGTCCAGACCTCGCCGTTGGCGATGACCGGCACGCTCAAGGCTGCGCGGATCGCCGCCACCTCCGGCCAACGCGCCGGCGGGCGGTAGCCGTCGTCCTTGGTGCGCGCATGGACGACCAACTCGTCGATGCCCCCGTCCTCAAGGGCGCGCGCGCAATCGATCGCCCTGCCGGCGTCGCTGATGCCGAGCCGCATTTTGGCCGTGACCGGGATCGTCGCCGGTACCGCCGCGCGCACCGCGGCGACGATCCGGTGCAAGAGTTCGGGCTCGTTCAAAAGCGCTGCACCGCCGCGCTTGCGATTGATCAGCGGCGTCGGACAACCGAAGTTGAGATCGATGCCGGCCGGCGCCAGGCGGGAAAGCTGCGCCGCATTGGCCGCCAGCAATGCGGGATCGGAGCCGAGCAACTGGACGCGTACCGGCGTGCCGGCACGGGTGCGCGATGCGTTCTTGAGTTCCGGACTGACGCGTAGAAAGGCGGCATGCGGCAATAGCGTCGAACTGACGCGGACGAATTCGGTGACGCACCAGTCGTAACCGCCGGCCCGCGTCAGCACGTCGCGCAAGATGTCGTCGGCAAGACCTTCCATCGGCGCCAGGATCAAACGCGGGCGCCTGTCGGACACGGGCGAACCGCCAGGCGGCGACGGCAGCGCCACCCGCGGCTTCAGAGACAACTCGGCGAGTTCCGCGTCGCGGCCGGCTCGATGCCGTGACGCTGCACGCGCCCCAGGGCCTCTTCGCGACAGGCGTTGGCGGCCTCGGTGTAATAGGCATGAGCCAGCGACTTCTCGATTTCGATAACGCTGTCCAAGTCGTCCAGGCCGTCGGCCACGGCATTGACTTTCAAATGCAGCCGGCCGCGTTGAAATCGGTAGGCCGGTTCTTGCGGCGCAAGCGCAATTGCCTGCGACACCGTCTTGATCGCCGCCCGCGTGTAGCCGGCGATTTCCTCTGTCTGCGACAGCAAGCCGTAACACTCGGCGAGCCCGGGATTGCGGCGGGCGAACTCGGCGGCAACGGTAACCGCCTCGGTCAACGCCCCCTTCTTGACCAAGAATAGAACTCGCTTCTTGACTTGATTCATAGCGCCGGCGTCCAGGATGATCACGGAATTGAGATAGGGCAACCTGGGGTCTAATTACGGCAAGACGGCGCAATACTTGATCGCGACCGTTACGGCACGGCAGCGTCGACCGGCGGCGCGTGCCTGTCGAGCTGCACGATGCGGGAGACGAAGGCTATCGCCAGAAGGTTCGCCGCCACGGCGACATAGCCGACCAGCGGATAGCCGTTTATTCTTCCTGCCTCATCCTGGGTGATGAGGAAGCCCGCCAGGGCCGTCGCCAAGCCCATCGCCAGCGATTGCACGGTACCGTTGAGCGACATGAACGTCCCGCGCAGCTTGGGCCGCGCGGCCGAGGTAATAATCGCCATGGCCGGAATCATGCGCCCCGACACCAGCACGAAGAAGGCCGTGGTGCAGACGAGCCAGACCGACAAGGGCACGACGCCGATATGGGTCACCAATAGCAGGGGCAGCATGGCGGCGATGGCGACGACGCGATAAATCTCGACCTTGCCGCGCCTGTCGGCCCAGCGCCCGATGAAGCGTGCGGTGAGCAGGGTCGCGGCGCCGCCCACCAGATAGACGAAGGGGATGTCGCGCTGCGGGATTTCGACGTTATTGACCGCATACACGGTGATGTAGGGAATCACGGTGAACCCGGAAAAGATGATGAGTGCCGAATAGGCCAAAGCCCGCAGGTGGTTCGCATCGCCCAGCACCGCGAACGTCGCCGCCAGCAGGTGCGCGCGCCCCGCCGCGCTCAGGTGATGCCGCAGTTCCGGCAGTATGCGCGCGCCGATGACGACGAGCAGAAGACTCAGCGCGGCGATCAGGATGAAGGGCGCGCGCCAGTCGAAGAGGTTGGCGAGCCACAGCGACAGCGGCACCCCGGCCACCGACGCGACGGCGAATGCGCTGGCGACGAAGCCGCTGGCCGCCGCGCGGCGGGCGTAGGGAATGGCGTCGCCGACCATGGTATGCACGAGCGCGCCCAACACGCCGCCGCAGGCGCCGGCCAGACCGCGCGCCACCATCAGGGTCGGGAAATTGGGCGCCAGGCCGCAGGCCAGAGTCGCCAGGCCGAACAGGGTACAGCTCACCAACAGCAGCCGCTTGCGCTCGTAGCGGTCGACGAAGGTCGCCGCCAACACGCCGGAGATCGCGGCGCTGAAACTGTAGGAAGCCACCAGCAGGCCGAACTCGTGCGCTCCGATGCCGAATGCGCGCATCAGGATCGGCCCGAGCGGCATCACGATCATGAAATCGAGAATATGGCTGAACTGGATGCCCGCCAGGGTGAACAGCAGGAAGCGTTCGTCGCGCGGAGAAAGGGAAGCGGGCATCGGCAGGCGGAATGAGCGGACGGGATTGATGCTTGCGTGGCGGAAGATCGGCGACCGGAAACGAAAAACCCCGCAAGCACAGAGGGCCGGCGGGGCGATGGCGACGGAAAGCGTTTGCCAGCTTACTGGCGGAGAAGGAGGGATTCGAACCCTCGATCCAGGTTTTGCCCAGATGCGCCCTTAGCAGGGGCGTGCCTTCGACCACTCGGCCACTTCTCCGGTCCTTGCCCCGGCACGCGTTTGGGTAACCCCATCCGCGCATCGCGCCGGAACAAGCATGAAACGCCGCGGATTATACCCGACGCCCGAGGTTTTCCGGCGCGGACGCCGCGCCGGAAATATCGCCGATCAGAGCGTCGCCTGATCCAGCTCGAACGCCTTGTGCAGTACGCGCACCGCGAGTTCGAGGTACTTCTCGTCGACCACCACCGAGATCTTGATTTCGGAGGTCGAAATCATCTGGATGTTGATGCCCTCCTCGGCCAGCACCCGGAACATCTTGCTCGCCACGCCCGGATGGGAGCGCATGCCGACGCCGACGGCCGAGACTTTGCAAATGCGGTTGTCGCCCTCGACGGCACGCGCGCCAACATGAGGAGAAACCTGGTCGTCGAGGATCTTCTTGGCGCGGGCGAACTCGCCGCGCGGCACGGTGAAGGAAAAATCGGTGGTGCCGTCGTGGCCGACGTTCTGGATGATCATGTCGACGTCGATGTTGGCGTCGGCAATGGCGCCGAGAATCTGATAGGCGATGCCGGGCCGGTCGGGCACACCGAGCACCGTGAGCTTGGCCTCGTCGCGGTTGAAGGCGATGCCGGAAATGATCGGTTGTTCCATCTTTGCGTCTTCCTCGAAAGTGATGAGCGTACCCAGGGTCTCCTTACCTTCTTCCTCGAAGCTGGAGAGGACGCGCAACTTGACCTTGTACTTGCCGGCGAACTCGACCGAGCGGATCTGCAGCACCTTGGAGCCGAGACTGGCCATTTCGAGCATTTCCTCGAAAGTGATGCGATCGAGCTTGCGCGCCTCGGGCACGATGCGCGGATCGGTGGTGTAGACGCCGTCCACGTCGGTATAAATCTGGCATTCGTCGGCCTTCAGCGCCGCCGCCAGCGCCACGCCGGAAGTATCGGAGCCGCCGCGGCCAAGCGTGGTGATGTTGCCGTCGCTATCCACGCCCTGGAACCCGGCGACGATGACGACGGTGTCGGCGTCGAGGTCGCGGCGAATGTTCGCGTGATCGATATCGAGAATGCGCGCCTTGGTGAAAGTGCTGTCGGTCAGAACCTTGACCTGGCCGCCGGTATAGCTCCTGGCCTTGAGACCGACGTCTTTCAGCGCCATCGCCAGCAGCGCGATGGATACCTGCTCGCCGGTGGAAATCATGACGTCGAGCTCGCGCGCATCGGGCAGCGGCGAAACGTCCTTGGCCAGGGCGAGCAGGCGATTGGTCTCGCCCGACATCGCCGACACCACCACCACCAGTTGGTGGCCTTGGGCTTTCCAGCGGGCGACGCGCTTCGCGACGTTGCGGATGCGCTCGGGCGAGCCCATCGAGGTGCCGCCGTATTTTTGAACTATCAGTGCCATCGTCGAATTTCGGACTTGTCGGAGGCGCGGATTTTAACGCATCTGGTGCCGCGGCGCGGCGGACATGCAACGGGGCTTCACAATCCCATCCGGGATAACCGCGATTATTCCGGGGTTGTATGGCAAAAAAATAACTGCTATCCTTTGCGACATATTACTTCGGTAATATCCCAATCCACCCCACCATCAATTAATTGATTTCTTTGTGAGGATCACCATGAAAGCCACGGACAAGATTGACGCCCGCGAAATCCGGCGCAAGCTCGGCCTCAACCAACAACAATTCTGGTCGAAGCTCGGCGTGACGCAAAGCGGCGGTTCGCGCTACGAGAGCGGACGCAACATGCCGCGCCCGGTCCAGCATCTGCTACGCCTGGTCCATGTCGAACAAATCGACATCGGCAAGGTGCGCAAGGACGACTTCGAGGTCGTCGAGTATCTGAAGGCGCATGACTCCGACCTGTTCAAGAGCCTGAAAAAGCAGGCCAAGGCCGCCAAGAAAGGCTGAACGCGTTCAGGGGCTGATCTTGACGATCAGCCCCGAGCGGCGCACACGCTGCGCCAGCGCTTCGAGCCAGTCGGCCGACAAGCGGCCGAGCCGCGGCGCCTCGGGCTGGCAGGACGGCCGCGCCAAGCTGTAGAGATGAACGCCCGCCAGGCGCTCGGCCAGCGGCTCCAGCAATTCCAGATAGCTTGAGAGATCGTCTTCGCCCGGCGGCTTGCCGTCGCAGGTGAAAAAACAGCTTTGCACCCAGGTCTGGGCAAGCTGGGCGCATAGCGCCAGGCGTCGTTGCGCAGCATCCGGCCCCTGTCGGGTCCCGTTGATGCGCGCCATGCCCGCCGCGGTTCCCGCATCCACCTTGAACCAGACCTCGCCGCCGGCCGCGCCGATACGGGCGATGCCTTCTTGCACCGGCTTCCGGTCGAGCAGACTACCGTTGGAAATCAAGCGCAGCTTCAGCTTCCCGTGCAGCCCGTTGTCCCGCAGCACTTCTGTGGCGACGGCGACTGCCGCGGGAAATTCCTGAGCGCTGGTCGGCTCGCCGTTGCCGGAAAACGCCACGTCTTCGAGACGGCGCAGGTCCGCGGGCACGCGTGCCGCCATGAAGCCGCCCCGCAAAATGTCATCGAGCAGCCGCCGCAACTCGCTTTCCAACAGGCCAAGGTCGATGGGCGGCGGCCCGCCGCGCGTCAGATCCGGCACCTGGCAGTAGACGCAGCGCCAGTTGCAGGCATTGTTCGGATTCAGGTTGATGCCGATCGAGACCCCGCCGGCCCGACGCGAAACGACCGGATAGACGTAGGTCATGCCGGTGCTATCGCGCCGATGATCGTCGACAGTGAGCGGCAGAACCGGGGAAGGCATGACGAAGGCGATGCTATAATTCGCGGCCCTTCAGCTTATCACCGATCCCATGCAGATCACGCGCCGCCTCGAGTTCGACGCCGGCCACCGCATCCCCGATCACCAGCGCCAGTGCCGCCATCTTCACGGCCACCGCTACGCCATCGAGATCACGCTGTCGGGGCAGACCATCGACGCCGCCGGCGACCCCGCAAACGGCATGGTGATGGACTTCTCGGAAGTGAAATCCCTGGCCCTGCGCCATCTGGTCGACGCCTGGGACCACGCCTTCCTCGCCTGGCGCGAGGACCGTGCCATCGTCGGCTTCCTCGCCGACCTGCCGGGCCACAAGACGGTATTGCTCGACCGCGTGCCGACGGCCGAAAACCTGGCGCGCATCGCCTTCGCCACCCTCGACACGGTGTATCGCGACACCTACGGCAACCAGTTGCGTCTCGAACGCGTGCGCATCTACGAGACCCCGAACTGCTGGGCCGACGCCCTGCGTTCGGACGCCTCCGTCTAGCGCCTGCAACTCATAAGGGAAAACTTCACATGACCGTCATTCGTCGCGCGCTTCCGGTTTGGGCCGGCATGGCCCTGCTCCTGTCGGCGTGTGCCGACACACCTGCCAAGCTTTGGCCTTTCGGCAGCGACACGGTCCAGGATCGTTCGCGCGCCCCCGCCGACGCCGCCGAATACGTCTGCGGCAGCGGCAAGCGCATCTACGTGCGCACGCTGGACGGCGGCAATGCGGTGTGGCTCATCCTGCCGGACCGCGAAATGCGCCTCGACAAGGCTGCCAACGGCAACCGCTACGTCAGCGGCAACAACGCGCTCGACATCAACGGCAACGAAGCCTCGTTCAAGGACGGCGCCAGCAGCGCCTACGCAGCCTGCAAGGGCAAGACCGCCGCGAATTGACTGGCGGATGGGGTGGGATTCGAACCCACGAACCCTTGCGGGTTGCCGGTTTTCAAGACCGGTGCATTCAACCGCTCTGCCACCCATCCGCAACTCTTTGCCGGTTTTGACTTCGGCCGATCGATCCGCCGCCTGTCCGGCGCGGGCGGATTATATCGCCCGCTTTCGGCTTGCCGTTCCACGCCTTGAAAAGAAGCAAAGCGGCCGCATATCCGCATGGCCGCATTGAAACTTTCACCACCTTCCTATAGTCTTACCGACAGTACACTTTCCCGTAACGGAGGAGTTCCTTCCATGCAAGACATCCAATTCGGTCAATACCCGTCCACCCAGGACTTGGCGCTGCAGCAGAACCGCGTATTGCGCAATACCTATGCGCTACTGGCTCTGACGATGGTGCCGACCGTGATCGGCGCGCTGGTCGGCATCCAGTTGGGCTTCTCGTTCTTTGCCGGTAGCCCCTTGCTCAGCTTCCTGCTGTTCCTCGGCGTCGCGTTCGCGTTCATGTGGGGCATCGAGAAGAACAAGGACAGCGGCGTCGGCGTCTTGCTGCTGCTGGGCTTCACCTTCTTCATGGGGTTGATGCTGTCGCGCATTCTGCAAGTAGCCCTGGGCTTCGCCAACGGCGGCACGCTGATCGCGCTCGCCGCGAGCGGTACCGGCGGCATCTTCTTCGCACTGGCGGGCATCGCATCCACCACCAAGCGCGATTTCAGCGGCCTCGGCAAGTCGCTCTTCGCCGGCATGATCCTGATCCTGCTCGCCGCGCTGGCCAACGTCTTCTTCCAGATTCCGGCCTTGGCGCTGGCGATTTCGGCACTGGCCGTGGTGATCTTCTCGGCCTACATCCTCTACGACATCAATCGCATCGTGCACGGCGGCGAAACCAACTATGTCAGCGCAACGCTGGCCGTCTATCTCGACATCTACAACGTCTTCGTCAGCCTGCTCAACCTGCTGATGGCGTTTTCGGGCGAACGCGACTGAGTTCGTCTATGTCGTCACGCAAGGGCAGCTACGGCTGCCCTTATCATTTCTAGCGTTCGAACAACGCGATCGACTCGACATGGGAAGTTTGCGGAAACATGCTGGCGATGCCGGCGCCGCGCAGCGTATAGCCCTTCTCGTGCACCAGTACCGCGGCATCGCGCGCCAACGTCGCCGGATTGCAGGAAACATAGACGATGCGGCGGGGTGCGTCCGCGCCCAAGCTCTTGACGAGTTCGATCCCGCCTTCGCGCGGCGGATCGATCAGCATCTTGTCGAAACGGCCGAGCGTCGCGACGCTCTCTGGCGTCGCCAGGAACAAATTCGCCACCGCGAATTCACAGCGCTCGCCGAGGCCGTTGAGTTCGGCATTGGCGCGCGCGCGGTCGACCAGCGGCCGGCTGCCTTCGACGCCGAGGACACTGGCCCCCGAACAGGCGATCGGCAGCGTGAAATTGCCGAGGCCGCAAAACATGTCGGCGATGCGCTCGCCGGCTCTCGGCTGCAGTAGCGCCATGGCACGGCGCACCAGCATGCGGTTCACGCCGTGATTGACCTGGGTGAAATCCGTGGGTCGAAAGCGCAGCGCGACGCCGAAGTCCGGCAGCGTATAAGCGAGCGGTGGCGCGGCGGCAGGGTGGAACAGGGCCGCCGTATCGGGACCGCCGGTCTGAAGATGGAAGACGACGCCGTGGCGGTCGGCAAACGCTCGCAGCGCGTGTTCGTCCGCCGCGGTCAAGGCTTCGAGGATGCGCAGCACCAGCACGATCTGGCCGTCGCCGACGGCCACTTCGATCTGCGGCAGACGGTCGGGAATCGACAAGCTGCCCACCAGTTCCTGCAGGCGCGGCAACAGCGCCGACACCGCCGGCGGCAGCACTTCGCAGGAATCCATGACGGCGACGTAACTGCTGCGTTTCTCGTGGAATCCGACCAGCACACCGCCCTTCTTCGCCACCAGCCGCACCGACAGCCGCGCCCGGTGGCGATAGCCCCAGGCGGCACCGGCGATCGGCGGAAAGAGAATCTCCGGCCGCAGGCGCGCGAGATGCCAAAGGGCGTCTTCAAGCACGCGCTGCTTGGCGGCGGTCTGCGCCGCCGGCTCCATATGCTGCATGCTGCAGCCGCCGCAGACGCCGAAGTGCGGACAACGCGGCGCGACGCGCTGGCTCGACGCCCGGAGAATGCTGACGGCCTGCGCCTGCTCGTAAGTCGGCTTCTTGCGGTAGCTCGAATACTCGACCTCCTCTCCCGGCAGCGCACCTTCGATGAAGATCGCCTTGCCTTCGACATGGGCGACGCCGCGGCCTTCGTTGTCCAGGGATTCGATCAGTGCGTGGGGCATAAGTGGGCGGAACCGGAAAAGGCGGCGATTATAATCCGCCCATGAACGCTCCCTTCCTCGAAGCCTTGCTGGGCGGCATGTCCGTCGCGCAGTTCCTTGCCGAATACTGGCAAAAGAAACCCCTCCTCGTCCGCAACGCCCTGCCCGGCTTTACCGGCCTGCTGTCGCGCGACGAACTCTTCGACCTCGCCGGCCGCGACGACGCCGAGTCGCGCTTCGTCTCCCAGGCCGGCGGCCGCTGGACCATCGAACACGGCCCGTTCACGCGCGAGCGTTTCCGCCGCGCCAAGAAGCCATGGACGACCCTGGTGCAGGGACTCAACCTGCTGCTGCCGGAGGCCGACCGCTTGATGCGCGAGTTCAGCTTCATCCCCTACGCGCGCCTGGACGACCTCATGGTCAGCTATGCCAACGACGGCGGCGGCGTCGGTCCGCATTTCGACAACTACGACGTCTTCCTGCTGCAAGGCATAGGCCAGCGGCGCTGGCGCATCGGCAACCAGAAGGATCAGCGGCTGATCGACGGCCTGCCGCTGCGCATCCTTGCCGATTTCCGCCCCAAGCACGACTGGGTGCTCGAATCCGGCGACCTGCTCTACCTGCCGCCCGAATGGGCGCACGACGGCGTCGCTATCGGCGAATGCATGACCTACTCGGTCGGCTTCCGCACCGCGCCCGCCCAGGAACTGGCCGAGCAATTCCTGCTGTTCCTCGCCGAACGCGTCGAAGTGGCCGGACGCTATCGCGATCCGGATCTCGCACCGCAGAAGCATCCGGCAGAAATCGGCGCCGCGATGCGCGAACAGGTCAAGCAGATCCTCGCCGGAATACGCTGGAATGACGATCTGGTCGCGGAATTTCTCGGCTGCATGCTGACCGACCCGAAGGCCCACGTCTATTTCGAGCGCCCCGCCCATCCGCTGTCGCCGGCCCGTTTCGCCGCCGCAGCGGCCAAACGCGGGCTGCGGCTGGACGCGCGCACACAACTGCTGTTTTCCGGCACGCGCTTCTTCGTCAACGGCGAGCAGACGACAATCCCGGCCAAGGACAGACGGACTTTCCGCCGTCTGGCCGATAGCCGCAGGCTCGATAACCTGGACGGCATCAGCGCATCAGCCCTTGCCCTGCTACACGAATGGTATCGCTACAGCTTCCTGACGTTTGCATAGCCTGTGCGGCGACTGCCGTTCCGACGCATTGCCACGGCAATGGCGTATTAAGAGGATCAGCGCTCAGCGGAAATGCTAGAATCGAAATCTGGTCAGGGACTCCCTGACCTCCTCCAAGGTTTGAATTCTTCATCCAAAATTCTTCATCTAAAAAAGGAACTCACATGAAACACTCCCTCCTCGTCGCCGCCCTGGTTGCCCTGACCGTTTCCGCTTGTGGCAAGACCGAAACCGCTCCGGCGCCGGCGCCGGCTCCTGCTCCCGCCCCCGCTCCGGCGCCCGCTCCCGCCCCGGCACCCGCCGCGGAAGCCCCGAAGCCTGCCGATGCGGCTGCTCCTGCCGCCGCCCCGGCCGCCGCTCCCGCTGCCACCCCGGCTGCCGAGCCGAAGAAGGAAGAAGCCAAGAAGTAATTGGCTTTCCCCTCGACAAGAAAGCCAGCCTCGTGCTGGCTTTTTTGTTGCTCAGTCCAGCGTAAGCCAGTCGAATCCGTCATCCTGGCCCGCAACGCTGAGCCAGTCCGGGCGCCCGCCCAGCGCCTCGGCGAGCGCCGCGACAGCGAGTTCGGGCGTATTGTTTTGTTGGCTGAGATGGGCGCAGACCAGGCGCTGCAACTTGCGTCTGTCGATCTGCCGCAGCAAGTCGGCCGCCTCCCGATTCTCGAGATGCCCGAAGCGCCCTGCGATACGCCGTTTGAGCGGGTAGGGATAGCGTCCCTGTTCCAGCATCGCCGCATCGTGGTTGCACTCGAGCACCAGCGCATCGCAACCCGACAGCAGTTCGACGGCATGCGGCGTCACGTGGCCGGTATCGGTCAGCACCCCGAGCGTATGGCGGCCGTCGGACAAGACGAACTGAACCGGCTCGCGCGCGTCGTGGGGAACCGGGAAGGGCCGCACCTCGAAAGCGCCGACGCCAAATGCAACATGGCCGTCGAACAGCCGAATGTCCTCGGACTGATTGCGCCCGTAAGCCATGAGCGTACCGTGGGTCATGAAGACGTCGAACCGATAAGCCGCGGCGCATGCGGCAAGGCCGCCCACATGGTCGCTGTGCTCGTGCGTGACGACCACGGCATCGATCTCGGCCGGCGCCAGTCCCAGGCGCGCCAGACGTTTTGCCAGAATGCGCGGACCGAAGCCGCAGTCGACGAGTAGCCTCGTGCCGGCGGCTTCCACGACCAGAGCGTTACCGCGACTGCCGCTGCCCAACGACGCAAAACGCATTCTTGCTCCAAGCCCCGATTGGGATGATCATGGCCATTCTATGTGCCGCCGTCGCGGGGCGATATGAGGAGAACCATGAATAAGCATTGGCTGCTGCACCGACTGCCGGCCGCCGCCGCGCTTGGCGCCTTTGCCCTGCTTGCCGGTTGTGCCGCGGTGCCACCGCCGGCAACCGAGCGCATCGAACGACTGCCGGCGACCGCGCCGGACAGTATCGAAACCTCCATCGGCATCCAGGACATCATCGCGATGAGCCGAAAAGGCGAGAACGCGGCGGCCATCGTCGCCAAACTGGACAAGGCTCACACGCGCCTGCGCTTGAGCGCGGAGCAAATCGGCACCATGCTCGGACAGGGCGTGGCGCCGCAGGTGATCGACCAACTGCTCGACGCCGAAAGGCGCCTCGCCTTCGAGGACTTCGCTGCGGAGCAGGCCCAATACGAGCGCCGTTGCCAAGAGCGCATCGCGCAGGAAGCGCGGCAGTGCCGGGTACTACAGTCGGTGCCGCCACCTTGGCCGGGCTATCCGTTCGCCGACGGCTGGCCGCCGCATGCCGGCTTCCCCCACTGGCGCTGCTACTAGCGCCGCCTACTTGAGCAGTTCGTAAAGTAGGGACGGAGCGACAGCAACGCCCAGCCAAATTCCGGGTAATTCTTCCGCTTGAAATTATACTGAAACCGGAATAAGCTACCCTCATGCGAAAGGCCCAACAGAAGCCGCTGACTTGGCTCGGCAACAGCCTTGAGGCGATCAAGTCATTTTCGCCGGAAGCACGGCGAGACGCTGGCCATCAGTTGGGTTTGGTGCAGGCAGGCGACGAGCCGGACGACTGGAAGCCCATGGAAACCGTCGGCGCGGGAGTGCGGGAGATTCGCATCCACGCGGAGACCGGCTACCGCGTGCTTTACGTCGCCAAGTTAGCCGAGGCAGTCTATGTGCTGCATGGCTTCGAGAAGAAGACCCGGCGCACGCCGAAGGAGGACATAGACCTGGCGAACAAGCGTTATCGCGATCTACTGAACGAGAGGAAACGGAAGTGAGCAAGCTGACCATGACCCGAGGAAGCGGCAACGTGTTTGCCGATCTGGGCTTCGATGCCGACGAGGCGCAAAACCTGCTGCTGCGCTCGCAAACCATGATGGCGGTCGAGCGCTGGTACAAGGCGAGCGGCCTGACGCAGGCGAAAGCGGCGCAGTCCCTTGGCATCACACAGCCGCGGCTAAGTCAGTTGCTGAAGGGCAAGATCGGTGAATTCAGCCTCGACGCGCTGGTGAATATGGCAACTCGCGCCGGAATGCGTGTTGGCTTGACGATCAAGCCGGTGCCCGGCGTGAAGGTGGCAAGGGCCACGAAACCAAAGACCGAAGGCCCACGAAAGCACGCCGGCGGCAATGTCGGGCGGGCACGAAAAGCGGCATGAAGCGTGCACGGGGAATTGAATCCGTCCGATGAGTAAGCCTAGCCGCCACTACCTCCCCTATGACGTGACAGTGGTCGGCGTGATCGCGCCAATAGTGCTGACGACACGCGAATTCGGTCAGACGAAAACAGCACTCGGCAGAGAACCGAACGATACTTTTTCGAAAACCTATGCCCTCGAATTAGGCAGGTACATGGAACATCAAAAAAGCCCGGATGTACCGGGCTTTCA
>JACRPB010000070.1 GCA_016214175.1 Rhodocyclales bacterium
ATGACCGCGGCGCAACGCCCCGGCAACTGCGCCGCCAGCAGCGCCTGCATGTTGCTGCCGCGGCCGGAAATCAGGATGACGTAGGTCTTGCCTGCGGCCGCGAGTTCGATTTGGTTCGTTGTCATTTCAGGGTCGCCACCGGCAGGAAGACGAAGGAGGCGACGCTTTGTACGGCCTTGGCGACGCCGCGATGGGTCTTGTCGGCGATCAGCGTCGTCAAGAGATCCAGATTGCCGATCAGCTTGCCGAATTCGCGCTCGAAGGAAAGGTTGTGCTCGGGATTCATTTCGTTGGAAAGCAGCAGCAGCCGGCCGCCGGCATCGCGCGCCTGGGACAGCTTCCAGGCCGCGATCTCGACGTTGCGTGCGCTGTTGTAGAGCTTCTGCGGATTCAGGTCGTCGGTGAAGAAAAACTCGCTGCGCTCCTCGAACGCGGCATGCAGCATGCCGCCCAAGCCGCCGATCAGGGCCGCCACGCGGTCGCCGGCGTAATCCTCGCGCAGGCCCGCCGCGATCATGTCGACGCCTGACTTGCCGCCGAACTCAGGCAGGCGCCAGGCGTAGCGCGGATCGAACAGGCGGCCGAGTGCCGCCTCGGCGCTGGCGGCAGACGACTTGCGCCATTCGCGCGGATTGCGGCGGTAGAGCTTTTCGGCCAGCAGGCGCAGGCTGGCAAAGGCTTCGCGGCGGTGGGAATCGGCAACGCGGTCGATGTCGGTCTTGGCCAATTGCGCCGGATCGAAACCGGTAGTGCCCTTGGGACCGTTACCGGACGTGGCGGTGCAGGCCGTCATAAGCGTCGAAAATGCCGCTGCCAACAGGAATACGCGCATGGCGCATTTTAGCGCATCGCGCCCTGGCGGACCTTTCTCAGCGCGCGGAGCGCTGGCGCAGCCAGCCCACCACCATGGGCAGCACCGAAATGCCGACGATGGCGAGAATGACGAAGGAAAGATTGTTCTTCACCGCCGGCAAGTTGCCGAACCAGTAGCCGGCCAGGCAGAGCGAAAACACCCAGGTGACGCCGCCGAGAAAATCGAAAACGAAATAGCGCGCGTAGGTCATGCGCGCGACGCCGGCGACGAAAGGCGCAAAGGTGCGCACCAGCGGAATGAAGCGCGCCAGGGTCATGGTCAGCCCGCCCCAGCGCTCGTAGAAGGCGTGGGCGCTGTCGTAGGCCGCACGGTTGAAAAAGCGCGGCGCGCCCTCGCCCCAATGCAGCACGCGCTTGCCGACCCAGCGGCCGATCCAGTAGTTGGTGTTGTCGCCGATCACCGCCGCCGCCAGCAGCACGCCGATCAGGGTCGCGATGTCCATGCCGCCGGTCGCCGCCAGCGCTCCGGCCACGAACAGCAGCGAATCGCCGGGCAGGAAGGGCGTCACCACCAGCCCCGTCTCGCAGAACACGATCAGGAACAGGATGGCGTAGATCCAGGTGCCGTAATCGGCCACCAGCACCGCAAGGTGCTTGTCGAGGTGGAGGACGATGTCGATGAATTGGGCGAGGAGTTCCATGCGGACGGCGGCGGATGGGGAAGGTGCGCGATTGTACCGGAGACGGCCGGGATACCTTCAGCGACAGATCGGCCACACCGATGAAAGCCATAACCGCCGCCAAGTTCTGGTCCGCTACGTTACAATAGGTACACTTGGTACACACAGGACAAGCGCCATGACCACTCTTGCCAGCCGCGTGTTCATGAACGGCAACAGTCAGGCCGTGCGCATCCCGCAGGAGTTCCGACTTGACGCCCAGCGGGTGGAGATTACGCGCACCGAGGCCGGCGATCTTCTTATCCATCCGTTGCCCTCACCGCGCGGCGCGGCACTGCTGGAGGCATTGACCGGCTTCGACGACGATTTCGTCGCGGCGCTGGAAGCCGATCGCGCCGAGCAGCCGGCAGTACAGGAGCGCGAGTCGCTGTGATTTTCCTGCTCGACACGGATACCCTGATCTACCTCATCAAGCACAAGCCGGCGACGGTCGCCGGCCGCGTAGACGCACTGGACGAAAATGCCCGGCTGGGCATGTCCTTTGTCAGTTTCGCCGAACTGCTGAAAGGGGCGGAACGCAGCAACCGCAAGGACGACGTACTCGCCCGACTGGAGCGGCTGACGCGCCAGGTGCCGGTGATTTACGAGACCGGCCGCGCCCTGTGCGAACACTATGCGGTGCAGGCAACCCGGCTGCGCGAAGCGGGCACGCCCATCAGCGCCAACGATCTGTGGATAGGCTGCCACGCCCTGGCATTGGACGCCACCCTGGTCACCAACAATCAGCGCGAGTTCGCGCGTATCGCGGGCCTGCGCCTCGACAACTGGGTCGCCTGAAACGGGCGCCGGCGGCCCCAAAGAGGCAGCCGGCGCGGCATATCGGCGGCGGGCCGCAAGCGCCGCGCCGCTATAATCGGGCCAATGCCCCGCATCCACGCCCTCCCCGACCTCCTCATCAGCCAGATCGCTGCCGGCGAGGTGGTCGAGCGCCCGGCTTCGGTGCTGAAGGAACTCGTCGAGAACAGCCTCGATGCCGGCGCGACGAAAATCGACGTGCAACTGGAGGAAGGCGGCGTCAAGCTGATCCGCGTCGTCGACGACGGCGGCGGCATCGAACGCGACGACCTACCGCTGGCCCTGGCGCGCCACGCCACGAGCAAGATCGCCTCGCTCGACGATCTGGAGCGCGTCGCCAGCTACGGCTTTCGCGGCGAAGCGCTGGCCTCCATCGCTGCCGTGGCACGCGTCGGCGTGACGACGCGCACCGCCGCCGACGGCCACGCCTGGCGCTTGAAGAACGACGGCAACGCCGTCGAGCCCGCCGCGCTCGCCGCCGGCACGGTGATCGAGGTCGCCGACCTCTATTTCAACACGCCGGCGCGGCGCAAGTTCCTCAAGACCGAGGCGACCGAGTTCGCCCATTGCGACGAGGTCTTGCGGCGCATGGCGCTGGCGCGCCCCCAGGTCGCCTTCTCGCTCATGCACAACCGCGCGGTCAAGCAGCGGCTGGCGGCGGCCGACCCGGAACGGCGGCTGCGCGAAATCTTCGGCGCGGAGTTCTTTGCCCACAGCCGCGTCGTCGCCGTCGGCGCCGGCCCGCTGCGCCTGTCGGGCTACGCCGCCCTGCCCGCCTATTCGCGCGCCGGACGCGACGAACAGTATTGCTTCGTCAATGGCCGCTTCGTGCGCGACAAGCTGCTCTCGCACGCGGCGCGCGAAGCCTATGCCGACGTGTTGCACGGCAGTCGCCACCCCGCCTACGCGCTGTTCCTCGAACTCGACCCGGCCGCGGTGGACGTCAATGTGCACCCAGCCAAAACCGAGGTGCGCTTCCGCGACAGCCGCGGCGTGCACCAGTTCGTCTTCCACGCGCTGACGCGGGCGCTGGCGGCGCCGCTGCACGCCGAGCCGCAGGTTGCCGACGGCGCGAGCGCACCGCCGCGCCCCGCCTACGTCGCGCCGACCTACCACCAGGCGCCGCTGGGCATCCGCGAGCCCGACGCTGCGGCCTATCTCGGTTTCGTGCGCCAGACGCGCAACGACGAAGCGCCGCCGACAACCGCCGCGGCCGCGTCCGCCAATCCGATGGCGCCGCCGCTCGGCTACGCCATCGCCCAACTCCACGGCATCTACATCCTGGCGCAGAACGAAGCCGGGCTCGTCGTCGTCGACATGCACGCCGCCCACGAACGCATCCTCTACGAAAGGCTCAAGGCGGCGCTGGATGCCGGGCCGCCGCCGCAGCAAACACTGCTGGTGCCGGCACTGATCGCCGTCGGCCCGCGCGAGATGGCCACGGCCGAGGAACACCAGGACGCCCTCGCCGCGATGGGCTTCGCGGTCGCCGCCGCCGGCCCGCAGGAACTCGCGCTGCGCGCCGTTCCGGCCTTGCTGGCCGGCGCCGACCTGCCGGCCCTGCTGCGCTCGCTGCTAGCCGAGTTGCTGGAGCATCCCGCCAGCCGCGTCGTGACGTCGCGGCGCAACCAAATCCTCGCCACCATGGCCTGCCATGGCGCCGTGCGCGCCCGCCGCAGCCTGACCCTGCCC
>JACRPB010000071.1 GCA_016214175.1 Rhodocyclales bacterium
CGCGGGCGATCAGGCCGTAGCAGACGTAGTTGAGGCCGGCGCCGCCGTACTCCTCGGGTATCGTCGGGCCGAGCAGGCCCAGTGCGCCCATCTCGTTGAAGATCTCGCGGTCGGTCGTTTCGTTGCGGAAAGCGTTCTGGATGCGCGGCATCAGCTTTTCCTGGGAATAGGCCAGGGCCGTATCGCGCACCATGCGCTCGTCTTCGGTGAGTTGGGAATCGAGGAACAGCGGGTCTTCCCAGTTGAAAGTCGCCTTGTTTGCGGCCATGGTGTCGTCTCCTGTGTATGGTGGTCAGGAGGCTGGTGCTCTCCTACGTGGCTGCTAGGGTAATGGGCGGGCGCCGCGGCGGCAAATGACTTATTCGCAATCAGGTGTGCGGTTTGCGCACAGCGGGCGAAATGCGGCGGCAACTGGTGGACCGGGCGGCGCGGGGTACTTGCTGCGGGCGGAAAACCAAGACGACTGCAATTAGCAAGCTGCGGATAACGATAACGGATAATAGGGGACAGACCACGGTTATTGCGCCCCCCATCCCCCGGCGCATCTCCCGATCAAGTTACCGCCCGAGCTGAAAGTACTCCGCCCGCTGATGGATGATCCGGGCAATTTCGACGTTGCGCGGACCGGTTCGATAGACGAGGGTGTAGAGGTAGAACGCTTTGCGACGGAGGTGACGACGGCGCTGGGCCGTCGCGCGCTACCGGAAAAATCGGGGCGGCCACGCAAGGTACCCGAGCCGGAGTCGGGGGGAGTTGTTCGAATAGTGATATAGCGGAAAGGCGCAGTCTCGACTAGCGGTTTGGTTTTCGCGCTTCAAACCACCCACGTCAATCGAGATGGCGGCGACGGCGGCAGGTGCGGCGCGACCGCCTTAGCAGCTTGCATGGCGTGAAGGGAGCGACGTGCCTGCCGTCGGCGTCGCCATCTCGCGCGCCAAACGCAATTAAACCGTGGTCTGTCCCTGGTTTTCCTGGTTTCAGGTAGCTCGCAGGCGCGGACGACAGAAGCTCAGACGGCGCGCGAGCAGCGACTGCATGTCGCGGTAGTGATATTCTGCATGGCACTATCTTTCCTGGTGGTACGAATGCGGCGAAAAATTCCCAGCACGGGTGCGCTTGTGGCTTTCGAGGCCGCGTCGCGCCATGGCAGCTTCACGCAGGCCGCCAAGGAATTGATCCTCACCCATAGTGCCATCTGCCGCCAGATCGCCGGGTTGGAGGAGTTTCTCGGCGTGCGCCTGTTTACGCGCACCAAGCGCGGCGTGGTGCTGACCGAGGCCGGGCGCGGCTTCAGCCGCCAGATCAGCGCCCGCCTTGATGGTCTGGAGCGCGACACCTTATCGGTCATGGAGCGGCGCGGCGGCGGCGCCGGCCTGGAACTGGCGGTGGTGCCGAGCTTCGCGACCAAATGGCTGCTGCCGCGGCTCGGCGGTTTCCTGCGCGAGCATCCGGGCGTCACCGTGCACATGGACACGCGCACGCGGCCCTTCCTGTTCGACGAGACGGACTTCGACGCCGCCATCTATTTCGGCGATGCCGGCTGGCCGGGCACGGCCGCGAGCTACCTGATGCGCGAACACCCGGTGGCGGTGTGCAGCCCTGGCCTGATCGCGCCGGCCAAGACCCTGGAACCCGAACAGCTCGCCGAACTGCCGTTGTTGCAGCAATCGACGCGGCCCTATGCCTGGCGGCACTGGTTTTCCTCGCTCGGGCTGTCCTGCGCCAACGACATGGTCGGCGCGCGTTTCGAACTGTTCTCGATGCTGGCGCAGGCGGCCATCGAGGGCCTCGGTGTGGCGCTGATCCCGCCGCAGATGATCGAAGACGAGTTGGCGAGCGGCCGCCTGATCGCGCCGCTGCCGCATCGCTACGTCAGCGAGAAGGCCTACTACCTGATTTACCCCGAACACAAGACCGAGGCCGCGCCGCTGGCGGCCTTCCGGAACTGGCTGGTCGGCGAGGCGGCGCGCTATCGCGCCGAAAACGAGCTGGAATGAAAGGCGGGACATGAACGGCGAAAAGAACGAAGCGGCGGGCGAAGCGACCCTGGAGGACGGCGAGTTCCTGCGCCAAGTGGGCGACCACATCCGCGACCTGCGCGCCCAGCGCGGCATGACGCGCAAGATCCTGGCGCGCGACTCCGGCGTTTCCGAACGCTATCTGGCCCAGCTCGAAAGCGGCCAGGGCAATATTTCCATCGTGCGCCTGCGCGACGTCGCCCAAGCCATGGGCATGCCGCTGCAGGACGTGATCAGCGTCGGCCCCGAGCAGCCGCCGGAACTGACGCTGCTGATCCAGTATCTGCACCGCCTGTCGCCGGCCAAGCTGGCCGAGGCGCGCGAGCTGCTGCTGTCGACCTTCGAGAGCAAGAGCCGGCGCGACCGCATTGCGCTGATCGGCCTGCGCGGCGCCGGCAAGACCACGCTCGGCACCATGCTGGCGCAGCATCTGGGCATTCCCTTCGTCGAGCTGGCGCGCGAAATCGAGACCGAGGCCGGCATGACGCTGTCGGAAATCTTCTCCCTCTACGGCCAGGCCGCTTACCGCCGCTACGAGCGCCGCGCCATGAAGTCGGTGCAGGAGAAGTACGAGCGTTTCGTGCTCTCGCCAGGCGGCAGCATCGTTTCCGAGCCGGCCACCTTCGACGAGTTGCTGACCGCCTGCTACACGATCTGGATCAAGGCCTCGCCCGAGGAGCACATGGCGCGCGTCGTGGCCCAGGGCGACCACCGGCCGATGATAGACAACCAGGAAGCGATGAAGGACCTCGAACGCATCCTGTCGCGACGCGAAGCCATGTACGTCAAGGCCGACGCGGTCGTGGACACCAGCGGCCAGAGCATAGACGACAGCTTTGCCGCGTTGCTCGCGGTGGTACCGAAGTAGCACTATCCTTCCGCAACGCTGTGGCAGGTAACATGCAGTAAATTGCAATCGCTTGACGCGAGTCAATTGATTTTCGCGGGTTTCGGCGCAACGTGCACCATACTGCATCACGTGCGATATGGTGCGCGTTTCGCCAAAGCCAACGGAGATCTCTCAGATGAGCGACAAGCTGTTCGACCAATTCAAGACGTGGTACGAGAAGCGCCACGAGCCGCCGGCATGCTGCCGGTGCGCGTTCTCGGCGCCCACGAGCCGCAGAATGTGTCGGAACCGCACATCTTCGGCATGTTCTGCCCGTTCTGCCGCGACTCGCTGGCCCAGGGTCTGCTCGGTCGCTTCGATTACGCCGAAGGCGTGACGCTGACCCAGTCCTGCATCCAGTATCGCCAGACCTTCGGTTCCTGGCGCCTGCACGTGCCGACGGTGAAGTGGGACTACTACAGCCCGATGCCCAACGACGTGCAGAGCCCGCACGCGCGCAAGGCGCACCGGGCCGAGATCCAGCGCTTCCGCGAATTCCTCGAACAGCTCACCGGCCAGAAACTCACGAACGAGAAGCTCGATGCCGCCATCGCCCTCGTCAATGAGAACCGCCGCCTGCTGCACGCAATCTACGAATACCGCAAGGAAGCCAATCCCAAGGTCACCGGCGTCGAAGCGCTATATGCCGCGCTGACCGCGCAGTTCATCGACAAGGCCGAACACAACGCCGAACTGAAGAAGGTGCTGGCCGCGCTGCCGGCGCGCAAGATGGCGCGCGAAGAAGGCATCCGTTTCATGACCATCGGTTCCGAAAACGACGACGTCGCCTTCATGGCCATGGTCGAGTCGGTCGGTTCCACCATCGTCATCGACGACCAGTGCTCGGGCACGCGCTACTTCTGGAACGAATCGAAGCCCGACGCCGATCCGATCAAAGCCATCGCCGAGCGCTATTGCGACCGGCCGGCCTGCCCGACCAAGGATTACCCGAACCACACGCGCTTCGATCACGTGCTGAACCTCGCCAAGGACTACAAGGCGCAGGCGGCGGTGTTCCTGCAGCAGAAGTTCTGCGATCCGCACGAGGGCGACTACCCGGACTTGAAGCGTCACCTGGAAGCCGCCGGCATCCCGACGCTGTTCCTCGAATTCGACATCACCAGCCCCATCGAGCCTTTCCGCATCCGCATCGAGGCCTTCCTCGAAACGCTGCGCGAAGACGACCTGTTCTGAGAGGGAAACGACGACCATGTCCAATCTGTATCCGACCGAACCGCTTAAGCTGTGGAAGAAAGCCAAGGAGCTGCGCGAGCAGTACTACATCAACTACGCCCGCGCCAAGGACAACGGCGGCCTGCGCTGGTCCGGCTCGGCCTGGGCGCTCGACGCCATCCCGACGGCCTTCGGCGACGACGTCTTCTCGCTCACAGGCGAACCCTATGCCGCAGCCGTCTCCCATGACCGCAAGTTCGCCCAGGAATGCATGAACGCCGCCGAATCCTACGGCTTCGCTCGCGATCTGTGCTCCTACATGCGCATCTACTGGGGCGGCATGCATCTCGACAAGTACGCCTTCGGCGGCAAGTTTCCGAAGCCCGACTTCATTTTCCAGACCCAGATCTGCTGCTCGCACTCGAAGTGGTATCAGCACGTCGCCAAGGTCGAGCAAGTGCCGCA
>JACRPB010000074.1 GCA_016214175.1 Rhodocyclales bacterium
CGTCGGCAATCTCGTCTGCCCGGCCAACTTCGACATCGGCCAGCATCGCAACGTGCTGCTGCTCTCGGTAACCGAAGGCGACGACAAGGCGGCCAAGTATCCGGTCATGGTGCGCGCCGCCGACCAGGTGCTGATCACCAAAACCGATCTGCTGCCCTACATCGAGGAATTCGACGTCGGCCGGGCACGCTTGGCGGTGCATGCCGCGCGCGGCGACGTACCGCTGCTCGAAGTCTCGGCCAAGATCGGCCACGGCCTCGACCAGTGGATCGACTGGCTGGTCCGCTCCGCCGCCGCGCATCGTCTCGCGACGCAGGTGGCTTGAGTGGGGCAGGGGATCGCGATGAGCAGCGAATCGGCCGAACACCGCACGCGCAAGGTCATCGACCGCTGCGTTAGCTGCGGCCATTGCCGCGACTTGATGAACGACACGTCGTGCCTGTACTTTCCTCGGCTATATCAACTGCGCGACCGGGAAACGGCCGGCGGCGCAAGGATCTCCGCCGCCGAAATGAAGCAGATGCTCGATCTATGCAACACCTGCGGCATCTGTCCGTGTCCGACCGTGCAGACCTGGATACGCCAGGCCAAGGATGCTTTCGTCGAACGCGCAGGACTGCCTTACAGCGTGCGCCTGATCGAAAACGTCCAGTTCGTCGGCAAGCTCGGCGGCGCCGCGCCGCGACTGGCGAACCTGCTGGTCGGCGACAGTCCGGTGGCGGTCGGACTGAAGCGCCTGGCCGGCCTGCATCCGGCCAGAAGGCTGCCGCGTTTCCCGCTGGAAAGCTTCGACAGTTGGGCGCAGTCGCGCGGACTCACGCACATGCCGCAAACCGCCGGCCGCAAGGTCGCCTACTTCGCCGGCTGCACCGCGCGCTACCTCTTTCCCGAAGTCGCCAAGGCCACGGTCGAGGTCTTGCAGCACAACGGCATCGCCGTCTTCGTGCCGGAGCAGAAGTGCTGCGGCATGCCGACCATGCTCGAAGGCGACCGTCCCTTCACCTTCGACCGCGCCCGCTTCAATCTGGCGGAACTCGGCAAATGCGTCGCCGCCGGCTTCGACATCGTCTGTTCCTGCCCGACTTGCGGCTATCTCCTGAAGTCGGTGCTGCGCGAGGGCGCGGAGTATTCCGAGGCCTATCGGTCGCTGGTGCAGCGGATGTCCGCCGCCGCGAACGGCGACGCCGATCAGGTCAGTGCGCGCCTGGCGCTCGACGATGCCGCGCTTACCGGCCGCAGCAACGCCCGTTCGGCGCATGGCCGGCAGCCGTGGATGCTCGGCCTGGTGCCGTGGAAAGTGTTTCGCGACCATGGCTACTTTGCCGAAATCGACGGCCTGGAGCGCTTGCGCGTCGCCAACCACACCTATGATCTCGGCGAATACCTCCGGGAACTCCAGCGCGAAGGGCAACTCAACTGCGAATTCGGCGCGGTGGCGGCGCGAAATGTCGCTTACTTCGCGCCTTGTCATCAGCGCCAGCAAGACATCGGCCAACCCTGGATGGAGCTTCTCGGCCTGCTGCCGGGCGTCGAACCGACCCAGGTCGGCGACGGCTTCGATTGCTGCGGCCAGGGCGGCATCATGGGCTTCAAGAAGGATTTCCACGAAACCTCGCTGACCATCGGCGCAAGGCTGACGCGCAAGATCGCTGCCGCCGTTCCCGAACGATTGGCGACCGATTGCCTCAGTTGCCGGCTGCAGTTCCAGCAGATGCTGCCTTACGAAGTTCTGCATCCGGTCGAGATCTTGCGCGACGCCTATCGTGCGAAACATCGCGGCCAGGCAGTGTTCAACGGTATCCTGAGGACCTTTGACCGCCACGATTCTTGCTTTGCGCTGACGGCGGATTCACGACGGGAATAACGGGAGGCGGCACATGTTTTTTGGCACAGGCAGGGCGAAGGCAGGGGAGTTGCACAACGCGCAGATTCGCATCCGGGAGTTGGATACCGAAGTGGCGTCATCGCACGCGCGCCATGAAGACTTGCAGACGGAACTGGCGAGCCTGCGGCAATCTCAGGCGCAGGAACAGGCTGCCGGCGAAGCGCTGCGGCAGGAAGCCGCCGCCGACCGGGCACGCGCAGATGTTGCGGAACAGAAGCTGGGTAGCTTGGCGCCCGAACTGCAAAACCTGCGCGAGCAGGTGACGAGCCTGAACGCCCGCCTGGCGCAGGTTAAGACCGGCGTCGAAGGAACCATGACCGAGCTTGCCGAATCGGGGCAATCCATTTCGGAAACCAATGCGCGGCTGACCGAACTCAATCAGGAGTTTTCGGGCGTGCAATCCCTGACCAGCCAGGTCAAGGAAATCGCCACGCAGACGAATCTGCTGGCCTTGAACGCGGCCATCGAAGCGGCGCGTGCCGGCGAGCATGGCCGCGGCTTCGCCGTGGTGGCGGACGAAGTGCGCAAGCTGTCGGAAAAATCGACTCGCGCGGCAGCCGAAATCGAAGGCCTGACCGGCTCACTGTCCAGCCGGACGGCGTCGATGAACACCAATCTGGAAGCGGGGATGCGGCAACTGTTCGCTGCCGTCGATAGAATCGAACGGACCATGGGCGTGCTCCACCAATAGCCGCACAAGCCGGGCGTCCCAGTACGGAGGGAAGGCGACAAATGACGCTGCCGAAAGATGGCGATGCTGCACTGCGCAGAGCTCATTACCGTTTGCGGGAGGAGGGCGTGTTGCCGTCGCCCCAGTCGGTGGGAGCTCTGCTCGCCAACTCGTGGCGCCGCTCCCAGGCGGCGGGGCTGGCGCCGAGCGGGCGTCTGCAGGAGGCCTTGCACCTCAACTCGTTTCAACTGGCGCGGGCCGCCGAACGCCAGCAAGAGCTGATCGCCCACGCCCGGCCGGTGATGGAGTTCGTTTTTGCCCAGACCCGCGAATCGGGCAGCGTGCTGATCCTCGCCGACGACCATGGCGTGATTCTCCAGGCGCTCGGCGACACCGGATTTCTCGCGCGCGCCGAGCGCGTCGCGCTGATGCCGGGAGCTTCCTGGAACGAACGCCATCGCGGCACCAACGCCATCGGCACGGCCCTGGCGGAAGGCAAGCCGGTGGCGGTGCACGGGCCCGAGCACTTCCTGGCGCGCAACGGCTTCCTGACCTGCGCCGCCGTGCCGGTGATGGCCCCCGACGGCCGGATACTGGGTGCGCTGGACATTTCCGGCGACCATCGCGATCGGCATCCGCACACCTTCGGCCTGGTGCGGGCCGCGGCGCAAATGGTCGAGAACCGGCTCTTCGAGGCGCGCTACGGCGGCAGTTTGCGCATCCGCTTCCACTCGCTGGCGGAGGGCATCGGCTCCATCAGCGAAGGCGTCGTCGCCATTTCGGAAGAGGGCTGGATACTTGGCGCCAATCAGACGGGGCTTGCGCTCCTGGGGCTGGCCGCCGCCGACCTGGGCATTACGCCGCTGTCGCGCGTATTGCGGCTGCGCATCGACGAGTTGATGGATTCGAGCCGTCGCGCACCCGGCGAACCGATATTGGCCGAGCGCCTCGACGGCACGCGACTGTTCTTGCGCGTCGATCCGGGCCACAAGGCGCCCAGCGCGGGCCTGAGCAGACCCGCACGGCCGCGCGACGCGCTGGCGGCGCTCGACACGGGCGACGAGCGCCTGGCGACCGCCATCGACCGCGCCCGCCGCGTGCTCGACAAGCCCATCAACGTGCTGCTGCAAGGCGAGTCGGGCGTCGGCAAGGAGTACTTCGCCAAGGCCATGCACGAGTCCAGCGCGCGGGCGAAGGGGCCGTTCGTGTTCTTCAATTGCGCGGATGTCGCCGTCGACCGGATCGAGACTGAACTGTTCGGCAGCGCGGAAGCAGGCGGTTCGCCCGGCTGCATCGCCGAAGCGCAGGGCGGCACGCTCTTCGTCGCCGAGGTGGGCGAACTGCCGCCCGTCGTCCAGGCGCGCCTGCTGCGGCTGCTGCACGACCGGCGCCTGACGCCGCCGGGCGGCGGCGCCCCGCAGGCCATGGACTGCACCCTGATCTGCGCCACGCAGCGCAACCTGACGGCCGCCATCGAGCGCGGCGTTTTCAGCGTCGACCTCTATTACCGGCTCAACGGCCTGTTGCTGCAATTGCCGCCGCTAAGGGAGCGGCATGACTTCCCGGCGCTGCTGGCGCGGTTGCTGCGGGAAGTCGAGCCGCAACTCGGCGTCGGCCTGGATCCGGCGCTGGCGGCGGCTTTCGCCGACTACCGCTGGCCGGGAAACCTGCGCCAGATGACGAACGCCTTGCGTGCGGCCTGTGCCTTGATCGAACCCGGTCAGGCGCGGATCGGCTGGAAGCACTTGCCGGACGATTTGGCCGAGGCGTTGCGCGAACCCCAGGCGCGCCATGACGAGGCCGGCCTGGCCACGGACAATCTGTCGGAACTGTCGGCCGCCGCTTTGGCCCGCGCCATCAAGGCCAGCCACGGCAACATGTCCGAGGCGGCCCGACGCCTGGGCATCAGCCGCAATACGCTGTATCGGCATTTGCGCAACGGTTCGGTTCCGCGCCCGGAGTAGCGGCGACGATGGCGAGCCCGGACCCGAGGTGCCGCATAATGGGGCATATGGTCAAACCGCATATGCCGCAATGCGAAAACCCCGCGCATCTCCCATCGCCTCGCGCGGATGGCCATGTGCCCGCAGCCGGGGCGGCCGGCTGCAAACCGGGCACAGCATGGCCACCGTGCACCGCCTGGCGAAACCCCGTCCCGCTCTCGCGATGACGGCGCAAGGCTCTACCGTGGTTCGTTGAGCTTCGAGGCAGTCTGCAAGGGGCGCCTTGCCAGGCCTAGCCGTTCGCGAGTCTTCTCGATGCGGCGCGACCTGGCGGCTCGTGCCTCGCCGCAGGCGGTCGCGCCAGGACGCTACGACTGCTTTACCGGCTTCGGGCTGGCGACGACGTCGGCGCCAGGTGCAGCCGGCGACGTCGCCGGCGTCGACGGCGACTTCCAGGGAATGAACAGGCCATCGGTGAC
>JACRPB010000075.1:0-2517 GCA_016214175.1 Rhodocyclales bacterium
CGATGACGTTCTGCCGTTTCCCCATGGCGTCGAGCGCCGCCGGATTGAAGCTCTCCAAGCCGACGAACAGGCAGCGGCAGCCGGCGCGAGCGAGCCGCGCGAGGGTGTCGTCGTCGCGCAGGCTGTTGAATGCGGTGCATACCCCCCAATAGAGGCCGACCGGCGGCAGTGCGTCGCACAGTTCGATCAGATGCTTTTTGCTGCCTCCGATGTTGTTGTCGTAAAAGCCGGCAATGTTGCGGCGCGGCCAGAAGGCAAATCGGGACTGGCAGTTGCGCGCAGCGGCGATGTCCGCCACCACGGCCGCGGCGGGACGCGTCTGGTAGCGAGTGCCGAGCGCGGTGAGGGCGCAGAACTCGCAGGTAAAAGGGCAGCCGCGGCTGGTTTCGACGCTGACGGGCATGACCTGCTGATCCAACACAAGATCGTAGCGAGGCGTCGGAGTTTGCTTCGGATCGTAGGGCCCGCAAACGTAGAGCGGCTGCAAGTCGCCATGGGTGAAATCGGTCCAGAGTCGCGGCACCGTCGACTCGGGATCGCCGACGACGACGGCGTCGAAGTGGGGCGCGCACAACTGCGGGTAGTTGCTGGCGAAATTGCCGCCGAGCACCGTCTTGGCGCCGCGCCGGCGCCAGTAGTGGGAAATCTGGCGCGCGCGATCGAAGTCGGAGTGCAGGCAGGAGAGGAACAGCAGGTCGTAGTGGCGATTCCAGTCGGGGTCGTCCCAGGTGTCGTTGCAAATGTGAATGTCGATGCCGGGCGGCAGCAGCGCGGCGATGAGCGGCCCGATCTGGGGTTGCAGGACGCCGCGGTGGTGGGCGCCGCGGCGCTGGTGGTCGGTATAGACCGCAATGATGCCGACTTTCATGCGCCGCCTTCACAGAGCAGCTTGTAGTACATCGCGGCGTGGTGCTGCCACATGAAGTCCTTGGGGTCGTCGGGATTGGTGCCCGGCGTGCCGGCACGCACGATCTCGACGCCGCAGCCCATGAAGTTGAGGGTCGGCGCGACATTGAGGCCGGCGCCTGCCGCGGCGCCGTGCGTGGCAAGCGCATCCTGCCGGCCCAGCACGCGTTCGAGCTCTTCGATCCTGGACTTGAGGCCGGTGACGTGAGCCTTGGCGAAGGCGTCCTGCGCCGAGGCGATGAGCCGCGGGACGATGCCGAACGGACCGTCCTTGAGCCGGTCCATGGGATTCGGCTCGTTGATGTCGCGCGGCAGTTCGATGGTGAAGGGGACTTGCGGCACCCAGTCCTGATCGTTGGTGATGCGGAAGGCGCGCGCCGTGCCCAGGGCGCGTTCGAAGTCGTAGCCGAAGTGGTCGTTGCCCGGCTTGGGCTGGGCGAAGACATAGGTCTTGTAGTTGAAGCCGCGGCTCGCCAGCAGGTCGGAATGATGCAGGAAGGCGCGGCACAGCGTGGCGATGCCGGCGCCCTGGCTGTGGCCGGCGACGAAGACGTCGCTGTGCTGCGGCAGGCTGGACAGCTTGGCGACGATGCCGGCGGCCGGGTCGAGCAGCAACAGCAGGGTGCCCAGCAGGAAGCCCAGATGCACGGCGGCGCGCGGCTCGTCGGCGAGCTTGTAGTCGACGGTGAGCTTGCCCAGCGTCAGCGCGCCGCTGGCGGGGACCATGACCGAGAGGAGATCCTCGACGATGCTGCCCGGATCGTAAGTGGTGCCGCGGACGATGACGGCATAGCGGTCGGCGCTGCCGTCCTGCCAAAGCTGCCACTTGTTGTCGAAGGCCCCGATCGGCGGCGGATCGAAAACCTTGACCCAGTTCGGCGGCAGCGGCGGCTGCGGCAGGGGCGGCGATGCGCCCTGCAGGTCGGCGATAAAGGCGATGAGCGTCTTTGCTTCGTCGACGCTGAAATCCGTGGCGAACATGGCCGGTCTCCTCGTTGTGTTGGCTGTCGTGGCCTGCTTGTTATGCGGGAGAAATATACCAGCAAATGGCGTCTGCATGACCGGGGCATCGTCGAGCGGCGCGCCGGAGCGGGCGCAGGGCCGGGGCGCGCCGCGGCGTCGCGCTGCCTGCGCTGGCGCGGACGGGCTGGCTTATGATGGCGCATGGACGTCATTGCAAGACTGCTGGCCCTGGTCGCGCAACTGCGCGACGAAACGCATCCCGCCCTGCGGCGGGCCGTGACGCTGGACAGCCGCTTCGAGCGCGATCTCGGTTTCGACAGCCTGGCGCGCGCCGAACTGCTGCTGCGCGTCGAGCGCGAGTTCGCCTGCAAGCTGTCCGCCGAGCTCCTCGGTACCATGGAGACGCCGCGCGACCTGCTGGCGGCGGTGAGCGGCGCGCAGCCGCTTGCGCCGCCGTCTGCCGCCCCGGTCGCGGCCGACGGCGGCGAGGGGCGCGGCGCGCGCGATGAGGCCGCGACGCTGCTCGCCGTCCTCGACTGGCACGCGGCGCATCAGGGCGCGCGCGTCCATGTCGTCCACCTCGCCGACGCCGGCGAGGAAACTCTGAGCTACGGCGAACTGCGTCGCCGCGCGCTGGCCGTGGCCGCC
>JACRPB010000075.1:2528-8280 GCA_016214175.1 Rhodocyclales bacterium
TCGCCGACGCCGGCGAGGAAGCCCTGAGCTACGGCGAACTGCGGCGCCGCGCGCTGGCCGTGGCCGCCGGGCTGCAAGCGCGCGGCTTCGAACCGGGGCAGGCGGCGGCGCTGATGCTGCCGACCGGGCTGGAGTTCTTCGCCTGCTTCTTCGGCGTGCTCTACGCCGGCGGCATTCCGGTGCCGATCTATCCGCCGGCGCGGCCGCAGCAGCTCGAAGACCACCTGCGCCGCCACGCCGCCATCCTCGCCAACGCGCAGGCGAGCGTGCTCGTCACCTTCGCCGCGGCGGCGCTGCCGGCGCACCTGCTGCGCGGGCAGGTCGCCTGCCTGCGCACGATCGTCATCGCCGCCGATCTGCTGGCGGCGATGGGCGCGCCGCTGCGCGTCGCCGCGGCGCCGGAGCAACTGGCGCTGCTGCAATACACCTCGGGCAGCACCGGCAACCCCAAGGGCGTCATGCTCACCCACGCCAATCTGCTGGCCAATATTCGCGCCATGGGCGCGGCGGCGGAGGTGACGGCGCGCGACACCTTCGTCAGTTGGCTGCCGCTCTATCACGACATGGGCCTGATCTGCGCCTGGTTGTCGAGCCTGCATTTCGGCATGCGCTTCGCCGTCATGTCGCCGCTCGCCTTTCTCGCCGAACCGGCACGCTGGCTGCGGGAGATCCAGCGCCAGCACGGCACGCTGTCGGGGGCGCCCAATTTCGCCTACGAACTCTGCGTCAAGCGCGTCGACGCCGCGCAGATCGCGGCCCTCGATCTGTCGTCGTGGCGCATCGCCTTCAACGGCGCCGAGCCGGTGAACGCCGATACCATGGCGCGTTTCGCCGCGCGCTTTGCGCCTTGCGGCTTGCGGCCGCGGGCGCTGACGCCGGCCTACGGCCTCGCCGAGTGCGCGGTCGGTCTGGCGGTGACGCCGCAGCGCGGCGTGCAGGTCGATGCCGTGCGGCGCGAAGTCTTTTCGACGCGCGGCGAGGCGCTGCCTGCGGCGGCGGACGAGCCGGGCGCGCTGCGCTTCGTCGCCTGCGGCCGGCCGCTGCCCGGCCACGAGATACGCATCGTCGATGCGGCGGGCAACGAACTGCCCGAGCGCCGCGAAGGCCGCCTGCAATTTCGCGGTCCCTCGGCGACCGCCGGCTATTACCGCAACGCCGAGGCGACGCGCCGCCTCGTTGTCGGCGACTGGCTCGATTCCGGCGACTACGCCTATCTTGCCGGCGGCGAGGTCTATCCGACCGGCCGCGCCAAGGACGTCATCATCAAAGGCGGGCGCAACTTCTATCCGCAGGAACTCGAAGAGGCGGTCGGCAACATTCCCGGCATCCGCAAGGGCAACGTCGCCGTGTTCGGCACGCCCGATCCGGTCAGCGGCACCGAGCGTCTGGTCGTCGTCGCCGAGACCAGGCTGACCGATGCGCCGGCGCAGGAACGCCTGCGCGACGCCATCCGCGAAACGACGCTGGCCGTGCTCGGCGTGCCGCCGGACGACGTCGTGGTGGCCGCGGCCCACGTCGTGCTGAAGACGTCGAGCGGCAAGATCCGCCGCGCCGGCAGCCGCGAACTCTACGAAGGCGGTGCGGCGGCGGCGCCGCGCGCGGTCTGGCTCCAGGTGCTGCGCCTGGCGGCGGCCGGACTGGTGCCGGGCCTGCGGCGCGGCTGGCAGGCCGCCCGCGACCTGGCGTGGGGCTTGTGGGCGCGCGGCGTCTTTGCGCTGCTGGTCGGACCGGTGTGGCTCGCGGTGGCGCTCGCGCCGCGCCCGGAGCGCGCCTGGGGCGCGGCGCGCCGCGGCGCCCGCCTGCTGCTGGCGGCCACGGGCGTCCGCCTCGACGTTGCCGGACTGGAGCACTTGCGCGCCGACGGTCCGCGCGTCCTGGTGGCGAACCACGCCAGCTACCTCGACGGCATCGTCCTCGTCGCCGCGCTGCCGTGGCGGCAATGGCGCTTCGTCGCCAAGCGCGAACTGGCCGACAGCTTCGTCGCCCGCACGTTTCTGACGGCGCTCGGCTGCGAGTTCGTCGAGCGCTTCGAATCGAGGCAGGGCGTCGCGGCGGCGGAGCGGATCGCCGCCGCGCTCGCCGCGGGTGCGGCGCCGGTGTTTTTCGCCGAGGGCACTTTTACGCGCGTGGCGGGTCTGCTGCCGTTCCGCATGGGCGCCTTCGTCGTCGCCGCCCAGGCCGGGGTGCCGGTGCTGCCGGTGGCCTTGCGCGGCACGCGCGACCTGTTGCGCGACGGCAGTTGGCTGCCGCGCCGTCGCGACGTCGCCGTGTCCATCCACGCGCCGCTGGGACCCGCAGGCGCCGACTGGGCCGCGGCGGTACAACTGCGCGACCGTGCGCGCCGAACGATCCTCGCCGCCTGCGGCGAGCCCGATCTGGGGCTGTGATTCAGGGCTTCGTGGCTTCCTCGTAGCGCACGAAGGCTTTGCGCAGCAGCGCGATCAGTTCCTCGTTTTCCCAGGGCTTGGTGACGTATTTGTAGATTTCGCCCTTGTTGATGGCCTCGGTGATGGTGCTGGCTTCGGAATAGCCGGAGAGGATGATGCGCACCGTGGCCGGATACATCTTGCGCACTTTCTGCAGCAGCTCGGTGCCGGTCATGCCGGGCATGCGCTGGTCGGAAAGGATGACGCCGACGTCGTGCTTGCCCATCAGGTCCAGCGCCTCGGCGCCGCTGTGGGCGATGATGACCCTGTAGCCCTCGCTGCGCAGCAGGCGCCGGATCGAGTGCAGCACGTTCTCCTCGTCGTCCACCACCAGCAGGGTGCGCGCCGCGGCGCGCGGCGCCACCATCTGCCGGTTGCCGAGCAGGGCCTCGATCTCGACTGCCGGCGCCGGGCGCGCCAGGTAATAGCCTTGCAGGCTGTCGCAATGCAGGTTGCGCAGATAGCCGGCCTGGGACTCGGTTTCGACGCCTTCGGCGATCGTGGTCACGCCCAGCGCGCGCGCCATGGCGACGATGGCCTGGACGATGGAGGCGTCGTTGGGGTCGGTGGTCAGATTGGCGACGAAGGACTGGTCGATCTTGATGCGGTCGATGGGGAACTTCTTCAGGTAATTGAGGCTGGAGTGACCGGTGCCGAAGTCGTCGATGGTCAGGCGCACGCCCATGTTCTTCAGTTGCGTCATCATGGCCAGCGCCGCCTTGACGTTGTGCATCATCGCGCCTTCGGTGAATTCCAGCTCGATGGCGCGGGGATCGACGCCTTCCTCGGCGATCACGGCCTGGATCGATGCCAGCAGTTGCGGATCGGTGAATTGCAGCGGCGACAGGTTGATGGCCATGATCAGCTTGCGCCCCGTCTGTTGCCAGCGCTTGAGCTGACGACAGGCCTCGCGCATGACCCAGGTGCCGATGGGCACGATCATGCCGGTTTCCTCGGCGATGGCGATGAACTCGGCCGGCAGGATCAGCCCGCGCTCGGGATGCTGCATGCGGATCAGCGCCTCGACGGCGGTGATGCCGCCGTTGCTGGTATCCACCTGGGGCTGGTAGTGCAGCACGAACCAGTCCTGTTCCATGGCCTTGCGCAGTTCGGCGGCCATGGTCAGCGCGTGGCGGGCGCGTAGGTTGAGATCCTGGGTAAAGTAGGAATAGGTGTTGCGTCCGGTCGCACGGGCCTCGAACAGCGCGGCGTCGGCGTTCTTCAGCAGGGCCGCGAAGTCGTCGCCGTCGTTGGGGTAGAGCGCGATGCCGATGCAGGCCGAAAGCAGGATTTCGGTGTCGGCGATGGCGATCGGGCTGGCGGCGGCCTTCAGCAGCGCCGAGGTCATGCTGGCGACCGGCGCCGTGTCGTTGAGGTCGTCGAGCAGGATGACGAAGCCGTCGCCGGAAAGCCGCGACACCGTGCCGGCCGAGCGCACGGTGTCGGCGAAGCGCCTGGCGATCGCGCGCAGGGCCGCGTCGCCGGTGATGTGCCCCAGCGATTCGTTGACGATGCGGAAATGATCGAGGTTGGCGTAGAGGACGGCGACGTAGCGCTCGTGGTGGCGCGCATGGGCGATGGCCTCGGTGGCGCGGTCCTCCAGCAGCACGCGGTTGGGCAGGCCGGTGAGGGCGTCGTAATGCTGGAGGCGCAGCAGTTCCTCCTGCGCCTTGTGCTGGGAGAGGTCGCTGAAGACCGCGAAGTAGCTGACGATCCTGCCGTCGGCGTCGCGCAGCACGTTGATGGTCGTCCATTCCGGGAAGATTTCGCCGTTCTTGCGCCGGTTCCAGATTTCGCCCTGCCAGACGCCCTGATTCTTCAGCGCCGCCCACATCTGGCGGTAGAAGTCGGCATCGTGGCGGCCGGACTTCATGATGTTGGGGCTGCTGCCGATCACTTCGTCGAGGCTGTAGCCGGTGAGCACGGTAAAGGCGCGATTGGCGGTGACGATGTTGTTGGCGGCGTCGGTGATGATCATCGCCTCGGCGCTGTGATCGAAGACCTGGGCGTGCAGTGCAAGCTTCCTGAGCGCGCGCGCGTGTTCGGAGATGTCGCGGATGTTGCACTGGACGACGCGGGCGGTGCCGACCTCATAGACGTTGCTGACGAATTCGACCTCGATGCTGCGGCCGTCGCTGGCGGCGAGCGGCAGGTGGGCGTAGCGGACGTAATTGTCGCGTAGCAGTTGGGCGAACATCTGCCGGCTGGCCGCCACGTCCTTGGCCAGGCCGATGTCCCAGAGCGCCTTGCCGACGACTTCGTCGCGCCGGTAGCCGAGCAGTCCGAGCAGATAGCCGTTGACGTCCTCGATCAGTCCGCTGGCGGCATTGACGATGAGTATGCCGTCGCAGGCCGCCTCGAACAGCCGGCGGTACTTGGTTTCGGCGAGTCTTAGCGCCTCGACGGAGGCGGATTCGACGGCCGCGACGGCATCGACAGGCGACATGTCAGGCTCACGAGACCGGTGCGCCGATCGGCAGCCAGATGCGGAAGGTCGAGCCCTTGCCGGGCGCGCTGTCGACCTCGAAGCGGCCGCCGTGCTTCTTGACGATGATGTCGTAGGACAGGGAAAGCCCGAGACCGGTGCCCTTGCCGACCGGCTTGGTCGTGAAGAAGGGTTCGAAGACGCGATGGAGGACTTCGGGCGTCATGCCGCGGCCGGTGTCCGCGACTTCGACCCAGATCTCCTTCCCTTTGATGCCGCTGCGCAGCGTGATGGTGCCGTGCTGCTCGATGGCCTGGGCGGCGTTGATCAGCAGGTTCATGAAGACCTGGTTGAGTTGGCCGGGGATGCAGCGCACCGGCGGCAACTGGCCGTACTGCTTGACGATTTCGGTCTTGTACTTGAGTTCGTTCCAGACCACGTTGAGCGTGCTGTCGAGCCCGGCATTGATGTCGGCCTCTTGCAGTTCGGCCTCGTCGACGTGCGAGAAGTCCTTCAGGTCCTGGACGATCTTCTTCACGCGCTCCAGACCCTCCCGCGATTCGGCGAGCAGGGCGACGATGTCGGAGCGCAGGAAGTCGAGATCGACCTCCTGCTTGGCGGCCGCCAGTTGCGGCGCCTGAATCGGGGCCTTGGCCACGGTCTGGTCGTAGATGTCGATCAGGCCGAGCAGTTGCTCGACGTAGTTCTTCAGCGTGCCGAGGTTGGAATTGACGAAGCCGATCGGATTGTTGATTTCGTGGGCGACGCCGGCTGCGAGCTGGCCGATCGCCGCCATTTTTTCCGATTGCAGGATCTGGTTCTGTGCATCTTCCATCTTCTTCAGCAGCGCCGTCAGGTCGCGCGTGCGTTCGGCGACTTTTTCTTCCAGCCGCAGGTTGGT
>JACRPB010000142.1 GCA_016214175.1 Rhodocyclales bacterium
GTGGCCCGCGCCGAAAGCAGGAAGGCGAAGACGATGGCGATCACCAGGATCGCGCCTTCGTTCAGCGCGGTCAGCAGGTTGTCGATGGAGATGCGGATGAAATCGGCCTGGCGGAAGATGTGGCTTTCGATCATCATCCCTGCCGGCAGCCCGGCCTGGATTTCGGCCCGCGTGCGGTCGAGCCGCTCGGTCAGTTCCAGCGTGTTGGCGCCGGGCTGCTTCTGGATGCCCAGCACGACCGCCGGCTTGCCGTTGTGCGAGCCGACGCCGCGCTTTTGCGCCACGCCGATGCCGATGTCGGCGACATGGCGGATCAGCACCGGCTGGCCGGCGCGCAGCGCCACCAGAGTCTCCGCAATATCGTCCAGCACGGCGATGCGGCCCTGGCCCTGGATCAGGTACTCCTGCCCGGTCTCGACGTAGAAGCCGGCGGTGGCGTTCTGGTTGGCGTCGCGCAGCGCCTGCATGACTTCCTGCACGGTCAGGTTGTAGGCGGCCAGGCGCTCGGGCTTCAGCGTCACCTGGAACTGCTGGGTGTCGCCGCCGATGGGCAGCACCTCGGCCACGCCGGGCACGGCCAGGATGCGCCGCTTCAGCACCTGCTCGGCGATGTTCTTGAGTTCCATGCCGCTGTGCTGGTCGGAAGCCAGCGCGATAAACAGGATTTCGCCCATGATCGAGGCCGCCGGCGTCATGTCCGGCGCTGGGATGTCCGGCGGCAGCGTGGCACGCGCCACTTGCAGGCGTTCGCCGACGATCTGGCGCGCCCGGTACATGTCGGTACCCCACTCGAACTCGACGATCACCACGGAGAGGCCGATCTTGGTCGCTGAGCGCACGCGGCGCACGCCGGGTGCGCCGTTCAAGGCCGTCTCGATGGGGAAAGTGACCAGGCTCTCGACGTCCGTCGGCGCCATGCCGTGGGCTTCGGTGACCACCGTCACGGAGGGCGCGGTGAGGTCGGGGAAAACGTCCACCGGCGTCTTCGTCGCCTGCCAACTGCCCCAGGCCAGTAGCAGCATGCCGCCGAGGACGACGAAAAGCTTGTTCCTGAGCGACCAGGAGATGATGTGTCCGATCATGTCATTTTCCTGTCAGTGCGCATGGCCGTGGCCGATCTGGCCGGTGTTCGTGGCGGCCAGCTTGATCAGATACGCACCGCGCGACACCACGCGCTGCCCCGGCTCCAGGCCCTCCACCACCTCGACCCAGTCGCCGTCGCGCACGCCCAGGCGCACCGGCCGGCGCTCGAAGGCTTCGCCGTTGGTCATAGCGAAAACCACCGCGATGCCGTTCTCGTCGAGCACCGCCGCCGCGGGAACGACGAGCGCCTCGCGCGGGGCGTCGACAAACACTTGCGCCTTGACGGCCATGCCGACACGGAGACGCGCATCCGGCTGGGCGAACTCGAACACCACGGGCACGCTGCGCGTCGCCGCATCGACGGCACCGCCGACGGCGATCAACCGGCCGTTCTTGCCCGCGACGATATCGAAACCTTGTTCGATGCCGTCGACGCGAAACACCGCGCCGCTTGGCGTGGTGAGCCGCGCCGCCTCGGATTCGGGCACGCGCAGTTCCAGCCACAGCGCGCGGCGGTCGACGATGTGGAACAACAGCGCGCCTTCGGCGGCATAGGCACCCGGCGACACCCGCACGTCGGCCAGCAGGCCGGATACCGGCGCGCGCAGCGGCACGCCACCGCTGCCGCCATACTGGCCGAGACGCCGGCTTGCCGCATCGTAGTCGGCGCGCGCCGAAGTCTCGGCGGCACGGGCCGCGAACAGGCGTTTCTCCGGCACCGCCTCGTCCTTGAACAGGCCTTCCATGCGGGCGCGCTCGCGTTCGGCCTGCTCGAATTCCACCTTCGCCTTACTGGCCGAGGCCTGCAAGGCGGCGAAGTCGGTGTCGCCGCCCAAGCGCGGCGAAAGGTAAGCGAGGAGATCGCCCTTCTTCACCGCCTGGCCCAGTTGCGGGAAACGGCCGGCCGGCTGCACCTGCCCCGGCGCCGGGGCGGTCAGCAGCGCCTCGCCGTCGGGCCGGGCGCGCAGCACGCCGGTGGCGGCGACGGCGGGTCGCAGCGCACGTTTGCCGACTTCTGCCGTGGCAAAATCGACCTTCCACTGCTGTTCCTTGGTGAAGCCAATTTCACCACTTGCGCCGTCGTCGTGTTCCGCGCCCGCCGCGTCGGCGGTCTTGCGGTCGGCATACACCGTGACCGGCCCGAGGTCGTGGCGCACGGTGAATTCCGCGGTTGCCACCTCGACGCTGAGTTCGCGTTGGCCGGCCTGCTTCGGCACTGCCACCGGGCGGAAGATGCCGGGCTGGCTCGGCGCATCAACGGCGAAGCGTTCCTCCGGCTGGCCGCCGCCGGCGAGGATGACCGTCACCTTGCCGGCGGTCAGCGCGCGGAAATCCGCCAGCCGCGTCAAATGCGCGGCGAAGGCCGATTTCTCGCCGGCAACGAGGCGCGGAAACTCGACGAAGAGTTCGCTGCTGTCGGTGAAATGGGTGATCTTCTCGCCTCCAGACCCATGGTCGTGACCGTGGCCGGCTTCGGCGGCGGGCTTGTCGCCGCAGGCGGCGAGGAACAAAGTTACGCAGATCAAGGCAATCAAGGTCTTGTTCATTCGGTAATGCTCCCGGTCAGCAGGTCGTAGTCGATACGCGCTTCGCGCGCCTTCCATTCGAGGTCGAGGGCCGTGGTTTCGGCCTCCAGCGCGCCGCGATAGGCGTCGAGCAGTTCGAGCAGGGTGGATTCGCCGCCCTGGTAGGCGGCTTCGGCGATGCGCAGCAGCTCGGGCGCAGCGGCGGTGGCGTCGCGGCGGTAATCGGTAGCGGCGACGATCAGGCGCTGCGTCTGGGCATGCAAACCGCGCAGATCGCCCTCGGCGCGGTTGCGCGCCAGGACGTATTCGGCGCGGGCGGTAAGGGCTTCGGCGGCGGCACGCTGTTCGCCCGCCTGTTGGCGGTCGAAGACTGGCAAGGGAATCGACAGGCTGACGATGGCGCCGTTGTCCCGCGTAATGCCGTTGTCGCTGCGCTTGGTGCCGATGCCGAGCGTGACATCTGGCACCCAACCGCGCGCCGCGGCGCGGCTATCCAGTTCGGCGGCTTCGGCGCGGCGGGCGAGGATTTGCAACTCGGGGCGCTGCTCCAGTTTGGCCAGCGCGGTGCCGGCAGCAGATCGCCGGACACGTCGCCGCCCAGGCGGCCCGGCTTGCCGATTGAGGCCGCCAGGCGTTCGCGGCTGCGCTCAAGCGCCGCCTGTTCGGTCGCCAGCCGGGCGGCGGCGGTCTGGCCTTCGCGGGCCAGGCGGCGGCGGTCGTAACCGGAGGCCTCGCCGGCGCGCGCCAGCTTGTCCACGATGGCCGCGACGCGGGCGAAACGCTGCGCCCAGGCGGTGGTGGCCTGGACGCTCTGCTGCGCCAGCAGGACTTCATGAAAGCGGCGGCGAATCTCGGCGGCGAACTCCGCCCGCCGCGCGTCGTTGCCCGCCGTCGCCGCGTCGACGCGGCGCGCGGCGGCGTCCTGGCGCAGACCGCGACGGCCGGACAGATCGAAGGTCTGGGCGATTTGCCAGGTTTCGTCGGTCGTGGCGGCCGCGCCGCGCATACGCTCGCGGCCGTAAGCCAGCGTGGGATTGGGCAGCAGGCCGGCCACCTGGGCGTCGGCCGCGGCGGCTCCCACCATGCCCCGCTCCAGGTTGGCGACTTCGGCGCGGGACAAGGCCAGACGCAGCGCCTCCGCTTCGGTCAGCGCAGTGGTTTGCGCCCACGCCGCCAGCGGCAGCGCGAGCAGGACAGCAAGAATAAGGTGTCGCATCGGATTCCCCGTGACGATGAAATGAGTCGGCGTCAGCGGCAGGCGATACGAGCGGGTCGCCGCACGAAATGCGGCGACCGATCGGGACGGGCCTGCCGGCTCTACGAGGAAACGGCCGGAGGCCAGTCGAACAACAGGGGGATATGGGAGGTGAAGGACACCGGCGGCCGCAGCGGCGGTGCGGCGGGCACGGCTGCGCCGAATTCCAGATCGGGCTCAATCACCAGCACGCTGAAAACGGGATGGTAGTGTCCGCCGTAGTGCCCGTCGTCGTCGTAACCGCCATCGTGGTCGGCGGCGGCGCAGCCATTATGACCGTCTACGCCATCGTCATGATGATCGTGCGCGCCATGATGGGAATGGAATCCCAATGCCGCCGCTGCGTCGGCCGCATGGCCGTGGATGCTCTCCGCTGCCGACCACGCGGACTGGAGCGGAACGAGCAGCATGAGGACGATGGCGAGGAAGCGGCGCATGGCGCAACGATAGCACATGGCGGCGGAACTAAAGAACCAGATCCACCTTCACTCCGATCACAGTGGCATTCGGCACGGCGGCGTTGGCGCCAGGATTGCGATAGCGCTGCATCAAGGGTTGCACCCCGAGCCAATTGTTGACCTGGATGCGATAGGTAATCTCCGTGGTCGATTCCACCGTCGTCGCCGTGACGCCGGCGACCGCTTGGCTGGTGCGGAACTTGTCGCCGATGCCGCCGCGCGTGTGGGCCAGTCCGAACACGTCGTCCTCCCGGCCCGGTAACAGCCCGCGCACGCGCACGCCGAAATCGCGGAAGCGCTTGATCGCCGTGGAGTCGCCGTCGGTGCCGCCGAAACGCAGGAAGCCGGCCAGATCGCCCGTGCGCCAGCGCCACAGCGTGTGTTCCGTCAGCGCATACCAGCCGGCGCTGCGACGCCGTTCCGGGTTGCCGCTGGCGTCGACGTCGACGAGGTCGTTCACCTTCGCCGTATAACGCCAATAGCCGACGGCATACTTGCCGAAACCCTCTTCATCCGCTTGCGCCGGGGTTTCGGTGCCCTCGACCGCCTTCTCGGGCAGGGCCGATATATGGTCGCGCGGCTTGAAGCCGACCTCGACGATCTGCATCGCACCGTCGCCCTTGGCGAACTTGATGTGCGTGCCTTGGGGATGCTGCGGATCGCCGGGAATGCCGTCGAGCACGGCCCCCATGGCATAAAGTTTCTTGTCGGCCGACACCCATTTCGCGCGCAGACCGAAGGCCGAATTGTTGAAAATCGACGGGCCGCGCGTCAGCGCGAGATCCGACGAGGGACCGTAAGGCGGCTGGACGAACAGCGCGGCGGATTCGAGCACCTGGAATTCGGAATCTATCGGATAAATACCCGCCAGCAGCGACCCCTGGTCGTTGGCAAACGACTGCTCGACCCAGGCATGGAAAAGACGCCAGGTGCTTACCGGAACCTCTGTGTTGGAAACGCCCAGCAGGCTGCCCATGTGATCGCGGTTGGTCTTGCCGCCGCCGTCGTACATGAAATTGACGTAGACGGTACCCCCTTCCCAGCCGGCGAGTTTCTCCATGTCGGCTTTCGCTTTAAGGTCGAATTGCCCCAATGGCCGGCCGCCTTTACGCAGGCCACCTTGAGTGACGCGCAGCATTTCCCACTTGTAGCCGAGATCGAGGGCCAAGCCGTGCTTATTCCAGTCGTTGCGCAGCCCATCCCAATCTCCGGTCAATGTGTTGGCGCCATAATCCGGCTCGGCCTCGGCGGCGGCGAAGGCCGAAAAACCGAGGATCATCGTCGCCGCGGCCAAAAGCCGCGAAATCGTTTTTTGCATGTACACTCTCCTCAGTTACGTCGCTGGCACGGACGTAACGTCCAGTCGATTTAGGATATCCAGGCACACCTGGGAAAATCCCTCGCAGAGTAAGCCCATCAGGTATGACAGATCAAGAAATAAGCGACGCAGAGTTCGCCCAGTTCCAGCGACTCATTTACAAGATCGCCGGCATCAGCCTCGCCGACTCGAAGAAGGTGCTCCTGGTCGGCCGCCTCGGCAAGCGTCTGCGGGCGCATGGCTTGGCCACCTATTCCGAGTACTTCAAGTTGATCTCCAGCGGCCGCGATCCGGCCGAACTGCAAATGATGGTCGAGTTGCTGACGACCAACGAGACCTATTTCTTCCGCGAGGAAAAACACTTCGACTTCCTCGCCGACCACGTCGCCGCCAAGCATCCGGCGGGACGCCAGTTCGACGTCTGGAGCGCGGCGTCCTCCACCGGCGAGGAGATTTACACCATCTGCATGGTGCTGGCCGATACGTTGGGCATCAATGGCGCCTGGTCGGTGATGGGCTCGGACATCAACACCCAGGTGCTGGCGCTGGCCCGCAGCGGCCACTATCCGATGGAACGGGCGCGCGGCCTGCCGCCGGAGTATTTGCGCAAGTACTGCCTCAAGGGCGTACGCCAGCACGAAGGTACCTTCCTCATCGCGCCGGAACTGCGCAACCACACGCGCTTCATGCAGGTGAACCTCAACCAGCCGCTGCCGGGCACGGTCGGGAAGTTTCACGTCATTTTCCTGCGCAACGTCATGATCTATTTCGACAACGACACCAAGCGCCAGGTGGTGGACCGGCTCATCAACCAATTACACCCCGGCGGCTGGTTCATCGTCGGCCACTCCGAATCCCTCAACGGCCTCACCGAGCGGCTGACGGCTGTGCAACCGACCATCTATCGCTTGCCATGAACGCTGCGCCGCAGGTCTATCTCGAACCCGGCGGCTTCCACTTCGGCGCCGCGCCGCTGCGCCTGACGACCCTGCTCGGCTCCTGCGTCACCGTCACGCTCTGGCATCCGCGCCGCCATCTCGGCGGCATGTGCCATATCCAGATGCCGGGAGCGTCGGCGCGCGCCGGCGAACTCGACGGCCGTTACGCCGCGGATGCCTTCGTCCTCTTCGACCGGGCGCTGGCAAACCTGGGAACGGCGCCGCGCGAATACGTGGCCAAGCTATTCGGCGGCGGCAACATGTTTCCCGGCACCGACGCCGCTGCCATCGAGGTCGGACACAACAATCTGACGGCGGCACGCCGCGAACTCGCGGCGCGCGGCCTCAAGCCGGCCGCCGAGCACGTCGGCGGCGCCGGCCATCGCAAACTGGTGTTCGATCTGGCCAGCGGCGACGTTTGGTTGGCCTTCTCCAATCTGGAATCCGCAAAGGAAGTGGCAAGTGTCTGACAAGATCAAAGTCATGGTCGTCGACGATTCTGCCGTCGTGCGCCAGGTCGTCGCCCAGGCGATCGCCGCCGATCCGGGCATCGAGGTCATCGCCACCGCCCAGGACCCGGTGTTCGCCCTCGAAAAAATGAAAACGCTGTGGCCCGACGTGCTGGTGGTCGACATCGAGATGCCGCGCATGGACGGACTCACCTTCCTGAAAAAGATCATGGCCGAGCACCCGACCCCGGTGATCATCTGCTCCTCGCTGGCCGAAAAAGGCGCCCAGGTCACCATGGAAGCCCTCGCGGCGGGCGCGTTCACCATCATCACCAAGCCGAAGATGGGCGTGAAGTCCTTCCTCCAGGACTCGGCCAACGACATCGTTTCCGCCATCAAGTCCGCCGCCAAGGCGAACATGGGTGCCGTGCGCCGCATGACCGCCACGACCGCGGTCCGACCGGCGATGCCGCCGCCGAAACTGAGCGCGGACGCCGTGCTGGCCAGCCATCACACCGGCGCCAACATGTACGGCACCACCGACCGCCTGGTGGCCATCGGCACCTCGACCGGCGGTACGCAGGCGCTCGAAGCGGTGCTGACCAAGCTGCCCGCCGTCTGCGCCGGCATCGTCATCGTCCAGCACATGCCCGAAAAATTCACGGCGATGTTCGCCGAGCGCCTGAACGGACTGTGCCGGCTCGAAGTGCGCGAGGCGCAGAACGGCGACCGCGTCATCCCCGGCCGCGCCCTGATCGCCCCCGGCGGCCGCCACATGATGGTCAAGCGCAGCGGCGCCCAGTACTACGTCGAGGTCGCCGACGGTCCGCTGGTCAATCGCCACAAGCCCTCGGTCGACGTGCTGTTCCGCTCGGTGGCGCAGGTTGCCGGCAAGAACGCCCTCGGCGTCATCATGACCGGCATGGGCGACGACGGCGCGCGCGGCATGAAGGAAATGCACGACGTCGGCGCGCAGACGGTGGCCGAGGACGAATCGACTTGCGTCGTCTTCGGCATGCCCAAGGAAGCCATCAAGTTGGGCGGCGTCGACAAGATCGTGCCGCTCGACCGCATCCCGCAGGAAATCGTCGCTTACGGAGTTTGATCCAGAGCAACAGGAACGTAACTTCGGCGGCCTATGCTGCCGAAGTGCTGCATCGCAGCAGAGCCGAATGAGGTGATCAATGCCCGCCCCGCTTGATTCGATAGTCGCAACCGTACTCGCCCGCCACGACAACGACGGCACCCGCCTGATGCAGATCCTGCGGGAAGTCCAGGAGGCCCACGGCTGGCTGCCGCCGGCAGCCATTACCCAGATCGCGCGCGCCACCGGCTGGCCGCGCGCAAAGGTGGAAGGCACGGCCGGCTTCTACGCCTTCTTCCACACCGAGCCGAGGGGGCGCTATCGCGTCCTCTGGTCGGACAACATCACCGACCGCATGCTCGGCAACGCAGACCTGATGCAGGCGCTGTGCCAACGCCTGTGGCTGGAGCCGGGGCGCGTCTCCGAAGACGGCCTGGTCAGCGTGGACACCACGTCCTGCACCGGCATGTGCGATCAGGGACCGGCCGTGCTGGTCAATTACCGCGCCATCACGCGCATGACGGCTGAGCGCGTGGAGAAAATGGCCGAGCTGATCCGCAGCGAGGTGCCGCTCGCCGACTGGCCGGCCGACTGGTTCCGCGTCGAGGACAACGTGCGTCGCGCCGGCATCCTGCTCGACAGCGATCTCGCGCCGGGCGCCGCGCTGGCGGCCTGCTTCGCGC
>JACRPB010000032.1 GCA_016214175.1 Rhodocyclales bacterium
AGGGCTCGCAGTAGATTCAAGCAGCAAGTTCAACCGAGCGGCCGGGTGTTTCCCGGCCGTTTTTGTTTAGGGGCGGTCGCATTGTTGCCAGACGCTCCCAATTAAACGGGTGATACCAAGTTGGACGATCTGCCGTTGCCGGTAGAATGGCCATTCGGGTGCTAGACACTTCAGAATTAGCCCCTATCTGATGATTCATTCTGAACCGAGCGCCACGTTCATGAACAAGACCCTTCACCGCATCTGGCGCCGCGCCCTCGCCTCGATTCTCGTCGAAATGAGCGATCAGGAAATCGGCTGGCTGATGCAGGCTCGCCACCATATTTCGCTGCTGGGAAAACGCCGCACGGCGATGATCGTTTCCCGCGTGCGTCTCATCGCCGGTCTATTCGCGCTGCTGACACCACTCTGGATCTTCGTCGATGTCGTCGCCTTTCCGCGCGCGGTCTGGATCCCTCTTGTCCTCGCGCGCGTGGCAGCGACGGTCGCGTTCTGCATCGTGATCCACGTTGCGAGGAAGATGAACAGCATGAAGGACGCCTACCGGGCGCTAGGCATCCTGATGGCGATTCCGACCCTGTTCTTCCTGTTCAGCTACCACCATATGGCCCAGTTCGAACTGCAAGGCATTCAGGCTGCATTCTCGACCGGCTATGCCTTTCTGCCGTTCGTCATGCTGGCCGGGCTATCGATATTCCCGCTCACCCTGCTTGAGGCGACAGTTTTCATTTCGCCCCTGCTGATTATGCAATTGGCCGCCGGCGCCATGAATCTGACGGTGCTCGATTGGCCGAATTTCGCCGCATCGTTCTGGCTGATGCTGCTCATCGCCGGCGTATCCACGCTGGCCGGCCTTTCCCAACTGGCCTTCATCATCGTGCTGGTACGCGAGGCGATTCGCGACGGCATGACGGGCTGTTTCTCGCGCCAAAGCGGCGAAGAACTGATGGAACTGCAATTCATTCTTGCCAGCCGCAGCAGCAATCCATTGACGGCCGTCTTCATCGACCTCGACCATTTCACCTCGACCATTTCAAGCAGGTCAACGACAAATTCGGCCACGACGCCGGCGACAGGGTCATTGTCAGCGCCGTTGAAGCGCTCAAGCGCCATCTGCGCATGGGCGACATGCTGACGCGCTGGGGCGGCGAAGAATTCCTGCTGATCATGCCCAACACGACCGCCCCCATGGCCTGCAAGGCGTTGGCACGGGTTCGCGAGCAGGGCTTCGGCGAGCGCCCCGACGGCACGCGCATGACGGCCAGCATCGGCGTTGCCGAATGCATCCGCGACGGCATTGAAGACTGGCGCCAGTTGGTCGAACTGGCCGATCAGCGCATGTATGCCGCCAAGCAAGGCGGCCGCGACCGCGTCGTCGGTTGCGACGATTGAGCGTCGCGTTCAGCGGCGGCTTTGGATTTCCTCGATGTAGCCGAGCATGCCGGTCTTGATGTTGGCGGCGTTGCCTTCGTCGGTATCGATGTGCATGGCCAAACGATAATTCGGATTCACACGCACGACGACGTCACCGTAAATCAACTCGCGGGCGCCTTCGACCCGCACGCTGACGACGTATTTGTCGCGCAAGCGCATGCGCATCGCATCTTCCGGCGGCATGTGGATGTGGCGCTGGGCGCAGATCACGCCACGCTCGATGGTGGCTCGTCCCGCCGGCCCTTCCAGTACCAGGCCCGGCGTATTGGCAAGGTCGCCCGATTCGCGTATCGGCGACTGGATACCGACCTTGAACTGCTCGGTCATGGCGATCTCGACCTGGGTCTCCTTGCGCGTCGGCCCCAGCACGCGCACATTGGCGATCTTGCCCTTGGGGCCGATGAGATTCACCTTCTCCTCGCACGCAAACTGGCCGGGCTGCGACAACTCGTGCTCGGGCGTCAGTTGATGGCCCGGTCCGAAAAGTTTGTCGACATCGCCCTGCGACAAATGCACGTGATGGGCGGACACCTCGATCGGTATCGGCGCCTCGTCCTGCTCTTTGATGGCCAGCGTAATCTGGTTGCGCTCGATGGCGCGCAGGGCCTCCCACGCCAGCAGGCGCTCGTCGTTGTTGGCGATGACGATGATCTTGACCGGCGAGTCGTCGGTCGAGATGATGGCGGGAGCGCGCGTCATACCGAGGGCGCTGTTTTTCTCCTCGTCGAGCTTGATCCCCATGTAGGCCAGTCCCTGGCAGGCCAGGCTGCGCACCAGCGGACTGCTTTCGCCGATGTCGCCGGTAAAGGAGAGCACGTCGACGCCACCCATGGCGGCGACATAGGCGCCGATATTCTTGCGGATCTGGTAGCAAAACGCCTTGTGCGCCAGCAGCGCCCGGTGGTGGCCCTCGTCGGCGGCCGCCTCGATTTCGTGGATATCGTTGGAGATGCCGGAAATGCCCTTGAGTCCGCTCTCGGAATTGATGAGTTTCGCCAAGGCATCCGGATTCAGGTGGTAATGCTCCATTAGATGGATCATGACTGCCGGATCGATGCTGCCGGCACGGCTGGGCATAATGAGACCGTCCGACGGCGTCATGCCCATGGTCGTATCGACGGAGCGGCCGTGATCGATGGCACAGATCGAAGCGCCGACGCCGAGATGGCAGGAAATGATCTCGAGTTCGCCGAGCGGACGCTTGACGATTTCCGCCGCCTTCAGCGACACGAAACGGTGCGAAGTGCCGTGAAAGCCGTAGCGGCGGATGCCCTCCTTCTTGTACCACTCGTAGGGCAGGCCGTAGAGGTAGGCGTAGGTCGGCAGGGTCTGGTGGAAGGCCGTATCGAACACCGCGACGTGAGGCACGTCGGGGAAGAACTTCATCGCCTCGCGGATGCCTTCGAGGTTGTGCGGGTTGTGCAGCGGCGCAAACATAGAAAGCGCCTCGATTTCGGCGATCACTTGCGGCGTGATGACGGCAGCGCTGGAGAACTTGGAGCCGCCATGCACGACGCGATGTCCGATGGCGATGACGTCGAAGGGCGTGAACAGGAACTTGTCGTCGAGCAGTTGCATCGACTCGAACAGAACCTTGAAGAAGTCTCGAAACGGAAAGGCGGCGCGCTCGCGCCGGGTCACCGTGCCGCCGGCATCGATGGTGATCAGGGCTTGCGCGGCATCGGCGCCGTCGACGATGCCGTGGACGTCGCGCGTCTCGTCCTGGGTATCGTAGATGCCGAAGTGAATCTGGGAGAGTCCCACGTTCAGCGCCATGATCTTGCCCGGCACGCTGGTCTTCAGGCTCAGCGCATAGGGATCGTCCGACTGGGCTACCGCACGCGCATGCAACTGGCTGCTCGTGATATCCACGGCCTGGGCGCGCGTGCGGTCGGCCAGAAGCTTGGCCAGATACGTGATCGCCCGCGGATTGACCAGAATGCGCCCGCTGACCACGTCCTGCGGAATCAGCAGGACGAAGCAACGGTTGACCGCGATGACGTCGGCCACCGTGCGGTCGCCCGTGAGCACCGACATCTCGCCGAAGATTTCGCCCGCGTCGAGATGGTTGATGACGACGCGGCCGCCGGTGTTGTCCGCAACCGAAATTTCGGCCCGTCCGCTAACGAGGACGCCGATGAAACGCCCCTCGTCGCCGCATTCGATGATGGCCTCGTTGCCCTCGAAAGTGCGCAATTCGGAATAGGCCGCGATCTCCGCGACGACGGCCGGGTCGAAGCCGTCGAACAGGCGTACGTTGTCCCGGAGGAAAACGCCCAGTTCTTCCTTGGATTTGCCTTCATTCATGGCGGGTGCCTCATATTCATGCATGCAGTACGCCGAATGCAGAGGCAAACGGCTGTGGCCAGTATACTGCTGCGCTGCACCAAATTCATTGCGACCGGGTTAAATCGGCTAGAACTCCAGTTCCAACCCTTCGCGCGCCAGGATTACCTCGGGGTCGCCCTCGCCGCGCGGATTCCGCGCCATCACCTCCGCGAATACCCGCTCCAGATCGTCGTCGAAGCGCGTCGGCTCGTGGTGGGTACAAATCACCTTCTTGGCGCCGACACGTTTGCCGAGGGCGATGCTGCTGTCGAAAGTGCCGTGCCCCCAGCCGCGTTTGGCCGGATATTCGGCATCGGTATAGGAGCAATCGGCGATCAGGACATCCACGCCGCGAAGGGCGTCGGCAATGGAACGATCCTTTTCGTCGATGATGCGCTGGAACTCCTCGTACTCCGGATCCGTCGGCTCGTAGATGTTCTGGTACGGCTCGTGATCGCCGGTAAAAAACACCGATTTGCCGTTGCAGTCGACGCGGTAGCCGAGATTGATTACCGGATGATTCAACAGGACGCTGGTCACCGTCGCATCGCCTACCGCAAACGGCTCGCCGACGGTCAGGGTTTCGTACTCGATCCGCGCCTTCATTTCGGCTTCCCGTACCGGGAAATAGCTGTACTGAAGCTGGACGTCCATCACCTGCTCGATGCCGGAGCCGGACACGATGTCATAGGCGCCGTGGATGCGCACCAGATTGCCCGGAACGAACAACGGGATGAAGAACGGCAGACCCTGGATGTGATCCCAATGCGTGTGCGTGATGAAAATATGCGCCGTCAGCGGCATTTCCTTGAACAGCGTCTGGGCCAACTGGAATATCCCGGTGCCGCCGTCGAGAACGATCAGTTCATTGCCGTCGCTGCGCACCTCGATGCAGGTGGTGTTGCCGCCATAGCGCACCGTGCGCGGCCCCGGCGAGGCGATGGAACCGCGCACCCCCCAGAAACGGACTTTCACTTCTTTTCCACGGGCATCGGAAACGATCTTTTCGAGATTGCCGAGCGACGCGATCGCATCGTCCATCGAAGCGCCAAAACGCTCGGGCGCCGCCAGAGGCTCCTCGTCGCGCCAGGCATTGCCCGCGTCGCCGAAATTCAGCTTGCGGCAAATCTGGTCGGCCATGCGCACGCAGTCGAGCAACGCACTGGGCTCGGCGTCCGGTGCATGGTGGTCGCGGATACAGTCGATCAAGTGCGCCGGGAACTGCCATTTGGTGGCCAGCATCGAGCCCACGACCGCATGATTGGCGCCGATGACTTCCAATTCCGCCTCATGCAACGGAATGTTCCGGTCCACGGAAATCGCCAGCGACTTGCTGAACTCGTTGGCCATGAACTGGGCGAACACCGCCTTGCCGAAATCGTGCAGCAGGCCGGCGATATAACCGTCGCCGGGATCGACCTGTCCTTTCGCGTACGTCCCGCAAAGCTGGCGCGACACCGTCGCCGTCGCCAAAGAATGCAGGAGATAGCGCTGGATGTCGAAGCCGGAGGTATTGAAGCGCGGCAGCATGCCGACCGCGGCAATCGACAAAGCCAAGTTCTTGATGGTGTTCAGGCCGAGATACACCACGGACTGGCTGACCGACGTGATTTTGCTGGGCAGGCTGTAGTAGGCCGAATTGATGACTCGCAAAATCTTCATGGTCATCACCGGGTCCTTCTCGATGATGTTGACCAGATCCTTGGGCAGGCAATTGATGTTGCGCGTCAGTTCCAGGATCTTCTGCACGCTCTGCGGAAATGCGGGCATGCGCTCGACGGCTACGCCGAGCTTGCGCTGGACTTCGAGGTTGAGTTCGGTCATTGATCCGCGTCAGGAAGTTTGACGCGAATTATACCGGGCTAGCCTTCACGCGTTCGTGATATCGGGCACGAAAGAGCAGGCGCCTGCGCGACGGTGTCTCGACAAAGCCACTGCGGTCGTGCAGAACGTTGTTGCAGACCAGTCCCATACCCGGCTCCAGGCGCCCGCGCAGCGTCCAGGGTGTCGGTTCCGACAGGATGCGATTGAGCGCAGCGAGGGCGGCCTGCGTCGCGGCGTCTGCCCGCCAGACGATATTGACCGACCGCGCCGTATAGCGCATATGCAGGAAACCGTGGCCGTCCACCGAAAACACGGGCCCCGGTTGCTCGGCACGGGCGACGCCGGCAGCGTCATGGCGGGCCGGAACGGTCATCGCGTCCGACGCCGACAGCGCACGGATGTGGTCGGGGTTCTCGTCGCGCAGCAGGATGTAGGCGATCTCGTGATCGAGCAACTGGTTGTCACCGCCGGATTCGGCGCTTTCGACGCAATGGAGCAGCAGACCGCGCACGGTGTTTTCGGGCTTGTTGTAATAGCCGTCCGTATGCCACTTGATCGGTTTGTCCGTATACGGAATGAAGTCCTTGCGCTCGCCACGCTGCTCCGCGCCGAGTACCGAGATCGGCGAAATCGCGTCGTCGTCGGTCAGCCAGTGGCTGTCGAGGTGCACGAGGCCGAGTTGCCGGCCCAGCCCGCGCGGGATCTCCTTGTCTCGGCCGGCGTCAAGGCGCGCGGATCATCGATCTCGACCAGGATGTCTTCGAGCTTGCGCGGCGCCGCGGCGAGCTTGCGCTCGCGCCAGGCCGCGTAGGCGGTCCCATCGCCGAGATCGAAAGGCGAACTCATGCGGCGGCGAATATCCCGCCCAGCGTCTTTTCGAGCGCCTTGATCGCAGCCGGCGCTTCAAGGTCCATCGCCTGATCGATGACCCAGAGTTTGTCCTTTTCCGGCAGCACGTCGCGCAGGCAGGAAGCGAAATAGCGGCGGAAGCCGAAGTCCGGACCGTCCGCATCGTAGTCGAACTCGGCGTAGTCGGCGCCGCGGCGGTTGCAGCGATCGACGAAATCCTTTCGGCAGGCACCCGGCACGGCATCGCCCATCACCATGTGGCGGTTGTCCTCGACGATATCCGCCATGCGCGTCGCCAGCGCGGTGGTGAATGCCACGCGCGCCTCGGCATCGAGCTCGCGATGGGCGATGCGATCGGCCGCCGTCACCAGAAACACCAGGAACTCCGAGACGAACTCGAAGTAGGAGCGGCCGATGTCGATTTCGTATTGCGCACCGCGCATGCGGCCGATCGCATCGACCGCCAGCTTCCAGGCGAGCGTCGCGATCACGCTCGCCAGCTCGGCCGGCGTGCGCTCGCGCTTGTCGTGAAAGCGGCTGCGGATGCGAACGGCCATCGGGCTTAGTACCCTCCCTTACCGTAGGGCTTCGGCAGGCCGGCAACCTTCACGGCCTGCTTGGCCGGGCCGTCCTGCGGGAACAGGTCGTACATGCCTTTGGAATCGACGCTGGGCAGGACCTCGGCCATGTCCTTCATGAAGTTGCGGAAGTTGGGCGTATGGCCTTCTTCGCGATACTTGTCGCGAAAGTAATTGATGACGGTCATGTGATCGTCGGTCAGCGCGATGCCTTCGGCTTCGGCGATGACCTTGACCGCTTCGTCCGAATAGTCGGGCTCCAGCAGGAAGCCGTATTCGTCGGTTTCTTTCTCTTCGCCATTGATGACGTAGCTCATTGGAAGGTCTCCTTTCGTCTGGATTAGTGGCTTACTTCTTTTTCAAATAGAACTCGTGGGCGCCGCGCGCCATCGGCAGCGAGGCGAGCAGCTCGACGGCGGTGGCATGGCTCCACGACTCGACGTCGGCGACGGCGCCGGGGCAGTCGCTGACCAGTTGCAGAACCTCGCCGCCCTTCATGCCGTCGAGCAGTTTCTTGGCCTGCAGGATCGGACCCGGACACGACACGCCGCGCATGTCGAGCGTCACGTGGGCGACGGGCGTCGACGATGCGCCGCCGGCCTTGCGCAGCAGGTAGGCGGTCTTGCCGTCAGCCTGGGCCGTGGTCGACACCACCTCGTTGCCCGTGTATTTGCACCAGGCGAACAAGTCGTCCTCGGTCCCCGGACAATCGGACAGCAGCAGCATGGCCTGTCCCGGCTGAAGATCGTCGATGATTTTCTTCGCTCCCAACAGCGGAGCCGGGCACGGCATACCGGACAAATCGATGGTGACTGCGGGTTTTTCCGACATGGGAAGCTCCTTATGGGTTTCAATCGCCGCTGAGAGCGGCGACCGATCGATGCTGTAAAAAAATGCCGCAGCCGCGCTTGCGCTGCCCGCCCAAGCCCACGCGCTGCAAGCGCAGCGAGTCTTCGCCGCGCAAGCTGTGCAGCATCAGACTGAAGCCCTGAACGGCCGCACCGTCGGCGCGCATCGTCTGCGCCTTGCCGACGATCGCCTGCGCCTCGATGCCGAGTTCGGCCAATTGCCGGCGGCACTCGGCGATGAAGTTTTCCTCGTCGGCGCTGCCGACGGCGACGAAAGGCGAATACACAACCTTGGCCGGCGCCAAGGGGCGTAGCGTCGCGGCGCCGACCGCGAGCGCTTCGTCCAGCTCCAGACGCGTCCCGCACAGGCTGCGCGCCCGGTCGACCTGGTCGGCCGCCAGCCGCAACGTGAGTCGCGTATGGCTCGACAGATAGCAGCGGTCTGGCATGGGGCTGACGCGCGCCAGCGGATGGACGCCGATCGCCTCGTCCTCGGCCAGCCACGGCAGCGCCGCGCGCAGCGCCTGCCAGAGCGGATCGGCGTAGTCCGCGGGCACGCCGCTGCCGGCGAGCGCGAAAGCCAGATCCACGACGGCGCCGGCGTTCACTTCGTCTCCTGTGCCTGACGCGACCATTCCTGCATCTGTCGCCCCCAGCGCTCGGCCGTGATCGGATCGATCTCGAAAATCGTGAAGCGCGATCGTTCGCGGATACGAATGCGCAGCAGCGGTATGCCACCGGCCGCATACTCGATCTGCTGCAATTCGATCTCCTGGTTACCGATCGGCACCCGGAACTTGTCGAGACTGGTGACCTTGTCCAATGGGGACTCCTTTGGGGCATGAATATCGCACCGGAGACGCTGTCGCCACCATTCCCGGATAGGCGTGGCCAAACATACTCCTTATGGGGTGGTTCCACCTACCCCTTGAGAGAACGGCTTCTACCTGCCGGAAGTATGGCTTGTGCACCGCACTATTCCTTACCATCGCCTCAACCTGAAATCCTGCTGTTCGCGCCGCCGGTGCGATCCGCTCCCCAACAGCTAACACGAGGAGACACTCTGATGGCCAAGCCGCTCCACCCCACCCCCTTGCTGGATGAACTCGAGAAAGGCCCGTGGCCCAGCTTCGTCACCGGCATCAAGCGTCTGGCCAAAGAGAACGACATGGCGGTCGACCTGCTCGGCCAGTTGGAACACTCCTACGAAACCCGCATGGGCTACTGGAAGGGCGGCACGCTCGGCGTCGTCGGCTACGGCGGCGGCATCATCCCGCGCTTCTCCGAAATCAAGAATCCCGACGGCAGCTACAAGTTCCCGGATGCCGGCGAATTCCACACGCTGCGCATCATGCCGCCGGCCGGCATGCATTACGACACCGGTACGTTGCGCAAGCTTTGCGACATCTGGCAAAAGCACGGCTCCGGCCTCATCGCGCTGCACGGCCAGTCCGGCGACATCATGTTCCAGGGCGCTTCCTCCGAAAACGTGCAGAAGGC
>JACRPB010000143.1 GCA_016214175.1 Rhodocyclales bacterium
GTCGAGGACGCCGCCGAAGCCGGCTTGGGCGTCGGCGACGATGGGCGCGAAGTAGTCGATGAACTCCTTGGCACCGGCATCGATGCCCTTGGCGTGCTGGATTTCGTCGGCGCGCCGGAACGAATTGTTGATGCGCTCGACCACGGTGGGCACGGAATCCACGGGGTAGAGCGACTGGTCCGGATACATCGACAGGTAGCCGTTGTTGTCGGCAGCAACCTGCCAGCCCGAGAGGTAGATGGCCTTGATGCCGGCCTTCACCTGCTGCATGGCCTGGCCGCCGGTGAGGGCGCCGAGGCAGTTGACGTAAGGCGTGTTATTGACCAGGTTCCAGAGCTTGTCGGCGCCGCGACGGGCGAGCGTGTACTCGACGGGGAGCGAGCCGCGCAAGCGGACCACGTCGTCGGCGCTGTATCCGCGTTTGATGCCTTTCCAGCGGGGATTTTCGGCCCAATCCCTGGCGATCTGGGCTGCGGCCTGTTTGCGGTTGTTCATGATGGGGTCCTTAAGTTGGGGTTGATGACAACGACAGCCAGCCCGGCGCTTTTTGTCAGAACTCCTTGCGGGCATTGATCTGTCGCTTGATGAAAGTATAGCCATCATCATGCGCCGCAACATCGGTCTTGTATAAGACAAAAGTATTTATATTTTTACTTAAAATCAAACATATGTAATTACTGTTTCTTAATGTGAAATGAACTTTGGGGTGATGAAATGGGGAGGTGCGTGCGCCGCAGCATTTGTCTGGTAAAGACTGTGTCGTCGCCGCTACGGCCGTGCAAAGCGCCGACCGCGGCAAGCGGTGCGCCTGTGGGCGCGGAGCCGAGAACAGGCAGCGCAAGCAGAACCCGTGTCCGGACATGAAAACGGCGGCCCGCAGGCCGCCGCGACTGAGACGCCGCCGTTGGCGCCGTCAGTGGTGGGTGACGGCTTCGTCGCTTTCTTCGAAAACGAGCTTGACCTTGTCGGCGCCGTCGAGGTCGATGGTGACCTTGCCGCCGTTGGCGAGCCGGCCGAACAGGAGTTCGTCGGCGAGCGCCGAGCGTATCGTGTCCTGGATCAGCCGCGCCATCGGCCGCGCGCCCATCAGCGGGTCGAAGCCCTTGCCGCAAAGCCAGTGGCGCAAGTCGTCGGTGAATATCGCTTCCACCTTCTTCTCGTGCAGTTGGCCTTCGAGCTGCATCAGGAACTTGTCGACCACGCGCAGGATGATGTCTTCGTCTAGCGACTTGAAGGACACGATGGCGTCGAGGCGGTTGCGGAACTCCGGCGAGAACATGCGCTTGATGTCGGCCATCTCGTCGCCCTGCGCCTTGCTGGTGGTGAAGCCCATGCTGGTCTTGTTGAGCGCTTCGGCACCGGCGTTGGTGGTCATGATGATGACGACGTTGCGAAAATCGGCCTTGCGGCCGTTGTTGTCGGTGAGCGTGCCGTGGTCCATCACCTGCAGCAGGATATTGAAAATGTCGGGATGCGCCTTCTCGATTTCATCGAGCAGCAGCACTGCGTGCGGCTTCTTGGTGATGGCTTCGGTGAGCAGCCCGCCCTGGTCGAAGCCGACGTAGCCGGGCGGCGCGCCGATGAGGCGGCTGACGGCGTGGCGCTCCATGTATTCGGACATGTCGAAGCGGATCAGCTCGATACCCATGCAATAGGCGAGCTGACGCGCGACTTCGGTCTTGCCGACGCCGGTCGGGCCGGAAAAGAGGAAGCTGCCGACGGGTTTCTGCGGGCTGCCGAGGCCAGAGCGCGACATCTTGATGGCCCTGGCGAGGGCGTCGATGGCCGGATCCTGGCCGAAGACGACGGTCTTCAGGTCGCGTTCGAGATTCTTCAGGGCCGAGCGGTCGTCGGCCGAAACATGCTGCGGTGGGATGCGCGCGATCTTGGCGACGATTTCCTCTATCTCCTGCTTGCCGATGACTTTCTTCTGTTTCGATTTCGGCTGGATGCGCTGGGCGGCGCCGGCTTCGTCGATGACGTCGATCGCCTTGTCCGGCAGATGGCGGTCGGTGATGTACTTCGCCGACAGTTCGGCGGCGTTGCTGATGGCGGCGGTCGAGTACTTGACGCCATGGTGTTCCTCGAAGCGCGACTTGAGGCCGCGCAGGATGGACACCGTCTCGGTCACGCTAGGCTCGTTGACGTCGACTTTCTGGAAGCGGCGCGACAGGGCGTGGTCCTTCTCGAAGATGCCGCGGAATTCGTTGTAGGTCGTGGCGCCGATGCATTTCAGCGCACCCGAGGCCAGGGCCGGCTTCAGCAGGTTGGATGCATCGAGCGTGCCGCCGGATGCCGCGCCGGCACCGATGAGGGTATGGATTTCGTCGATGAAAAGCATCGCGTTCGGGTTGTCGGCGAGCTGTTTGAGGACCGCCTTGAGGCGCTGTTCGAAATCGCCCCGATACTTGGTGCCGGCCAGCAGCGAACCCATGTCGAGCGCGTAGACCGTGGCGTTCGCCAGGATGTCGGGAACGCGGCTTTCGACGATGCGCCGCGCCAGGCCCTCGGCGATGGCGGTCTTGCCGACGCCGGCTTCGCCCACCAGCAGCGGATTGTTCTTGCGGCGCCGACAGAGCGTCTGGATCACGCGCTCCAGTTCCTTGTCGCGGCCGATCAAGGGATCGATCTTGCCGGTGAGCGCCATCTGGTTGAGGTTCTGCGTGAAGTTTTCCAGCGCCGACGATTGCGCCGCGCTGTCGGTCTCCTGCTCGGCCGGTTCTTCGCTCTTGCCCGCCGGCTGCGTCGTCTTGGTGATGCCGTGGGAAATGAAATTGACGACGTCGAGGCGGGACACGTTCTGCTTGTGAAGATAATAGACGGCGTGAGAATCCTTTTCGCCGAAAATGGCGACGAGGACATTGGCGCCGGTAACTTCCTTCTTGCCCGAGGACTGCACGTGCAGGATCGCGCGCTGGATGACGCGCTGGAAGCCGAGCGTCGGCTGCGTGTCGATTTCCTCCTGGCCGGCGACGGTCGGCGTGTGCTGGTTGATGAAGGCATGCAGTTCGTTGCGCAGCATGTCGATATCGGCAGCGCAGGCCCGCAGCACCTCGGCCGCCGACGGATTGTCCAGCAAGGCCAGCAACAGATGCTCGACCGTGATGAACTCGTGGCGCTTCTGGCGCGCCTCGACGAAGGCCATATGCAAACTGACTTCAAGTTCCTGGGCGATCATGCCTAGTTCCCCTCCATCACGCACGCCAGCGGATGCTGGTGACGCTGCGCAAACGCGCTAACCTGCTCGACTTTCGTCGCTGCTACATCGCGGGGGTAGACGCCGCAAACGCCTTTCCCCGACCGGTGCACCTGAAGCATGACGACCGTTGCCTGCTCGCGGCCCATGCCGAAAAACTTCTCCAAAACCACCACCACGAAATCCATCGGCGTGTAGTCGTCGTTCAACAATACTACGCGGTAAAGCGGCGGTACTTTCTCCCGCGTTTTTTCGGGCTCCAGTACGGTACTGCCGTCGCGTTGCTTGCGTGTCGCCATGGAAAGATTCTAATGCCGATTGTTCTTCAAACAACTGCGCCTGCAACAGGGGAATAACGTGTGGTTCGCGGCGCATTTCCCTCCTCGGCAAAACGGCTGCGGCTGCATTCCGTCGCAAACATGCTGTCCTGCAACATACAAACTAGTTGACGCCACAAGCCGAAATGAGTAAAAGGCAGGCGTGTTTGTTTCAAGATTCACAGCAGTGTCATTGGTCGCGTGGCCCGCCGTGCTTCAGTGTTCATGAATAGCGTACGGCCCCTTCCGCTGTCGAGAACTTGCAACACAAACATTTCCCGGTGTGCTCTCCGGGTCAAGGGGAACGTCCGGTTCGTGTCATGTTTGAGGAAAGAGGCTTTATGGCAACGGGTACCGTTAAGTGGTTCAACGATTCGAAGGGTTACGGCTTCATCACGCCAGATGACGGCAGCGAGGATTTGTTCGCGCATTTTTCCGCGATCAACATGCCTGGCTTCAAGACCCTGAAGGAAGGCGAAAAGGTTTCGTTCGACGTGACGCAGGGTCCCAAGGGCAAGCAGGCGTCGAACATCCAGAAAGCCTGACGAAACACTATTCGCAGGTTTCTGCAACCCGCCGTGAGCCTCGAGTTCCGGCGGGTTTTTGTTTTGCGCGGCGCCGGCGTGTACCCTCCAGGTTCGACGAACTGTTCGGGAACGCCGAACCGAATTACGCCAGTTTGTGGTAGTCTTATATAAGATATACGTTTGACGAAGGCCGGTCGTTGCTCGTTCGCCATTCGGATCCGGGGGTGGGACGCGCATACTGGTGCCATGGCAGGCATAACAACGACACCGTAGCATGGGGACCTGCAATCCGGCGTCTCGATGTCGATCCGTTTCCCGGCACGTTGGCCGAAATCCGCTGGAACCCGATACTTGATGGAGGTGTAAGAAACATGACGACGCAAATCGCGAAAATTATCTGGACGCAGGTCGACGAAGCGCCCGCGCTTGCAACCTATTCCCTGCTGCCGATCGTGCAGGCTTTTACCAAGGCGGCCGGCGTTATCGTCGAAACCCGCGACATCTCCCTGGCGGGCAGAATCATTGCGAACTTTCCCGAGAATCTGGCCGAGAACCAGCGCATCGGCGACGAACTTGCCGAGTTGGGCGACCTGACGCAGAAACCCGAGGCGAACATCATCAAGCTGCCCAACGTCAGCGCGTCGTTGCCGCAACTGAAGGCCGCCATCAAGGAATTGCAGTCCCAAGGCTATAGCATCCCGGATTTCCCCGAGGAGCCCAAGAGCGACGCCGAGAAGGACATCAAAGCCCGTTACGGCAAGGTCCTCGGCAGCGCCGTCAATCCCGTGCTGCGCGAAGGCAACTCCGACCGCCGCGCCGCCGCCTCGGTCAAGCAGTATGCGCGTAATCATCCGCACAAAATGGGCGCCTGGAGCGCCGATTCGAAGACGCATGTCGCGCATATGACCGGCGGCGACTTCTACGGCAGCGAAAAGTCCGTCACCGTCGGCGAGGCGGGAAGTTTTCGCATCGAGTTCCTCGGCGCCGACGGCAAGACGACGGTGCTCAAGGACACGACTCCCCTCAAGGCCGGCGAGATCATCGACGCCGCCGTCATGAGTCGCCGCGCCTTGCGCGAGTTCTACGCCGCGCAGATCGCAGACGCCAAGCAGCAGGGCGTGCTGTTGTCGCTGCACTTGAAGGCGACCATGATGAAAATCTCCGATCCCATCATGTTCGGTCATGCCGTCACGGTCTTCTTCCAGGACGCCATCGCCAAGCACGCGGACGTCATCAAGGAACTCGGTGTGAATTTCAATAATGGCCTCGGCGACCTGTATGCCAAGATCGGCAAGCTGCCGGAGGCCCAGCGCGCCGAGATCGAAGCCGACATTCGGGTCTGCTACCAGGCGCGGCCGGAACTGGCGATGGTGAATTCGGACAAGGGCATCACCAACCTGCACGTGCCGAGCGACGTCATCGTCGACGCCTCGATGCCGGCGATGATCCGCGATTCGGGGAAGATGTGGGGCACCGAGATCCGAAGACCATGGGCAGCGTGCCCAACGTTGGCCTCATGGCGCAGCAGGCCGAAGAGTACGGCTCCCACAACAAGACCTTCGAAGTCCCCGGCAGCGGTATCGTCCGCGCCGTCGACGCCACGGGCAAGGTGCTGCTTGAGCAGAAGGTGGAGGAGGGCGACATTTTTCGCATGTGCCAGGCCAAGGATGCGCCGATCCAGGACTGGGTCAAGCTGGCGGTCACGCGCGCGCGGGCGACGGGCGCTCCGGCCATCTTCTGGCTCGACCAGGCGCGTGGCCACGACCGCGAAATCATCAAGAAGGTCGAGCGCTACCTGAAGGATCACGACGTCAGCGGCCTCGACATCCGCATCATGCCGCCCGAGGAAGCCATCCGCGTCTCGCTGGAACGCATCCGCGCCGGCCAGGACACGATTTCCGTCACCGGCAACGTGCTGCGCGATTACTTGACCGATCTGTTCCCGATTCTCGAACTCGGCACCAGCGCCAAGATGCTGTCCATCGTGCCGCTGATGGCCGGTGGCGGCCTGTTCGAAACCGGTGCCGGCGGCTCGGCGCCCAAGCACGTGCAGCAGTTCCAGCAGGAAGGCTATCTGCGCTGGGATTCGCTGGGCGAGTTCCTGGCGTTGGCGGTATCGCTGGAACATCTGGCCCAGACCTTCAAGAACCCGAAAGCGCAGGTGCTGGCGGACACGCTCGACCAGGCCAACGGCAAGATCCTCGATCACAATCGTTCGCCGGCGCGCAAGGTCGGTGAGCTCGACAATCGCGGCAGCCATTTCTATCTCGCACTCTACTGGGCGCAAGCCCTGGCGGCGCAGTCCAAGGACCTGGACCTTCAAGCGCGATTCGCGCCGCTGGCGAAAGCCTTGACCGAGAACGAGGCGAAGATCAACGCCGAGTTGATCGGTGCCCAGGGCAAGCCCGTGGATCTCGGCGGCTACTATCATCCGGACTTCGACAAGACGTCGAACGCGATGCGTCCCAGCGCGAGCTTCAACGCCGCATTGGCTGCGCTCGGCTAGTCGAAACGATAGGCCACCGGGCCGGGCAGCGGCATGCCGCTGCCCGGCCCGGTGGCCCAGCGTCCGCGGTGATCATCCTGTTCAACAAGCCTTACGGCGTCCTGACGCAATTCACCTCGCCCGAAGGCCGCCCGACCCTGGCCGACTACATCGCCACGCCGAATGTCTATGCCGCCGGTCGGCTCGATGCCGATAGCGAAGGACTCGTCGTCCTCACGGACGACGGCGCGTTGCAGGCGCGCATCAGCCATCCCCGCCACAAGCTTGAAAAAACCTACTGGGCGCAGGTCGAAGGCATACCGGACGCGGCAGCTCTGGCCCGCCTGCGCGACGGACTCGATCTCGGCGACTTCACGACCCGACCGTGCAGCGCCCGCCTGATGGCTGAGCCCGAACATCTGTGGCCGCGCGATCCTCCGATTCGCTTCCGCAAGGCCATACCGACGGCATGGCTCGAAGTCAAGCTGGCGGAAGGCAAGAACCGCCAAGTGCGCCGGATGACGGCCAAGGTCGGCCATCCGACGTTGCGCCTGATCCGTTGGGCGGTCGGTAGTTGGAACCTGCGAGGACTGTTGCCGGGAACCTGGCGAAGCCTATCGCTCCGGGAACGGGGCGAGCTTTAAGGCGCACTTCGCCGAAAGCGCCTTGTCAACTTGACCGACAAGCGGCGCGTTAGCCCAATGACGCCGCAATCCGCGTTCCGTCGAGGAAGTTCCCACCCGCATGAGGAAAAGGTAAAAATATGAACAAACTGATCACGACCCTGCTCGCCGGCTTGTTTGCCGCTTCCGTTGCCATCGCCGCCGATGCACCGAAGGCTGCGCCGGCAACGGCCGCTGCACCGGCCGCAACGCCCGCAACGCCCGCTACTCCCGCTACTCCCGCCGCTGCGCCCGCGGCCGAGGCCGCCAAGCCTGCCGCCGATGCGCCGAAGAAGGCCAAGAAGAGCAAGGCCAAGCACAAGGCCAAGCGCAAGGCCAAGGCCGCTGCCGAGGCCAAGTAATTCAGGCTATCGGTTGCAGAACGAAGGGCGGGGCAACCCGCCCTTCGCTTTTGTGCGTCGGCCGCGCCTATGCCGAGTGGCAATCAAGTTTCGGCGATGCGCTTGGCGATGTGGGCCAAGGCTTCCTCGACCTGGTCGATCAGGATCAGGCACAGGTCTCCGCTTTGCAGTCTGGCCAAGGCCGCATCGATGGCGGGAAACTCGCCGCGAATTTCCTCGACCGTGGTGGCGCGCTTGGCGTGAGCCAGGCCCTGGCGCAATAGGGCGAGGACTTCGCCGTCGGCGCGACCGCGCTGGCACTGGTCCTGGTAGAGGATGACCGCGTCGAAGGCGTCGCCGAGTATTTCCGTCTGCTGGCGGATATCGACATCGCGGCGGTCGCCGGCGCCGCTGATGACGACCAGGCGCCGCGTGGCCGGAATGTTCTCGACGGCCTGGACCAGGGCGAGGATCGCATCGGGATTGTGGCCGTAATCGGCAATCAGGGTCGCGCCACGGTAGTCGAACATGTTGAAGCGGCCGGGAGCCGTCGCCGCATCGTTGACGAAGCTGTCCAATCCTCGCCGGACGACGGTCCAATCGAGATCGAGTGCCCAGGCGGCAGCAATCGCGGCCATCGCGTTTTCCACCTGAAAGGCGATGGCGCCGTTGCGGGTGATCGGGATGTCGGCCAGCGCAAAGCGCAGCTCGTGCTTGCCTTCGGCGGCAACGATGTCGCGGTCGTCGCGATAGACTACGCGCTGCCCTTGAGCGCGGTGCGTGGCGATCACCGGGTGGTGGCGGTCGCTGGCGAAGAAGGTCACGGTGCCGGGGCAACTGGCAGCCATGGCGGCGACGATGGGATCGGCGGCATTGAGGACGGCGATGCCGTGCGGCGCGACGTTTTCGACGACGATGCGCTTCACCACGGCCAGGTCTTCGACGGTGCTGATGTAGCTCAGACCGAGATGATCGCCCATGCCGATGTTGGTGACGATGGCGACGTCGCAGCGGTCGAAGGCGAGTCCCTCGCGCAGGACGCCGCCGCGGGCGGTCTCGAAGACGGCAGCATCGACGTCGGGATGCAGCAGGACGTTGCGGGCGCTCTTCGGGCCGCTGCAATCGCCGCTGTCGATGCGTTCGCGTTCGATGTAGACGCCGTCCGAGTTGGTCATGCCGACGCGGTTGCCGGCGAGCGTCAGCAGATGGGCGGTCAGGCGCACGGTGGTGGTCTTGCCGTTGGTGCCGGCGACCGCGACCACGGGGATGCGGGCATTCTCGCCGGCGGTGAACATCATGCCGACGATGGCCTCGCCTACCGCGCGGCCTTTGCCGAAGGAAGGCGAAAGATGCATGCGCAACCCCGGCGCCGCATTCACTTCGACGATGCCGCCGCCTTGTTCCTGCAGCGGCTTGAGGACGCTGTCGCAGACGACGTCGATGCCGCAAATGTCGAGACCGATCATCTGCGCCGCGGCGATCGCGGCGGCCGCCACTTCGGGATGCACGTCGTCGGTGACGTCGGTGGCGGTGCCGCCGGTGGAGAGATTGGCGTTGTTGCGCAGGACGACGCGCGCGCCTTTCGGCGGTATCGTGTCGGCCGTGTAGCCCTGGCGGGAGAGCGTCGCCAGGGCGATGTCGTCGAAGCGGATCTTGGTCAGCGACGTTGCGTGGCCGTCGCTGCGGCGCGGGTCGCTGTTGACCTGCTCCACCAGTTCGCGCACGCTGCGCCTGCCGTCGCCGATGACCTGGGGCGGATCGCGCCGTGCCGCCGCCACCAGCCGGTCGCCGATCACCAGCAGGCGGAAGTCGTGGCCCGGCATGAAGCGCTCGACGAGAATGTTCGAGCTGAACTCCGCCGCCGCGGCGTAGGCGGCGAGCACCTGCTCGCGGCTCTGGATGTTGACGGCAACGCCCTTGCCCTGGTTGCCGTCTTGCGGCTTGACGACGACCGGCCCGCCGATCTCCTGCGCCGCTGTCCAGGCGTCCTCGGCATCGGCAACCGGACGGCCGGAGGGCACGGGCACGCCGGCGGCGCCGAGCAGCTTCTTCGTCAGTTCCTTGTCCTGGGCGATGGCTTCGGCGATGGCGCTGCTGCGATCGGTTTCCGCCGCCTGGATGCGGCGCTGGCGGCTGCCCCAGCCGAACTGGACGAGACTGCCGGTGGTCAGGCGCCGGTAGGGAATGCCGCGGGCGACCGCCGCCTTGACGATGGCGCCGGTGCTCGGGCCGAGGCGCTCGTCCTCATCGAGTTCGCGCAGGCGCGCCAGCACTGCGTCGAGATCGAAGGGCGCATCGGCGAGTGCCGCCTTGCACAGTTCCTCGGCCAACTCGAAGGCTAGGCGGCCGACCGCTTCTTCGCTGTACTCGACCACGACCTGAAAGACGCCGGGCTCTAGCGTGGCGGTGGTGCGGCTGAACGTGACCGGACACCCGGCCTGGGCCTGGAGCCCGAGAGCGGCGAACTCCAGGGCGTGGGCCATGGAAATGGTTTCCTCGTGGCTCGTCGGCTGGAGGAAGCCGAGTTCCGGGAAGCGCGCACGCAGGCGGACTTCGAAATCCGGAATGGCGTCGATGGCGCGCTCGGCTTCGGTGCAGGAGACGATGGCCTCGATCGAGGTGTGCCGGCTCCAGAGATTGGGGCCACGCAGTGCCCGGATACGTGAGACTTCCATGTCAGCGATTCCTCAAAAGCCCTGTCGGCGGACGCGGGCTAGATGTTCTTGCGCTTGGGCTTGGCCGGGGCGGCCTGGCCCGCGGCGAAGGTTTCGGTGCCGGCTCTGATCAGATCGGGTGCCAGGCCCAGTGCCCAGGCGGCACCGATCGCCGCGAGCACCGTCTCCGCATGCGCGCCGGCGGCAGCCTCCCCGTTGGGCGGCGGCGGAACCTTGACCAGCGGCGTTTCGTTTTGCCCCGTGGCCAGAATCACGTTGTCCGCGCGCACGAAAAGCGCGCGGCCGCTTGCGGCGCGATGCCGGGCGACGCAGTCCAGGCTTTCATCGGTGGCGTAAAGAATGACTTCGCCGTCGCACAACTCGGCCATCTTTGCGACCAGCGGGTCGCCGGCGTTGAGGACGGCCGCACCGTCGGGCAGGACGACGTCGACCTGGGTGCGCAGCACGCCGTAGACCTGGTCCGGCTCGTAGACGTCGAACTCGGCCAGACCGTCGGCGTGGCCGACGTTCGTCACGACGCCGACCAGGCATTTGTCGTAGGCCAGGCCTTCGCCGAGAATCATGCGGCCGTCGTTTTCGAACACCGCGGCCTCGACCGCACGATTCAGCAGCACGCGGTGTCCGGATTCCCAATTCACGCCGTTGCGTTTGTCGATCTGGCGTTGATCGAAATACATGCCGTCGCCGCAAGCGAGGCCGACGTGCTTGCCGCTCAACTGGATCAGCCAAGCCACGCGGCGCGCGACGGCGTTCATTCCGGTGCTGCCGGCGATGCCGACGATCGGGATGCGGCCGCTCTGCTCGGCGGGGAACAGGCTGTCGACGATGGCCTGGCCGACCGGCTGCGCGGTTCCGGAGGCCGGCTTCAGATGCATGATCAGGCTCGGGCCGGCATTCACTTCGACGATGGCGCCGCGCTGCTCGGCGAGCGGACGCGAAATGTCCTCGGCGACGAGATCGATGCCGGCGATGTCGAGGCCGACGATGCGCGCGGCAAGCGCCGCCGTGGCGGCGACGCTGGGATGCACTTTCTCGGTGACGTCGAAGGCGACGTTGCCGTTGCGCTGGATCAGGACTTCCTTGCCGGCGGCGACGACCGACGCCGGTGCGTAGCCCTGGCGCCTGATTTCGAGCATGACCGCGGGATCGTCGTCGAGCCGGATCAGGTTGAGCGGAAAGTCTTCGGTACTGCCGCGGCGCGGATCGGTGTTCAACTGCGTGTCGATGAGCTCGGTGATGGTGGAGCGGCCGTCGCCGACGACGCTGGCCGTTTCGCCGCTGGCCGCGGCCACCAAGCGATTGCCGACCACCAGCAAGCGATGTTCGTTGCCGCGCACGAAGCGCTCGACCATGACTTCGCTGCCTTCCGCCGCCGCCAGCGGGAACGCGGCTTCGACTTCGGCGCGGCTCATCAGCTCGGTGGAGACGCCGCGACCGTGATTGCCGTCGCTGGGTTTGACGACCACGGGCACGCCGATGTCCTCGGCCGCCTCCCAGGCGTCGGCGGCGCTGGTGACAATGCGGCCCTCGGGGATCGGCACGCCGCAAGCCTGGAGCAGGAACTTGGTCAGGTCCTTGTCGCTGGCGATGCCTTCGGCGATCGCGGAGGTGGCGTCGGTTTCGGCGGTCCAGATGCGGCGGCTGTTGGCACCGTAGCCGAGTTGCACCAGATTGCCGTCGGTGAGCCGCAGCGACGGAATTTGCCGCGCCGTGGCGGCGTCGACGATGCTGGCGGTGCTCGGGCCGAGAAACTGCGAATCGGCCATGTCGAGCAGGGGCTGAAGTTTGGCGGCGGTGTCGAAAGCCGCATCGGCCGCGGCGGCGAGCAGCAGTTCGCGCGCCGTGGCCAGGCAGGCGCGCGTCGTCGCCTCGTCGCGCGAGCGCACGACCACCTTATAGACGCCGCGTTCGGAAGTGCTGCGCGCCTTGCCGAAGCCGGTGCGCATGCCGATCAGGCCTTGCAGTTCGAGCGTGACGTGTTCGAGGATATGGCCCATCCAGGTGCCTTCGCGCAGGCGCAGCAGGAAGCCGCCCTCGGCATCGACGCCGCAGCGGTGTGCGGCGAGCCCGGGCAGCCAGGCGACGAGCCGGTCCGCGAAGCCCGGCAGCTTGTCGGAAGGGAGATCCTCGAAAGCGCCGATGTCGACGAGTACTTCGACGGCGGGGCGGTAAGTCCAGATGTTGGGGCCGCGCAGACTGGTGATGCGGCGGAAATGGATGTCTCGTGTGTTCATAGAATTTGGCGCTGGCGGAAGCACTCCTTCATCCGCCTGCTTCTACAGCCTGGAGCCACATTTCTCCAATGCCGCTCCGAAGCGCGCTTGTGCTGTAGGTTAGAATTGTAGTCAGTGCGTAAGATTACCGTAATTGGCCGCCAGCGGGGAACGGCGGGCTTTGCGACAACTCCTCCAGACGATGCCTACCGACATATTCCCTCGTTCGCTCCCGGCCGGGTCCCGCCATGCCGAACTGGCAAAGCACCTGACCCCTGACGAGAACGTTCTGGCCTGGCTGGAAGTTGACCTCGATGCGCAACTGCACTTCCGTCAGGGCTTGCTCGTCGTGACGCCGGGGCGGCTGCTGGAGCGCGTCGCCGACAGCGGCGAATGGCGCAGTTGGGAGTATCGGCCCGGCTTGAGCCTGCGCCATTTCGACCACGCCGGCGTCGGCACGCTCGAACTGTGCGATAGCGAAAGGCGTTTGGCATCGTGGCGCTATACGCTGGGGCAGAATATCGCCGCCTTGCAGGTGCTCGATCATTTCGAGCGCCAGACGGAAAGCCGCCTGAGCGGCCAGCCGCCGCGCCCGCTGCTGGAAAACGTCTGCCCGAACTGCAAGGCGGTGATGGAACCGGGCCAGGAGGAATGCCCGATCTGCACGCGCGAGACGCAGACGCCGCCATCGACCTGGACCCTGTTCCGCCTCTGGCGCTTCGCGCGGCCTTACCGCGGCCAGCTCTTCGCCGGCCTCATGCTGACCCTGGCGACGACGGCCGCCAGCATGATCCCGCCTTATCTGACGATGCCGCTGATGGACGACATCCTGATTCCCTATCAGAACGGCAAGCCCATCGATACCGATCTCGTGGGCCTCTATCTCGGCGGCCTGCTCGGTGCGTCCCTGCTGGCCTGGCTGATGGGCTGGATCCGCACCTATATCCTGGCGCTGGTGTCGGAACGCATCGGCGCCGACTTGCGCACCGCCACCTACGAGCACCTGCTGCGCCTGTCGCTCGAATACTTCGGCGGCAAGCGCACCGGCGACCTGATCGCGCGCATCGGTTCCGAGTCGGACCGCATTTGCGTGTTTCTCTCGCTGCACCTGCTCGACTTCGCCAACGACGTGCTGATGATCCTCATGACCTCGGCCATCCTCTTCGCGATCAATCCCTGGCTGGCGCTGGTGACGCTGCTGCCGCTGCCCTTCATCGCCTGGATGATCCACGTCGTGCGCGACCGTCTGCGCACCGGTTTCGAGAAGATCGACCGCGTCTGGTCCGAAGTCACCAACGTGCTGGCCGACACCATTCCCGGCATCCGCGTCGTCAAGGCCTTCGCCCAGGAGGAACGCGAGACGACGCGCTTTCGCGAGGCCAACCACCACAACCTCGTCGTAAACGAACGCATCAACCGGACCTGGTCGCTGTTCTCGCCGACGGTGTCGCTGCTGACCGACATCGGGCTGCTGGTGGTGTGGGGTTTCGGCATCTGGCAGGTGTCGCACAACGACATCACGGTCGGCGTGCTCTCGGCCTTTCTCGCCTACATCGGCC
>JACRPB010000033.1 GCA_016214175.1 Rhodocyclales bacterium
GAACAGGATGGACGTGTCCTCGCTGAACACGGTTTCGTCGGCCGGCAGCTTGGCCGGCAACACGATCGGCCCGGTCTGGCGGCAGGCCAGCGAGAACTGCGACGGGTCCTGCGCCAGCCCGAAGGTTCCGGCGATGCCGCCGGTGCGCGCCTGGCTGACGTGGCAGGTCACGCCCGGCACCTTGGGATCGTGAAAGGCATCGACGCAAACCTTGTGGTTGGCGCCGACGAGCTTCCATGTCGTGGTGACGCAGCCGACGCTGTCGGCGCGGGCCGGCCCGACGAGGACGAGCGGCAGCAGGAGGACGAGAAGAAACGCTGGCTTAATCATGTCGGGTCGGAACCTCCGCATCGGCTATCAGTAGTTTGGCGCGGGCGCGCGCCGCTTCCAGGCTCAGCTCTTCATCTTTCACGCGCAACACCCGGATCAGCCCCATCAAGTCGCCGCGGCGCGCCAGTTCGGCGAGATCCGCGTCGGTCGCGTCGCGCAGCATGTCGTTCTTCGTCGTCGCCTCGCCGGCGATGCGCACGCCGGCGTTGCGCAGCAACTCGATGATAGCGGCGATTCGCGGCCGTGCGCGCCACTCGATGCGCAAAACGTTTTCCGGTTCCAGCGACACCGGATAATGGCCCCAACGCGCCGTGCCGGCCGGCTGCACCTTGGGACTGCCGCTACGGTCGTCGGCCAGCCGCTGCGCCAGTTCGGCAGTCGCCACCGCGCCGAGCTGCAATTCCAGAAAGGTGCTGCGCTCCTGGCGCACGCCGCCGGCGCGCGACTCCGGCGTATTCCAGCGCCGCCGATGGATGCGCGCCGACACGATCGTCCGGAACGGCACGAACACGACCTGCTCGCCGCCGCTGCCCCAGGCGAGGTTCTGGTACGAGCGCCATTTGACGTAGAGCCCGCCGTCGCCGGCACGCAGCAGCCAGGCATCGGCATGGCGGGTCTTGCGCACCATGTTCGCCAGCAACAGCCAGAACAGCCCGAGCCAGACCACGATCCACCAGGCGATGAAGGCCGGCAGCGCGCCGTGCCGGCCGATGGCGATGCCGCCTTGCAGTCCCGCCCACAAACAGAACGCCACCGCCGCGCCCACCAGGATCGTGCTCAGCCAAGGCGCTGCCGCCCGGAACTCGCGGAGGCCGGCGGAGGGGACGTCGGAGAGCTTGAGCAGGCGCAGGGGCGTCATGCTCGCCAAGGTATCACAGGCGTTGACGCCGGCCGTCGATCGGAGCTCAGGGCGCTTCCGGTCCGATATTGCCGGCAGCGGAACAAGGGGGAACTTGTCGGCTTTCGCCGCACTCTGAAAATTGCCGCCGAAGAAGACCAGCCCGTTTGGGGAATCCGATCCGTCCCCGAAAGGACTTCCGAGAGTCGGCAAATCCATCTCGCGGCGGCGCGAAGGAGATCGTTGCTTGCCGAATGGGCAAGGGATTCGACAACATGAAGGAGGACGGAAATGGCTATGGTTTGCGAAGTAACGTTTGATCGCGAGCGCCTGAAAAATGAAATTCGCGCCACGTATGGGCGAGTTGCCGAGCAGCCGGACGGTGACTTTCATTTTCATCGCGGACCGAAGTACGCGGCATCGATGCTCGGCTACGATGCCGCCGAACTCGATGCATTGCCGGACTTCGTCACGGCGCCTTTCGCAGGTGTCGGCAATCCGTTGAGCGTGAGTGAGTTGGCAGCCGGGGCACGGGTGATCGATCTCGGGTGCGGCGGGGGCATGGACTGCCTGTTGGCGGGGCGCCGCGTGGGCGGCAAGGGTAGGGTTGTCGGCTTCGACATGACCGACGCCATGCTTGAAAAGGCCAGGGCGGGCGCGGCGGTCACGGGTATGAGCCATGTCCGCTTCGAAAAGGCCGATATCGCGAAATTGCCCATCGACGACGAGTCGGTGGATGTGGCGATCTCGAATGGCGTCATCAACCTCAGTCCGGAAAAACCGAAGGTATTTGCGGAACTCCATCGCGTATTGCGCCGCGGCGGCAGACTGCAATTCGCCGATATCGTCATCGAGGCGCAACTGTCCGAGGCAGCGCTGAACGACGTCGAACTATGGGTTGGCTGAATCGCGGGTGCTCTGCAGTCTGTAGGCTATCTCGCGGCTCTTGCCGACGCCGGTTTTCAGCGCGCTGAAGTCGTCGCCTATTTCGATTCGTTTGCCGGAACCAGCAAGGAAGGCGTCGCCCGCAAGTACGGCGTGCGCGGCGCCAACTTTGTGGCGTTCAAGGCTTGACGGGAAAATGGAGGCGCAGCCGGCGAACGACAGAAGGCTGCGCCGTCTATCTGGCAGCACTGCGGCAGATTGGAACTGGCTTTCCGCGTCGCGCGTGGGCGTGCCCTCAAGCCGAGTGAGCGCCGCGCGATGGTTCCTTGACGTTGCGGAACGTCCGCGCAACGTGAAGGAAGGACGCGAGAATCGGCGACTCGTCGTTCTTTCGATGGATGCAGCTCAGGTCCACGAATGCGGGCGGATTGCGTCGTAAGGGGCGATAGACGACGCCCGGCAGTTTCAAGTTCGTCGCCGACTCCGGCACGATGCAGATGCCGAAGCCGGAAGCGACCAAGGCGACGCCATTCACCGCATCGCCGACTTCCTGAACGATCGTTGGTTGGAAACCGTCTTCTCGGCACAACTCGCAGATATGGTCGATGAAGCTCGGGCGCGAACCGCTCGGAAAGGCAACGAGCGGATGGTGGCCGATCTCGCGCCAGGGAATTTCGCGTTCCTTCGACAAGGGGTCGTTGCGGTTGATCGCAAGGTAGAGATTTTCGGTCACGATCAATTCCGAAACGATGTCCGGCGTCTCCTGCAGCAGGCGATTGAAGCCGACGGTGAGTCGTCGTTCCCGCAACGCGGCGACTTGTTCGCCCTTGTTCATGCTGTGCAGCACGACATTGACGCCGGGGTAAGCCTGACGAAAAGCCAGCAACATTTTCGGGATGATGCCGAAAATGCCGGAACCGAAAATGCCGACGTCGATGCGCCCGAACTTGCCCTGACCCGCCTGTTGCGTACGTTCCGCGGCCAGTTCGGTCAGCGCAAGAATGTTGCGGGCCTCGTCGAGGAATAGCTTTCCCGCTTCGGTCAGTTCGACGCCGCGCGCGGTGCGCAGCAGCAATTGCGCGCCGATGGACTCTTCCAATTGCTGAATCTGACGTGTCAGCGGCGGTTGCGAGATATGCAGACGCAGAGCGGCGCGGCCGATGCTGAGTTCTTCGGCGACGGCAACAAAGCTCTTGAGATGGCGCAATTCCATTCCGGGTTCCCTTAGGGTGGCAGGCGCGTGGCAGGCGCAAATCGTTCCTTCACGATGACGCCGAGGCACGCCTTTTATCTCATACCTATAGAGTATGGCTGGAGCCCGTTAATAGTATTGGACGGTAATCCCAAAGATCAATATCTTTCGCACAACGCAATCGTCTGGGACGAAGGAAGGATGCGATGAAGCGGCGGGATGGCGTCTCCGGGAGGCAAGGCGGTGTGGCTGAAAGCGCCGTAGCCAGCCACCGAATTTACGTCGAGAGTTTCGCCGCCATCTATCTCTGCCGCGAAGACGAATCGCTGCTGGCCTGCATGCACCGCTTGGATCAGCACAGTATTCTCGTCGGTTGCCGTGGCGGTGCTTGCGGAGTGTGCAAGATCGAAGTGCTGTCCGGGGATTATCGGGTTGCGCGCATGAGTCGCAACCATGTGTCGGCTGAGGACGAAACCGGCGGGCGGGTGCTGGCCTGCCGTGTGTTTCCGCGCGGCGACCTCGCAGTACGCATTCTGGGCAGAGTAGAAAAACGCAGTGCGAGTCCCAAACAATAGGGGCGGCCAGGGGTAGCAGGCACACGAGGCTTCTAGATCGTTTCGCATAAATTCAGGAGGAGTTCGAGATGGCAATGACAGGTGTTTTAAGACCCGGCCACGCGCAAATTCGCGTGCTGGACATGGATGCGGCGACGCGCTTCTACGGCGATGTTCTTGGCCTGGTGGAAACCGGCCGCGACCGCTCGGGTCGCGTGTATTACAAGGCTTGGGACGAGCGCGATCACAACAGCATCGTCCTGCGCCAGGCCGACACCGCCGGCATCGATTTCTTCGGCTTCAAGGTGCTGAATAAGGCGACGCTGGACCAGCTCGATGCCGATCTGCGCGCCTATGGCGTCAAGACCGAGCGCATCCCCGCCGGCGAGCTGATGGAAACCGGCGAGCGCGTGCGCTTCGAGATTCCCTCCGGCCACCTGATCGAGCTCTACGCCGAGAAGAAGCAACCCGGCAACGGCCTGCCGGCGATGAATCCGCCGCCCTGGTCGACCGAAGCGGAACACGGCATTGCGCCGCTGCGCCTCGATCATGGCCTGCTCTACGGACCGAACGTGAACCAGGTGCTGGACATCTTCACCAATGTCCTCGGTTTCACCCTCACCGAATACGTGACGCTGCCCGACGGCGTCACCAAGGGCGCGTTGTGGTTGTCGTGCTCGATCAAGGCGCACGACATCGCTTTCGTCGAGTTTCCCGAGCCGGGCAAGCTGCACCACATTGCCTATCTGCTCGATAGCTGGGAAAAGGTGCTGCGCGCCGGCGACATCATTTCCATGAACAAGGTGCCCCTCGACATCGGCCCGACGCGCCACGGTATTACGCGCGGCACGACGATCTACGCCTGGGATCCTTCCGGCAACCGTTTCGAGACTTTCTGCGGCGGCACCCAGCCCTATCCCGATTGGGATCCGGTGCGCTGGAACTGGGAAGGCCTGGCCGACGGCGGTCTCGACTTTCCGCAGCGCAAGTTGCATGAAACTTTCCTGACCGTAGTGAGCTGATCGCCGGCGCGGGTCGGCAGGCGGAATTCAATCCCATGAAAGATATCCTCAACTTCATCGACGGCGAGTTCGCGTCGAAGCCGGGCGGGCACACGTTCGAGAAACGTTCGCCGACCGACAACCGTGTCGTGGCGCGCGTCGCGGCAGCCTCGCGCGCC
>JACRPB010000034.1 GCA_016214175.1 Rhodocyclales bacterium
CGCGACCTCCTCGCCGTCGGCTCCTACGCCAAATGCTCCGATCCCCTGCTCGACTACGCCATCGCCCTTTTCCCGCAACTCGAGAAATTCCTCCAGCAAGGCATCGGCGAGCGCGCCGACTATGCCGGCAGCCTCGCCGCACTGCGAGCCATACTCGGATCAGCGTAGAATTCGCCGCCCGCGGCTGCTAGGCTTGAAACATGAAGCGGCAATTCCCCCTCCAATCCCTGCTCGACTTGTCTCAGCTCCGGCTCGACGAAGCGGCGCGGCAGCTTGGAAAGCTGATCTCCGGCCAGGAGGAGGCGGCGCAAAGGCTGGAACTGCTGGTCCAGTATCGCCAGGAGTACCAGGATCGTTTTCTCGCCACGGCCAAGGACGGCATCGGTCGCGACGCCTGGCACAATTACCAGGCCTTCATCGGCCGCCTCGACGATGCCGTGGCGCAGGCGCGCCAGTTGGTCGCCGCCTCGGAACAGCGCACCGCCGCCGGCCAGCAGGAGTGGCTGAACAAGCGCGGCAAGCTGAAGGCATTCGACACCCTCGCGCAGCGCCACCGCACGCGCGTGGTCTCGGCGGAGGCCAAGAGCGAGCAGAAGTTCGTCGACGAGCACGCGGCGCGTCTTCATCAGGAGAAGGACGTCGAGTAAGCGCCCGCCTTCCGGCGTCGCACGCGCGGCACGCCTGGGGGCGATTTCCAGGATGGCATAAGCCTTGCATAAAGGGGACGAAGCCCCATGCAAAGGATGCTCGTATGACTCAATTGAACGTCGCGCCGAACCCGACTCCCGTCGCCGTCAGCAACGTCGATACCGCCTCGATGAGGTCGGGAAACGGCGACGCTGTCGCTGCGGACGGCGACAGTCCGGCATTGACGCCGTTTGCCGCCATCCTCAAGCACCAGATCAGACAACCCGCCAACGAAACGGCCGCGAAGACCGTCGCCGCCTTGCTGACGGCCGCGGCGGCGGCGCCCGAAACCGGCGCGACACAGGCCGAAACCACGGCCGCCGCGGACGACGCGATCGCCTTCCTCGCCCCCATGCTGCCCGGCGTCGCGCCGCAGAAAGCGGAGACCGAGAAGAAGGCCGACACCGAAGAAGAGAGCGATCCCGTCTTCATCGCCGCCCCGACCGTTGCCGCCGTCCATGCCGCCAGCCTGCCGCAGGAAGGGCAAAAACCGGAGATTGTCGCCGCCGCCGCCGCTGCCGGTCCCGACGCTTCGGCAAATCTTGCCGCCGGTAGCGCGCTGGCGACGGAGAACGTCGACAGCGTCGGCGGAGCGCGCAACGCCGCCCAGGAGGGCTTCGATGCCCTGCTCGCCGCCTCGCGCGAGGCATCGCAGAGCGCCGCCAACAACTCCGCCGCGGCGCAGGCCGGCGTGCGCGCCCCGTCCGTCCAGGCGGCCGCAAGCACGCAAGTCGAAACGCCGGTCGGCGCCAAGGGCTGGAACGAGGAGGTCGGCGAAAAGATCCTGTGGATGGCGAATCGGCGCGAAAGCCACGCCGAGCTGGTTCTCAACCCGCCGCAACTCGGGCGCATCGAGGTCTCGCTGTCGATGAACGGCGACCAGGCCACGGCGGTCTTCGTCTCCGCCAACCCGGCCGTGCGCGAGGCCCTGGAAAATGCGGTGCCACGCCTGCGCGAAATCATGCAGGACGCCGGCATTTCGCTGGGCCAGACGCAAGTCGGCGCCGAGTCCTTCCAGCAGTCGGCAAACAAGCGTGAAAACGGCGATAATCCCGCCCACGGCCGCGGCAATACTGGCGATGCCGGCATCGCCCTGACCAACGGTCTGATCGGCGGCGGCAGTTCGCCGGCACACTGGGTCCGCTACGGCAACGGCCTCGTCGATACCTTCGCGTAACGGGATGGCGACGGCAACGGATGCCGGACAGACAATAGGGAGTGAGGCATGGCTGAAAAGAAACCCGAGACCGAAGAAGTCCAAGTGCCGAAGAAGCGAGGCAAGCTGTTGCTGTTCATCATCATCGGCGTCCTCGTCGTGGTTCTCGGCGGTGGCGCCGCCGCCTACTTTCTGCTGAAGAAGAAGGCCCCGACCGACGAGGAAGATACCGGCGACGAACCGACGGCGAAGTCGGCCAAGAAGGCGCGTCAGCAGAATCCGGATGCGCCGCCGGTCTTCGTCAAGCTCGAACCCTTCACCGTCAAGCTGCAAACCGAGACTCAGGAAGCGTACTTGCAGACGACGCCCGAGTTGCGCGTGCTCGATGCGCCGGTCAGCGACCGCATCAAGCAGTACATGCCCGAGATTCGCCACAAGATCCTGCTGCTGATGTCGGGCAAGCGCGCCTCCGAATTGTCCTCGCCCCAGGGCGTGCAGAAACTTGCCAACGAAATTCGCGTCGAAATGAACACGATCATCGACGGGCCGAAGGTCAAGGTCAAAGGCAAGGGCAAGGAGCCGGTGGAAGCGCCCGAGGCCGACGACCGCGCCGGCCCCGACGATTCGGTGCAGGCCGTGCTGTTCACGTCGTTCATCATCCAGTGAGCGGAACGACGCGGCGCGGATGAACGGACAGAGGGCATGAGTCAGGACTTTCTCTCCCAGGAAGAGGTCGACGCCCTGCTCAAGGGCGTCACCGGCGAGGCCGACGAGGAACCGGTCCACGAGGAGACCGGCGGCGTCAAGGCCTACGACCTCGGCCGCCAGGAGCGCATCGTGCGCGGCCGCATGCCGACGATGGAGCTCATCAACGAGCGCTTCGCCCGCCTGCTGCGCATCGGCCTGTTCAACTACATGCATCGCAGCACCGAGATTTCCGTCGGTCCGATCCGCGTCCAGAAATACAGCGAATTCATTCGCAACCTGGTGGTGCCGACCAACCTCAACCTGGTTACCCTCAAGCCGCTGCGCGGCACCGGGCTCGTCGTCTTCGATCCGAACCTGGTGTTCCTGATCGTGGACAACATGTTCGGCGGCGACGGCCGTTTCCATACGCGCGTCGAAGGCCGCGACTTCACGCCGACCGAGCAGCGCATCATCCGGGGACTGCTCGGCGTGTTCTTCGAGGAATACCAGAAGGCCTGGGCGCCGGTGTTCCAGATCGAGTTCGAGTACGTGCGTTCGGAAATGAACACGCAGTTCGCCAACATCGCCACGCCGTCCGAAATCGTCGTCGCCGTCACCTTCACCGTCGAGCTGTCGGGCAATTCGGCCGAGATGCACCTGTGCCTGCCCTATTCCATGGTCGAGCCGATCCGCGACGTGCTCTACAGCACCATGCACAGCGAGCAGGCCGGCAGCGACAAGCGCTGGTCCGGCATGCTGGCGCGTCAGTTGCAGGCCGCCGAGGTCGAACTGGTGGTACCGCTGGCCGGCACCTCGATCACCCTGGGCGAGATCGTCAAGCTGAAAGTCGGCGACATCATTCCGATCGGCATCGAGGAGAAGGTCAGCGCGGCCGTCGACGGCATCCCGGTTATGGAATGCCGCTACGGCATTCGCAACGGCCAGTACGCATTGAAAGTGGAACGCTTCCTGGCCCAGGAAACGGATCGTTAGGAGTCATCATGAGCGACGAACAGAACCAGATATCCGAAGACGATTGGGCCGCAGCCATGAACGAGCAGGCGGTGGCCGAAGCCGCGCCGCAGGCGCAGCCCGCCAACATCTTCGAGCAGCTCGCCAACAGCGCGCCCAAGGCGGCGCCGCCGGGCGACTACGACCTGATTCTCGACATCCCGGTCGCCCTCACCGTCGAGTTGGGCCGCACCAAGATTTCGATCCGCAACCTGCTGCAACTGGCCCACGGGTCGGTGGTCGAACTCGACGGTCTGGCCGGCGAACCGATGGACGTGCTGGTCAACGGCACCCTGATCGCGCAAGGCGAAGTCGTCGTCGTCAACGACAAGTTCGGCATCCGCCTCACCGACATCATCACGCCGCAGGAACGCATGCGCAAACTGAACCGCTGAGTCGCTCGCGCGCAAAGACCGAATTGCCGCGGCTTTCGCTCCGTACTCCGCAGACCGGGGTGCGGAGCCGCGCTTATGCTGGCGCTGTTCGAAGTTCCAGTGCCTTCCCATGCGCCTGTCGCCCCTGTTTCTGCTGATGCTCGCGCCCGCGGCCTGGGCGCAGGCCTCGCCCGTGCCCGACGCCGGCGGCAGCGTGCTGCAAATGCTGCTCGGCCTGGCGACGGTGCTGGCGTTGCTGGTCGGCAGTCTCTGGCTGCTCAAGCGCCTGACCCAGCCGCGCGGCCACTCCGCAGGACTCATGCGCGTCGTTGCCGGCACCGCCGTCGGGCCGCGCGAGCGCGTCGTCCTGCTCGAAATCGGATCGAGTTGGCTGGTGCTCGGCGTCGCGCCGGGAGAAGTGTCGATGCTGGCCGAAGTGCCGCGCCAGGACGTGCCGGCCGCCCCGCCCGGCGAAGCCGGCGGCGACTTCGCCGGTTGGTTGAAACGCGTCACACAGCGCAATAATGGATCGCCGACTTAAGTTACTGCTCGCCCTGCTGCCGGCCATTCTGCCTTGCGCCGCGCTGGCGCAGGCGATGCCCGCGATCACGAGCGCACCGGCCGCCGGCGGCGGCACGCAGTGGTCGGTCTCGATCCAGACCCTGCTGCTGCTGACCGGGCTCTCCTTCCTGCCGGCGATCCTGCTGATGATGACCTGCTTTACCCGCATCATCATCGTCTTCGGCCTGCTGCGCCAGGCGCTGGGCACCCAGAGCTCGCCGCCGAACATGATCCTGGTCGGCCTCGCGCTGTTTCTGACGTTTTTCATCATGGGCCCGGTCGGCGAGAAGATCTACACCGACGCCTATGTGCCGCTGTCCGAGAACAAGATCGGCTTCCTGGAGGCGCTCGACCGCGGAGCGGTGCCGCTGCGCGGCTTCATGCTCAAGCAGACGCGCGACGCCGACCTGGCGACCTTCACCAAGGTCGCCAACCAGCCGAAGCCGGAATCGGCCGACAAGATCCCGATGCGCGTGCTGATTCCGGCCTTCGTCACTTCGGAGCTGAAGACGGCGTTCCAGATCGGCTTCGTCGTCTTCATTCCCTTCCTCATCATCGACATGGTGGTCGCCTCGGTGCTGATGTCGATGGGCATGATGATGATGTCGCCGGTCATCGTCGCGCTGCCGTTCAAGATCATGCTCTTCGTCATGGTCGACGGCTGGAACCTGCTGATCGCCTCGCTGGTACGCAGTTTCGCCATTTAGCGCGGCACGGCCCATGACTCCCTCCACCGTCATCGACATCGGCCGCCAGGCGATCGAAGTCATGTTGCTGGTCTCCTTGCCGCTGTTCATCGCCGCGCTCGCCACCGGGCTCCTGATCAGCATTTTTCAGGCCGCGACGCAGATCAACGAGGCGACGTTGTCCTTCGTGCCCAAGTTGATCGTCATTTTCGTCGTCCTCATCGTCGCCGGGCCGTGGATGATCACCACGCTCACGGACTACATGCGGCGCCTGTTCGAGGCCATTCCCGGCATGATCGGATGAGCGTCACCCCCCAATCCCCGGCCCCCGCCCCGGGGCGCGGGAGCCCGCTTGCTCGCTACGCTCGAAAGTTACGGGGCACGTTGACCGAACGCCATCGCGATGGTTCGCTCCGCGAACGTGCCGTCTCGCCTTGGGACGGCCCGGCGGCGCGACTGCGCACATGATCTCGGTCACTTCCGCCCAGCTCGATCTGTGGCTGGCGACGCTGATGTTCCCGCTGGCGCGCGTGCTGGGCATGTTCATCACGGCGCCGATTTTCAGCAACACGGCGATCCAGGAGCGCATCAAGCTCGTTGCCGGACTGTTCGTGACGCTGGCGATCATTCCGGCGCTGCCGCCGATGCCGGCGATCCCGGCCGGCTCCTGGGCAGGCTTCGTCATCATCGCCCAGCAGACCGCCATCGGCGCGGTGATGGGCCTGGCGCTGCGCATCGCTTTCGGCGCCGTCGACATGGCCGGACAGTTGATCGGCTTGCAGATGGGCCTGTCCTTCGCCATCTTCTACGATCCGATGAACGCCTCGCAATCGCCGGTGGTCGCCGAGCTGTTCAGCCTGCTGGCGATGCTGATCTTTCTGGCTCTCGACGGGCATCTGCTGATGTTGTCGCTGCTGGCACAGAGCTTCTCGCTGCTGCCGGTC
>JACRPB010000035.1:0-1108 GCA_016214175.1 Rhodocyclales bacterium
ACAGCCCATCGGATAGATCGTTTGTCCGCAAATTGCCCCATGGGCACAGGACCGAAGGTCATTTGGTGGGAACTGGGAGAAACCAACCTGAGTCGATGGGCACGCCGTGGGCACAGGATGGGCACGAAATGGGCACGAGCGGTATGGAGCCCCAAATGCAAAAAGGCCAACCACCGTTAAGTGATTGGCCTTTTTGGTCTTTATTGGTTGCGGGGGAAGGATTTGAACCTTCGACCTTCGGGTTATGAGCCCGACGAGCTGCCAGACTGCTCCACCCCGCGTCTGAGGCTGCGCATTCTACAGACTTTCACTGCCGCAAGCAACCGCCATGCAGGTTTCGGGTCGAATTAGCCTGACTCAGCGCCTGTACTCCGCCTTACGTCGGCGCCGGTCGCCACGCACAATGCGAGCCTATGCTGGCTGATACTGTCTTCAGCAACTATTTGTCGGGCAATTCCTGGGGTAGGGAAGTGCCGACGATCTGGCGCAGTATGGCCGCCGTTCGGTGCACACTGATGCCCCTGCTTGCGGTCGCCCTGCTCGCCGGGTGCTCGCAAGTCGGTGAATACAAGCGGCCGACGGCGCCGGTGGCTGCGGCCTGGCCGGACTCGGCTCCCGCGGCAGGCACGCGTAGCGTCGCCAAGACCGACTGGCGCAGCTTCTTTCCCGATCCCCGCTTGCAGCAACTGATTGCGACGGCGCTCGAACACAACCGGGACATGCGGATCGCCCTGGCGCGCGTCGAAGAGGCGCGCGCCAGCTTCAACGTCACCCGCGCCGAGCGCCTGCCGACCATCAACGTCAATACCGGCCGCAATGCCGCGATGACGCCGGGCGCGCTCGGCGGCAGCAACACGTCGATCTCCGGTCAGCGCTACGACTTTTCGCTCTCGTCGGTCTCCTACGAGGTCGATTTCTGGGCCCGCGTCAGCGGGCTTACGGAAGCGGCCCGAAGCAGCATGCTGTCCAGCGACGAGGCTCGGCGCGCCATACGCCTGTCGTTGATCTCGGACGTGGCCAATGCCTACTTTGCCTTCCTGGAAATGGGCGAGCGCGTCGAACTCGCCCGCGCCACGGTGGAGCTCCGCGAAAAATCGCGCGCCCTCGT
>JACRPB010000035.1:1139-10929 GCA_016214175.1 Rhodocyclales bacterium
CGTCGTCCGCGGTCGCGAGTCCGGCTTTGCGTCGAATTTCGACACCTTGCAGGCCGACGGCGCCGTCGAATCGGCGCGCGCCGATTTGGCGATGATCGAGCGCGAGCGCGCCGCTGCCGGCAATGCCCTCAACCTGCTGGTCGGCCACCCCCTCGACAACCTGCCTCCGGGCAGGCCGCTCGAGGCCCAGGACGTCGAGGCCGACATCATCGCCGGCCTGCCCTCCGACGTATTGGTACGGCGCCCCGACGTGATGGCAGCCGAGCAACGCCTGATGGCCGCTCACGCCAACATCGGCGTGGCGCGCGCCGCCTTCCTGCCCAAGATACTGCTCACGGCCAGTTTCGGGCTCACCAGCCGTGCCCTGGCCTCGCTCTTCCTGCCGACCAACAAGACCTGGAGCTACCAGCCGACGCTGACGGCGCCGCTGTTCGACGGCGGCCGCAGCGCCGGCAACGTCGATCTCGCCGAAGCACGCGAAGTGATTGCCGTCGCCGAATACGAGAAGACCATCCAGCAGGCCTTCCGGGAAGTGGCGGACCTGCTTGCGGCGCGCGCGACGCTCGCCGAGCAGCGGCGTGCCACCGAAGCCAACCTCAAGGTGCAGGAGGAGCGTTTTCGTATCGCGCAGGCCTTGCACAAAGGCGGCGTCTCCAGCTACCTGGACGTTCTCGATTCCCAGCGCGAGGCCTTCGTCGCGCAGCAAGGGGCGGTGCAAGTGCGCCGCGCCCAGTTGGTGGCCGCCTCGCAGCTCTACAAGGCGCTCGGCGGCGGAGAATAGCCATGCCGTTCGCCGCGCTTGCCTGCCGCTGCGTCGCCCTCGTCGCCGCTTTGGGGCTCGCCGCCCCGGCAGGTGCGCTCGAGTCGATCCGCGCCCAGGAAATCCGCGAGTGCCGCAGCGGCGAAATTGCCACCTGGGGCGACGGCCGCGATCGCAGCGCCTACGCTGCCGCGCTGTCGTTCACCTACAACCCCGTGGGGGCGCCGCCCTGGTTTCCCGAAGCCCTGGTCGCCGGCCAGGTGGCGAAGGCGGCTCACGCGTGGTCCCGCTGCGGCGTTCCGGTCCGCACGATCCCGTGGCCGGGGAAACCGGAATTACGTCCAGGACTGGTAGTGGTGCAATGGAACGAGACGGAAAGCGGCGGCAACTTCGGCCTCGCCAACTTCAGCCGCGGCACGCTTTCCCTCGGGCCGAAAGCCTTTCAACTGCTGCGCACCAGAAATCCCGCGCACGATGCGAGCGAGACCCTGCAGATGGTGATTTCCCACGAGATGGGACACCTCTTCGGACTGATGGCCCATTCGCGTCGCTGCGTCGACGTTCTTTCCTACTACAACAACAGCCGGGGCGAGAAGTGCCTGGCTCGCGGCGACATCGCCAGCAGCGGCGTGGTCGAATATCGACATTCCCTGCCTACCGCGTGCGACATCGAGCGCTGTCGCAGGGCGAACCGCAAGTCGCCGCTGACGGGCGGACGCTAATGCGACTTGACGTAGAGATCGCGACCGTCGGCCAAGGAATAGATCGGCACGCTTGAGTAGGTACGCGGCTCCAGATCGGATAAGGTCAGGATGCGCAGCAAGGACTTTGCCTCGATACCCGAGAGCGCCTTCCAGGATTCGTCGTCCAGACCGATGCTGATGGGGTCGGCGATATGCGATGGGGCCATGATTCCAGTTCCTTTGCAGTTCGTTTCCCGGCGCGCTGCCGATACGTTCGGGGCCGCGCCGGCAATGCACGTTCTGCAAATGTCGTTCCACATGCTTTACCGCGGGCGCTACGCATCATCCGTGCGCAGAGGAGCCCCCGGTCGCGGGAATAGCGAGCATCGCACCGCCTATATCGCCGCTTGGCGCAAACACCGATGCAATGCTTGCCGCATGGCGGCAAGAACTGCCGGGGGCGGGCAAGAAATCGCGGCAAACCGGGGTGGGGAAACGTCTCGGGGGCGCACGCCGAGAAGGCGGCGACCGGCGCGAATGCGCTGGTGCCGACACCCTGACTCGAACAGGGGACCTACCGCTTACAAGGCGGTTGCTCTACCAACTGAGCTATGCCGGCTCCAATGTGCGCCATTATAGCGGGGGGCGTAGAATTCCCGCTCCTCGCTTTTGTCGCCACGATGACCCCCGTAACACCTGCCCAGGACCTGCCTTTGCGTTTGCTCGTCGTCGCGAGCGACAGCAAAACCGCTGCGCCCATCGCCGCATGCTTCGGGGCCGGCGCCAGCATCGCGCCGCCGGGCTGGATCGCAGACGCCGCGGCATTGCGCAAGGCCCTGCTCGCGGAACGCTGGGATGCCCTGCTGCATTTTCACGGCACGCGCAGCCTGAGCGAGGCCGCCGCGTTCGAGATCATCGGCGAGCTGGGCATGGATCTTCCCTTCATCATCATCGCCAGCGCCGACGAAGAAAAGACGGCCATCCGCGCCATGAAGACCGGTGCGCACGATGCCGTGCTGCTCGATCGTCTCGACCGGCTGGTGCCCGCCGTCGAACGCGAGGTGCGCGAGGCGCGCCACCGCGCCGACCACCGCGCCGCACTCGAAATGCTCAAGGACAGCGAGGCGCGCTTCCGCACCCTGGCCTCCAACCTGCCCGGCATGGTGTTCCACTTGCAGCGCGATCCGCGCCGCCACTACCGCTTTCTCTTCGTCAGCGACGGCTGCCACAAGCTCTTCGGCGTCAAGCAGCACGAGTTGCTGAACTCGCCGCAACTGTTCTTCGACGCCTTCGAAACCGCGGACCGGCGGCGTCTGACCGACGCCCTGCACGCGTCCGCCGCCAACGGCGCGCCGCTCAACTGGGAAGGCCGCCTGCGCGGTCGCGCCGGCGGCCGCTGGATCGATTTGCGCTCCATGCCGCAGCGCCAGGAAGACGGCGCGGTGATCTGGCAGGGCATCGCCACCAACGTCACCGGGGCCAAGGAAATCGAGGCGGAACTGCGCGCCTCGCGCCAGCAGCTCGCGGAATTGTCCTTCCATCTCGAGGTCGCCAAGGAGGAAGAGCGCGAGCGCATCGCGCGCGACATCCACGACGAACTCGGCAGCATTCTGGTCCGGCTGAAGATCGAGGCGGCCTTGCTCGCAAGCAAGCTGCCGCCGACGCCGAGCATCCTGCGCGAAAAATCGGCGTCGATCGAGGGCTTGCTCGACCAGGCCCTCGGCACCACCCAGCGCGTCGCGCGCCAGTTGCGGCCCGGCATCCTCAAGGAATTCGGACTCGCCGAGGCGATCAAGTGCCAGTCCGAAGACTTCGCCCAAAGCACCGGCATCTCCTGCCCGGTGCATTGCGAAGGCGACATCGATCCCGACCCGGAAACCTCACTCGCGCTGTTCCGTATCGCCCAGGAGGCCCTGACCAATATCGCCAAACACGCGCACGCTTCGCTGGCAGTCGTGCGATTGCGCCGGGAACAGGGTAGCATTGCGCTCGAAATCCGCGACAATGGCCGTGGCATTTCGGAAGCCGACATGAACAAGCCGAAATCCTTCGGCCTGCGCGGCATCCGCGAACGCGTGCACAGCCTGGCCGGGGAATTCGAGATAGCCGCCGTCGAACACGGCGGTACCTACATCCAGTTGCGGGTTCCCGAAAAACGAGCCGTCACCCCGAGTGCCGCCGAAGAGGATTTGCAGCGGAATTTGTTCTAGTTCGGGCATGGCGCCGCTGTGCGGCAAGCCCACTCTGAAACGTAAATGCATCGACCATGAACGACAAAATTCACGTCCTGATCGCCGACGACCACGCCATAGTCAGGCAGGGGCTGCGACAGATCCTGTCCGAGACCGAAGACCTCGTCGTCGCCGGCGAAGCCGAAGACGGCGCCGAAGCCCTGCGCCTGGCCCGCAACCAGCCATGGGACGTCGTCCTGCTCGACGTCGCCATGCCCAACCGCAACGGCATCGACACGCTGAAGCAGTTGAAGAAGGAATTCCCGCGCCTGCCGGTGCTGATGCTGTCGATGCATCCCGAGGACCAGTACGCGGTGCGGGCGATCCAGGCCGGCGCCGCCGGCTACCTGACCAAGCAAAGCGCGCCGGCCGAACTCGTCGCCGCGATACGCAAGGTCGCGCGCGGCGAGAAATACATCAGCCAGACGCTGGCCACCAAGCTGGCCGAAGTCATCGCCGGCGGCAATCGCCCGGCGCTGGAGAAGCTGTCGGACCGCGAGCACGAGGTGCTGCGCCTGATTTCCTCGGGCAGGACGCTGACCCAGGTCGCCGAGGAGCTCAATATTTCGGTCGCCACCGTCAGCACCTATCGCGCTCGCCTGCTCGAAAAACTGGGGCTCGGCAACACCGCCGAGCTCATCCGCTACGGCCTCGAACAAGGACTCGTCGAGTAATTCACCATGCCCGATTTCACCCAGCCCTCGGAAATCGCGCGCGAAGCCCTGCGGCGCTTGGCGATGAATCGCAAGCCGCCGACGCCCGACAACTATCGCGCCCTTTATCATGAAATTGCCGGCACCGCCGCCGCGGAGATCTTTCCCGAAAAGTCCCTGAAGGGCGTCGTCGCCGCGCTGCCGCGCGAAACGGCCGAGCAGTCCCGCTACGCGCGTCAAGTGGAATCGGCCGTCGGCGACAAGAGCTGGGACAGCCTGAAGTCGGCCCTGACCGACGTGTTTGCGCGCATGGGTGCCGAGCAGCCGAGCTGGTCCACCTTGATCCACGACCTGCTGATGCAGCTCGATGCGCGCCACGCCCGCCTGACCGCGGCGAAAAAGCGCGAGGCGCTCGACCACGTCCTGGCGGCGTCCGGCACGCCGGAGGTGCTCTACAACCGGATGCAGTCCTTGCTGCGCACCTGGGCGCACGCGCCGGCCGCCAGCGGCGGCCAGGATGCGGCGGAATCGGCGGCGGACGGCAAGACGGCGCCGGCAGGACCGGCCGATGCGCTTGCAGCGGACAAGTCGGCGGCGCCCGGCGCCAATGCGGAAATCCTCGAATTCGTCGCGCAACTGATCGAGAACGCGCTCGGCGTTCTGCTCGTCGATACCCCCGATCTCGCCCGAGAGGCCGGCGAACTTGCCGCCGCCGTGCGCGCCGCGCGCAGTGAAGATCAGGTCGGCGCCGTCGCTGCGCGGCTGAAGAAGTTCACCTACCGCTTGCAGTTCGTCGCCGAAGACCAGGCCGAATTGCGCACCGCCCTGCTGCATCTGCTGCAACTCATCATCGAGAACATCAACGAGCTGGTGCTTGACGACCAGTGGGTGAGCGGACAGATGGCGCTGGTCTCCAGCCTGGTGTCGCAGCCGCTCAATCTGCGCCGGCTCGACGACGTCGAGCGCCGCATGAAGGACTTGATCTTCAAACAGGGCAATCTGAAGAAGAGTCTCAACGACGCCAAGGACCGGCTGAAGCAGATGCTGGCCACCTTCGTCGACCGGCTCGGCGATTTCACCGCGACGACCGGCGAGTACCACGACAAGATCGCGCGTTGCGCCGACAAGGTGAGCAAGGCCAACGACATCGCCGAACTGTCGAGCGTCATCGACGAAGTGATGCGCGAAACCCGCGTCATCCAGTTGAACGCCCGCCGCTCGCACGACGAACTGATCGAAATGCGCCAGCGCGTGGACGAATCGGAAAAAGAGGTCGCGCGCCTGCAAAACGAGTTGTCGCAGGCCAGCGAAATGGTGCGTCTCGACCCGCTGACCGGGGCCTTGAACCGCAAGGGCATGAACGAGGCGGCGGAGCGCGAAGTGGGGCGCGCACGCCGCCAGAACGCCAGGCTCTGCGTCGCCCTGCTCGACATCGACAACTTCAAGAAGCTCAACGACTCCCTCGGCCACCAGGCCGGCGACGACGCCCTGGTGCACCTGTCGCGCGTCACGCGCGAAACCATCCGGCCGCAGGACACGCTGGCGCGCTACGGCGGCGAGGAGTTCGTCGTGCTCCTGCCCGACACGACCATCGACGACGCCGTCACGGCCATGGTCCGCGTCCAGCGCGAACTGACCAAGCGCTTTTTCCTGCACAAGAACGAAAAGGTGCTGATCACCTTCAGTTGCGGCGTCGCCGAGCTGAACGAAACCGAGGGCGACTATCGCATCGTCAACATCGACAAGCTGACTTACGCCGGCAACCTCGAATCGCTCGGCGCCGGCCTCGCCGACCCGCGCCATGTGTTCAGCCAGACCGACATCTGCGATCGCGCAGCCATCGACGCCTTGTTCGCCGCGCACCGGCCGGCGGGCATCATTCACCTCGCCGCCGAGTCGCATGTCGACCGCTCCATTCACGCCGCCGGCGATTTCATCCAGACCAACATCGTCGGCACGTTCAACCTGCTGGAAGCCGCGCGCGCCTATTGGAGCAGCTTGCCGGACGCTGCGCGCGGCGCGTTCCGCTTCCACCACGTCTCGACCGACGAGGTGTTCGGCAGTCTGGGGCCGACCGGGATGTTCGCCGAAACCACGGCCTACGATCCGCGTTCGCCCTACTCGGCCTCGAAGGCATCGTCCGACCACTTGGTGCGGGCCTGGCACCATACTTATGGCCTGCCGATCCTGGTCACCAACTGTTCCAACAACTACGGCCCCTGCCAGTTTCCCGAAAAGCTGATCCCCCTGATGATCCTGAACGCGATCCAGGGCAAGCCGCTGCCGATCTACGGCAAGGGCGACAACATCCGCGACTGGCTCTACGTCGACGATCACGCGCGCGCCCTGCGCCTGGTTTTCGAGCGCGGCGCCGTCGGCGCCACCTACTGCATCGGCGGCCTCAACGAAAAAACCAATCTCGAAGTGGTCGACACGCTCTGCGCCCTGCTCGACCGCTTGCAGCCACGCGCCGACGGCCAGCCCTGCGCCGCGCAGAAGATCTCCGTCGCCGACCGGCCGGGCCACGACAAGCGCTATGCGATCGACGCCGGCCGCATGCGCAAGGACCTGGACTGGCAACCGCGCGAGAGCTTCGAATCGGGCCTGCGCAAGACCGTCGAATGGTATCTCGGCCATCCCGAATGGGTCGCCAACGTCCAGAGCGGCAGCTATCGCCAGTGGCTGGAGCGCAACTACGCCCAACGCGGCTGAGCGGCCTTAGAGCCTATTTCAGTAGGAATCATGCGGGGCATGATTCCTACTGAAATAGGCTCTTATTGCAGGATCGCGCTCGCCGGCACGTAGGCGATGCCGGTCGCCGGCTGGTAGAGAACGGCCGATCTGGCTTCGCACACCGCCAGACGCATCAGGAACGCGACGCAGTCATCGCCGAAAATCTCGACGTCGGTTTGGTCGATGAACAGCTTCTGCCGTTCGGCCAGCACCGAATAAGTCAGGCGCTGCATGAGGTCGGCCGCGTACTCGTCGAAACCCGGCGCGGCGTGCGCGGCAAGGATGTCGGCCAGGCTGGCGCCGTCGATGCCGTAGCGGTAGAGCGAAATGGTGTGGCGGGCGATGGCGCGCATGGCGTCGACGAGGGCGGCGCCGTAGCCTTCGATCTCCGCCGCGCCGACCAAGTGCGCCGGCGGCTGGCGCTGCGCCGCGGCGAAGGCGCGGCTGAGGCCGATGTCGTCCCACATGTAGAGGCGCATCAGGCGATCGATCAAGGCGCGCGTGTCGAGCGGTGCGCGTTCCGTCACGGCCGCCGCCGGCGCCGTCCAGGCGTATACGCCGCCGGGGTGCAGTTGCGGCGGCAGCGTCGGCACGGCGCGGGCGATCACGATCTCCTGGCCGCGGCTGACGCCGAACGACCGCCCGCCGCGGGCGGGCTGCCCGGCGAGCGGCAGCCCGATGGTCGCCACGGCCGCGCCGCCCGCGTCCGCGGCGCCGACGACGGACGGCGCCGGCACGAGCGGCGCCGCGTCGGCTTCCGGCACCAGGCTGTCGTTTGCCGCATCGAGCGTCGGCGGCCGCCGCTCCAGCCAGATCCAGTAGATGCCGAGTACGATGGCGAGATCGAGCAGGCCGACCGGACGCATCCACTTGTGGATCAGCGTCAGCACGGTCAAGGCCGGAAACGAGAGCGCCACCGCCAGCAGAAAGCCTATTTGCAGGCGATTCCACATCCAGTCCCCGAGGCGAAGACCGGCGATGCGGCCGAGGAAGGCCGCAGGCCCGCCCTGGATCGCGTAGAGAAAGAAAAGCTGAAAGACGACCGCCAGCGGAATCCAGGTCAGCCCCAGGCCGGGCCCGAGGCACCAGGGCGCGTCCGCCGGGCAATCGCCGCTTGCCGACGCCAGCGCCGGTGCGGCGAGGAAGAGCGCGGCCGCCGGGACGCAACGATGCCGCCGGCTCCAGCGGAAAGCCGGCCGCACGGGCTCTGCATGCGCTACAGGTTGGCAGGACATTTCGTCACGTCGGTGCCGGAGACAGCCGTACCGGTGGTCAATGGGGTGGCAGTGTAGGGCGCCGAGCCCCCTAAGTGATTCACGGGAAAGGGGGACGTTCTTCCCCCATTATCGAAACTAGAGGGTTTGCCACTTGGTCTACGATGTCCAGATGCCGCCACTGTCCCCATCATCCAGCAGGCAAGGCGGGCGCTGGTCTGCGACCTCGCCCCTGCTTGGCGCTGTCTTGTCGATGCCTTCCGCCTGGGGGGCGGTGGTCTTTTTCAGCCTGATCATCAACTTGCTGATGCTGGCGCCGTCGATTTACATGTTGCAGATTTCCGACCGCGTCATGTTGAGTCGCAACATGACCACGCTGGCCATGCTGAGCCTGCTGGTGCTGCTGATGTTCGCCGCCATGGGCGCCCTCGAGTGGGCGCGCTCGCGCATCCTGGTGCGCATCGGCTTCCACCTCGACCACCTGCTGGGCCAGCGCCTGCTGGAGCTCTCGCACCGCCTCAGCATCGAAAAGAACGGCGGCGCGGGGCGGCGGCTGATGATGGATCTGACCATGGTGCGCACTTTCGTCACCGGCTTCGGCGTCGTCGCCGCGCTCGACGCGCCCTGGGTGCCGATCTACTTCATCGTCGCCCTCATGCTGCACCCGGCGCTGGCGGGCGTCATGCTGGTGGGCGGCATGGCCCTCGTCATTCTCACCTACCTGACCGAGCGCGCCACGCGCGGACCGCTCGCCCGCGCCAACGAGCGCGCCGCCGAGGCGTCGCGCTATGCGACGCTCAACATGCGCGCCACCGAAGTCATCGAGGCGATGGGCATGCTGCCGGTCATGATGGCGCGCTGGCAGGAGCGCCAGGACGAACACTTGTCGCAGCAAGCGCTCGCCAGCGACCGCGCCGGCCTCATCACCGCCATCTCGAAGTTCGTCCGCAACACCAATCAGTGCGTCGCCATGGGCTTCGGCGCTTTTCTGGCGGTGCTCGGCGACGTCACTCCCGGCGTCATGATGGCCGCCTCCCTGCTCGCCGGACGCATGCTGGGACCGATCGAATTGCTCATCAGCACCTGGAGCCAATGGGGCAGCGCACGCGATGCCTGGAAGCGCATCGACGACTCGCTGGCGATGCCGGAACGCCCCTATTCGGCCGTCACGCTGCCGCCGCCCAAGGGCGAAATCGCGCTGGAAGGCATTTTCGGCGGCCCGCCCCATCTGCAAACGTCCTTCGTCCAAAACGTCAATCTGCGCATACCGGCCGGCGCCAGCGTCGCCATCGTCGGCCCCAGCGCCTCGGGCAAGTCGACCCTGCTGCGCATCCTCGTCGGCGTCTGGGCGCCGCGCGCCGGCATCGTGCGCATCGACGGCGCCGACATCAAGCAGTGGCGCCGCGACGATCTCGGCCCCTTCATCGGCTACCTGCCGCAGGACGTCGAGCTGATCGAAGGCACCATCGCCGAGAACATCGCCCGGCACGGCGCGCTCGACAGCGACAAGACCATC
>JACRPB010000035.1:10995-16733 GCA_016214175.1 Rhodocyclales bacterium
TGCTCCTCCAACTGACGGAGGGCTACAGCATGCAGGTCGGCGTCGGCGGCGCCTATCTGTCCGGCGGCCAGCGCCAACGCGTCGCGCTGGCGCGCGCCCTCTACGGCAACACGCCGCTGCTGATCCTCGACGAGCCGAACGCCAACCTCGACGAAGCGGGCGAGATCGCCCTCGACATCGCGTTGCAGCATGCGCGCAAGAAGGGGCAGACGGTGCTGATCGTCAGCCATCGCCCGACCGCGATCCGCAACTGCGACCTGATGCTGATGATGCAAAGCGGTCAAGTGACGCTCTACGGCCCGCGCGAGCAGGTGCTCGGCGTGCTGGCGAAAGCGGCCAAGTCGGTCGCGCCCCCCGCCGGCGCCGTGCCGCCGCCCAAACATCCCGCTGCCGGACCGGCCCATGCCGCGAACTGACAAGGCCCACCCCAGCCTGCTATCGGCCCTGCTCGGCTGGTTCATGCGCTCCCGTCCGATGACGCAGGAGATGGCCTCCGGCATGCTCGCCGATCCCCGCGGCGCCATTTCCTTCGGCAACAAGATCATTTTCGTCGGCATCGGCTCTTTCCTGATCTGGGCGGCTTTCGCGCCGCTCGACGAGGGCGTGCCGAGCACCGGCTTCATCGTCGTCGAATCCCACCGCAAAGTCGTCTCCCACCTGACCGGCGGCACCATCGCCGACATCCGCGTCAGCGAGAACCAGGTCGTCAAGGAAGGCGACGTGCTGCTGACGCTCGACGCCACGCGCGCCCAAACCAACTACATGTCGACGCTCAACGAATACGTCGCCGCCGCCGCCAAGCTGGCGCGCCTGACGGCCGAGCAGACGTTCGCCGACCGCGTCAGCTATCCCGAGGAATTGCTCGCCTTTGCGGAGGAGGCCGGGCGCCAGGATCTCATCAAAGGCCAGGACCAGTTGTTCCGCGTGCGGCGCCAGGCCTTCGTCGGCGAGCTGTCCATTCTCAACGAGAACCTCGCCGCCTCGCAGGGTCAGGTCGATGGCATGCGCCAGCAGCTCGAAGCGCGCATCCACCAGGCCGCCTTGCTGGGCGAGGAGATCGGCGAACTGACGCCGTTGGTAGCCGCCGGTTACGCGGCGCGCAACCGCTTGCTCGAACAGCAAAGGCAACAGGCGGAACTGACCAGCGTCGCCAGCGACCTGCGCTCGCGCATCGCCCGCGAAATCAGCAACGGCGCCGAAATCCGCCTGCGCATATTGCAGCGGCGCCAGGAATTCCTGCGCGAAGTCGAGGCCCTCGTCTCCGACGCCCAGCGCGAATCCGCCAACTTGCGCGAGAAGCTCAAGGACGCGCGCTACGAGCTCGACCACACCACCATCGTCGCGCCGGTCTCCGGCCAGGTGGTGGCCCTCCAGGTCGGCACCCCCGGCGGCATCATCACGCCCGGCGCCCACATCCTCGAAATCGTGCCGCAAGGCGACCGCCTGCTGCTGGACATCCAGGTGCCGCCCCACCTGATCGAGCGCGTCCAGCCGGGGCTGGCGACCGACATCCGCGTCTCCGCCTTTTCCGACGAACCTTACCTGACCATCGAAGGCCGGGTGGTCTCGCTGTCCACCGACAGTCACGATCCCGGCAACGGCCAGCCGCCCTACTACCTGGCGCGCGTCGCAGTCACCGACAAGGGCTTGCAGGATCTCGCCGGGCGCCAACTGCGGCCGGGCATGGCGGTCGATGCCGTCATCAAGACCGGCGAGCGCAGCTTCCTCGCCTACCTCATGCGGCCGATTACGAAACGCCTGTTCGTTTCGCTCCAGGAGCGTTAGATGCCACCCGCCCCGAAGAAACCCAAGAAATCAGCCAAACACCCGGCCGCCGCGGCTGCACCGGAGAATCCGCTGGTCCAGGCCATCGCCCTGCAGCAGCAGGGCAAGCTCGCCGAAGCCGAGGCAATGTTCCGGCAGATCCTGGCGGTCGCGCCGACCAACGCCGCGGCCCTCTACTCGCTGGCCGTGATCCTGCTCAATTCCAGCCGCCAGGCCGAGGCGCTGCAGCATGAGGCCGCCGGCACCGCGGCCAATGCCAGCTTCGCGCCGCTGTGGTTCGTGCACGGCGCCGCGCTGCAAGCCCTGCATCGCCGCGAAGAAGCCCTCGCCAGCTACGACCGCGCCCTGGTCGAAAACCCGAAGTACGTCGAGGTGCTGGTCAACAGCGGCGCCCTGCTGCGCGACATGTATCGCCACCACGAGGCGCTGGAGCGCTTCCGCCGCGTCCTCGACATCGATCCCGACTACGAAACGGCGCTCGGCAACTACGGCATTCTGCTCACCGAGTTCAAACAGGGCCCCCAGGCGGTGGAGACTTTCGCGCGCCTGCTGAAAAAGAACCCGGACTATCCCTACGGCCTCGGCCTGCTCTGCTTCGAGCGCATGCACCTGTGCGACTGGAGCGGCCTCGCCGAGTCGACCCAGCGCATCACCGACGGCATCCGCGCCGGCCGCAAGGTCTGCAAGACCCTCGGCTACATGGCGCTGGCCGATGCTGCCGCCGACCATTACCGCTGCGCGCAGATCTTCGCCGCCGGCCAGCACCCGAAGCGGCCGTCGCCGCTGTGGCAGGGCGAGCGCTACAGCCATGCGCGCATCCGCATCGCCTACGTCTCGCCGGACTTGCGCGAGCATCCGGTCGGCCACCTGATGGCCGGCGTCATCGAGGCCCACGACAAGTCGCGCTTCGAGACCATCGCCATTTCGCTGGGCATCGACGACGGCAGCCGCATCCGTGCGCGCATGATCGCGGCCTTCGATCACTTCATCGACGCCAAGGACATGCATGCGCGCCAGATCGCCGAGGTCATGCGGCAGATGGAAGTGGATATCGCGATCGACCTCGCCGGCTACACCTCGGACGCGCGCACCGACATTTTTCTCCACCGCGCGGCGCCGATCCAGGTGAACTACCTCGGCTATCCGGGCACCATGGCGCTCGACTGCTACGACTACATCCTCGCCGACCGCACCGTCATCCCGCCCGAGCACCACGCCTATTACAGCGAGAAGGTCGCCTACCTCGACCACTGCTACCTGCCGATCGCCTCCGGCATCGAGGTCGCCGCCCCGCTGCCGCGCAGCGACTACGGGCTGCCCGAGCAGGGCTTCGTCTTCTGCGCCTTCAGCCACGACTACAAGCTCCATCCGGACGTGTTCGCGGTCTGGATGCGGCTGCTCGAAACCAATCCCGGCAGCGTGCTGTGGCTGGTGTCGCGCAACGAAGTCTCGCAAAAGAATCTGCGGCAGGCGGCGCAGGACCACGGCATCGCGCCGGAACGCCTGGTGTTTGCCACGCGCGTACCGCGGATCGAGGATCATCTCGCGCGCTACCGCGTCGCCGACCTCTTTCTCGACACCTGGCCCTACAACGCCCACACCACCGCCGCCGACGCCCTGCTCAGCGGCCTGCCGGTGATCACCTACAAGGGCGGCGCCTTCCCGGCGCGCGTGGCCGCCAGCCTGCTGGAAACCCTCGGCTTCGAACAACTGGTCACGCAGTCGCTCGACGAATACTTCGAGCTGGCCGACGGCCTCGCCCACGACCCGGGACGCCTGCAATCGCTGCGCGCGAGCCTGACGCCGGAAGCGCTGCGCGGCCATCCCTTCCTCGGCGCATCCTTCACGCGCGCCATGGAGAAAGTGCTGACCGGCCTCGTCCCGGCCGCCGTCGCGGCGCCGGCCCCGACCCCGGCGCGGCTGCCCGCCGCGGCCGCGGTCGCCGGCCCATCGGCCGCGCCCGACGCCGACCTCGCCATGGCCCAAGACTTGTTCCGCGCCGGCAATCACCCGCAGGCCGAACTCTATCTGCGGCAATGCCTGGCACGCCCCGGCGCACCGGCAGCGGCGCACGAATTGCTGCAAGCCCTGGGCCGCGCCTACGGCCTGCCGGAAGGATTCACGCTGTCGGAGCGCACCGCGTCCGGCAGCGGCCGGCGCTTCCTGCTCATCAAGGCCTGGGGCTACGGCTTCTGGAGCGAAGGCCATCATCTGGCCAGCCAGTTGCTCCTGGCCGAGCTGACCGGGCGCACGCCCATCGTCCTGTGGGGCCGCAACTGCCTGTTCCGGCACGAAGCCGACGACGACGCCTTCGGCCATTTCTTCGCGCCGGTCTCCGCTGCGCGCATCGAGGACATTCCGGCGGATGCGAGCTTCTATCCGGCCAAGTGGTCGCTGCGCAACCTGCGCGACGAAAACGTCAACAAGTGGGAAGGCGCCGGCTCGCGACTGGCCGCGCAATACCTGTTCGCCCGTACCGAGACGGTCGTCGTCAGCGACTTCTTCTCGACCTTGAGTTCCATCATTCCCTGGATCGGCCCCAGCTCGCGCCATTACGGCCGCAGCGAGGACGCGCTCTACGCCGAACTGTTCCAGAACCACCTGAAGCCGGTACCCGGCATCGCCGCCAAGGTCGAGGACTTCGTCGCCCGCCACATGCGCGGGCGTCCCTGGGTAGGCGTCCATATCCGCGGCTCGGACAAGATCCACGAAGCGCCGCATCTGGCGCGCACCAATGCCAACTACTTCGCCTTCATCGACCGCATCGTCGAACTGAATCCCGCCATCGGCATCTTTTTGCTTACCGATTCGGCACCGGCGACGGCCGAGTTCGCGCGCCGCTACGGACCGCGCCTGCTATGCACCGGGGCCGTACGCACCACCTCCAGCGTCGGCGTACACCTCAGCGGCCACGACGGCGTCGCCATCGGCGAAGAGGTACTGGTCGACACCCTGCTGGCGCTCAAGTGCGACTACTTCGTCGGCAACAAGGAATCGAACGTCTCGCTCGCCATCGCCAGCATGCGCCAATGGCCGCCGGGCTTCATGTTCCTGCTCGGCGAAAAGAGCGTGCGCAGCGACAACCTGTTCCTGCACAAGCGCCCGCCGCCCGTGCCGCAGGCCCCGACGGCCGCAGCCGTCGCCCCGCGCGCCGGCACGCGCAAGAAGGTGCTGTTCTTCAACAACTGGCATAACGGCGACGTGCACATGTCGCGCCCCTACGTCGTCGACCTCATGCGATTGCTCGGCGACTGCGACTACTACTACTACCATCGCAACAACCCGAAACTGCTCGCCGACATTCCCGGCCTGACCCATACCGCGGTCCGCATCGACGCCGACGTCGTCATCGACACCTGGCTCGGCCAAATCCATTACCGCGGTCTGCAACCGGCCGACATGGGAAAACACGAGGCCGCCTTCAAGGGCTGCAACTTCCCGAGCTATTACGAAGTCATGGCGCAGGTGTATGCCGGGCTGGGCCTGGCGGCGTCGCTCAAGCCGATCGGGCATTACCTGCCGGCGATCGACTACCAGCGCTTCGACATCGGCAACATCGACCGCCACTTCGCGGCGGCCAAGGCGAAGCTGCACGTCCTCGTCTGCAACAACGCCACCCTGTCCGGGCAGGCGCCGCCGGTCGATTTCAACGCCGTCGTCGCCGCCCTGGCGGCGCGCCATGCGGACGTCGACTTCCTGATCAGCAACGACGACGGCCCGCGACTGGCGCTACGCAATGTCGTCTATTGCCGCGACGTCATCGCCAACCCGGCGACGACTTGCGATCTCAACGAAATCTCCTACATCTCCACCCGCTGCGACCTGATCGTGGGGCGATCTTCCGGCCCCTATTCGTTCTCGGTGGTGAAGGAGAACTTCCGTACCAAGCAGTTCGTCTGCGTCTGCAAGGCACGGAAAGACTGCTGGTTCCTGGAAGACAGCACCAACATCGC
>JACRPB010000036.1:0-1953 GCA_016214175.1 Rhodocyclales bacterium
ATGATGTAGTGCCCGTGGATTTTTTTCATGGTTTTTTCCATGCGCCGTCTCCGCATCGATTTATCGAAGTCGCTGGCCAGAACGATGGCCGTGACGCTCGAAAAGAAGTAGGTCATGATCGCGATGCCGGAAAACGAGATCGCGATCGTGAAAATTTCCAGTTCCGGCTTGCGCCAGACGTCGACGCCGCCGCCATAGCCGATGGTGGCGACCATCAGGAACGTCATGTAAAGCGAATCCAGCCAACTGTTGTCCGGTCCGCCCATCAGCTTGTAGCCGACCGTACCCGCAGCCATGACGGCGCCGAACGTGACGAGGGACACCACGATGGACAGGCGCGCGCGGCGGAAGACCTCGCTGGTGTTTTCGTCGTATTTCATGCCGGCATTTTATCCGCGATCTGGTCTAATCTCGCCTTATGCGAATTGCAATTCTGGCCTTTGCCGCCGGAGTCGCCTGGCTGCAATGGCAGCCGCAACTGCCGACGTGGATGGTGCTGGCGGCGTTGGGCGCGGCCGGCGCTGCGCTGCTGGCGCTGCCCTGGCGGTGGCCGCCGCTGCGCGCGGCGGCGCCGGTCGGGGCCTTCCTGGTCGGTATCGCCTGGGCCGGCGGCCTCGCCCAGCAGCGTCTGGCCGACGCGCTGCCCGCCGCCGGCGAGGGGCGCGACGTCGCGGTCGTCGGCGTCGTCGCCGGCCTGCCGCAGAAGTTCGAGAACGGCCTGCGCTTCGAGTTCGACGTCGAAAGCGCGGCGGCGACGGTGCCGCGGCGCGTGTCGCTGGCCTGGTACCGCGCCTGGCGCGACGGCGACGAGGAGACGTCGCCGTGGCAGGCCGTGCGCGCCGGCGAGCGCTGGCGGCTCACGGTGCGCCTGAAGCGGCCCCACGGCAACCTCAATCCCCATGGCTACGATTACGAGGCGGCGCTGCTCGAACGCGGCGTGCGCGCCACCGGCTACGTGCGGCCCGGCGCCGGCAACGGCCGCGTGGACGCCTTTGTGTGGCGTCCCGCCTATGCCGTCGAACGCTTGCGCGAGCGCATCCGGGACCGCTACGAGCGCGTGTTGGGCGCATCGCGCCATGCCGGCATCCTGGTCGCGCTGGCGGTGGGCGACCAGCGCGCCATCGATCCCGGCCTCTGGCAGGTGTTCGCGCGCACCGGCACCACCCATCTGATGAGCATTTCCGGGCTGCATGTGACGATGTTCGCCGGCCTCGCGCTGCTCCTGGTCTCCGCGCTCTGGCGGCGCTCGCCGCGCCTGCCCTTGCGGCTGCCGGCGCAGAAGGCCGCCGCCCTGGCCGGCTTTCTCGGCGCGCTGGCCTATAGCCTGCTGGCCGGCTTCGAGGTGCCGGCGCAGCGCACGCTGTACATGCTGGGCGTGGTCGCTCTCGCGCTGTGGTCGGGACGCACGCTGGCATCGAGCCGGATTTTGGCCCTGGCGCTGCTGGTAGTGCTGCTGCTCGACCCGTGGGCGGTGCTCGCCGCCGGCTTCTGGCTGTCCTTCGGCGCCGTAGCGCTGCTGTTCTACATCGGCGCCGGCCGCGTCGGTCCCGGCCACTGGCTCGCCGCCTGGGGGCGCGCGCAATGGGCGGTGACCATCGGCATGGTGCCGGCGCTGCTGGCCTTGTTTCAGCAGTTCTCGCTGGTGTCGCCGCTGGCCAATGCGGTGGCGATTCCGCTGGTGAGCCTCGCCGTCACGCCGCTGGCGCTGGCCGGAACGCTGCCGCTGGGCGACCCCCTGCTGTGGCTCGCGCACGGGCTGACGAGCGGGCTGATGGCGCTGCTGGAATGGCTGGTGGCCTCGCCGTGGGCGGTGTGGCAGCAGCATGCGCCGCCATGGTGGAGCCTGCCGCTGGCGACGGCGGGCGTGGCCTGGCTACTGCTGCCGCGCGGCTTCCCCGCCCGCTGGCTCGGTCTGGTGGTCTGGCTGCCGCTGCTGCTGGTGCCGCCCGCGCG
>JACRPB010000036.1:1974-12623 GCA_016214175.1 Rhodocyclales bacterium
CCTCGCCGTGGGCGGTGTGGCAGCGGCATGCGCCGCCATGGTGGGGCCTGCCGCTGGCGGCGGCGGGCGTGGCCTGGCTACGGCTGGCGCGCGGCTTCCCCGCCCGCTGGCTCGGTCTGGTGGTCTGGCTGCCGCTGCTGCTGGTGCCGCCCGCGCGGCCGGCGGCGGGGGCGGCCGCGGTCACCGTGCTCGACGTCGGCCAGGGCCTCGCCGTGCATGTGCAGACCGCCGCCCACGATCTGCTCTACGACACGGGGCCGACGTTCTCCGCAGATGCCAACAGCGGCAATCGCATCATCGTGCCCTATCTGCGCGGGCAGGGCGTGGGGCGCGTCGACATGCTCGTCGTCAGCCACGAGGACACGGACCACGCCGGCGGCGTCGAGTCGGTGCTGGAGGCGCTGCCGGTGGCCGAAGTCGTCAGTTCGCTGCCTTTCGAGCACCCACTGTCGGCGCTGCCGGTGGCGCAGCGCGCCTGCCGCGACGGCGATGCCTGGGAATGGGACGGCGTGCGTTTCGCTTTTTTGCATCCGGCGCCGGCGCAATACCTGGCTCCGGCCGCGAGCAGCAACAGCCTGAGCTGCGTGCTGAAGGTGACGGCGGGCGCGCGCAGCATGCTGCTGACCGGCGACATCGAGGCGGCCGAGGAACAGGCGCTGCTGCTACGCCATCGCGGCGAACTCGGCGCCGACGTGTTGACGGTACCGCACCAGGGCAGCCGCACGTCGTCGACGCCGGCGTTCATCGCGGCAGTGGCGCCGCACGACGCCATCGTCGCCGTCGGCTACCGCAACCGCTTCGGCCATCCGAAGGCGGAAATCGTCGCGCGCTATGGCGCGCAAGGCGTCGCCATCCACCGCACCGATGCGGAGGGCGCGCTGCGCGTGGATCTGCGGCCGCCGGCAGCCGCGATTTCCGCGGCGCGTGCGGAGCGGCGGCGCTACTGGCACGGTCGCTAGCCTGCGGCGATGTAGTCGCGCAAGTCGGCGATCCAGGCATGCATCGACTCGCTCGCGGCCGGGTCCAGCGCGGCGGCGATGGTCTCGCCGTTGCGCGCGATTTCCCGCTCCAGATCGCTGAAGTGCCAATGGACTTCGTCGAGCGCCGCGCCGAGTTCGGCGGCGACCTGCGGATCTTCGGCGACGAGGGCGATCAGATACTGCTGGCTGTCGGGATCGAAGCCGAACTGCACCAGCATGTAGCGCAGGTTGGCCATGCGTTCGAACAGGAAGTCCAGTTCCGGCGGGGCACTGCCGTCGGTGGCGGCGGCGAGTCCGCTGCGCAGGGTGCCCCAGCGTTCCAGCACGCGTGCGGCGGCCAGCAGGCGTCTGACCGGGGACGCCGCCGAGCCGTCGGGCGCGTCGGCCGGGTGGCGAAAGCCCTCTTGCAGCAAGGCGAGCAGGCTGGTGTCGAACTTCTGGCGATTCAGACGCATCAAGGCGCTCAGGCGCTCGTTGCTGCCGAAGCGCGCCAGAATGGAGGCGCAGACGTCGGCGACGCCGACGATGCGCGCCGCCATGCCGACGGCGTCGGCGCGCAGGCCGTAGGGGTAGCCGCTGCCATCCAGCCGTTCCTGGTGCTGTAGCACCGCGGCGGCGACTGCGTCGTCGCCCATGATCGCGCGCACGATCAGGTAGCCGGTGATCGGGTGCACGTAGATGTAACGCCGTTCCTCGTCGCCGATGCGGTGTTGCGGGTTCAGCAGCGCGGGATCGGTGTGCAGTTCGCCGATGTCGTGGCACAGCGCGGCCAGCAGCAGCCGCACGGTTTCCCGCTCGGGCAGGCGTTTGCCGAGGGCAAGGTAATGGGCGATCAGGGTGACGGTCAGCAGATGCCGGAACAGTTCGGGGCGTTGCTCTTGCGCCACCGTCAGCATGAAGGCCAGTTGCGGCGGCAAGGGCAGGCGGGCCAGTCCGTGGCGCAGCGCGAGGGGGTCGCCCGAGCGTTCGGCAAGCTGCCGCAGGCTGGCATCGCCGTCGATCAACTGTGCCATGTGCTGGGCCAGGCTTGCTGCGGTAAGGCCGAGCGTGGTTCTGAGATCCAGTCCGGCGGGCTGGAGCAGCTTGTGCTGCAACAGCTTTTGCCGCGTCTGCTCGTCGACGAGCGCGCCTTTGGCCGCCAGTTTCATGCCGTTGCTGGCGTAGATGTCGTCGCCGGCGGTCACCTCGCCGCGGTCGGTCATGGCGGCGATGGAGTTCAGGTAATGCGTTCCCTCTTCCAGAGCTTGCTGGGCCAGGCTTTCGTAGCGCTTGTCTGGGCTGGTCGGCATCGATGCCTCCGGGGCGAGGGCGGCGCCATTCGCTGTCAGGGAACGGCTCAATGCAGAATATCATAGCGCCGTCGCCGCTCCGTGCCTGGGTCGGCGGATATCGAAGGAGCTGGTCATGACCGAAATGCGCCAACGCCGCGTGCAGTGCCTGAGCCCCGCCGGCTTTCACGACATGGCTTACGTCGAATGGGGCGATCCGCGCAACCCGCGCGTGCTGGTTTGCGCGCATGGCCTGACGCGTTGCGGCCGCGACTTCGATTTCCTGGCGCAGGCGCTGTGCGGAGAATATCGCGTCGTCTGTCCCGACGTCGTCGGGCGCGGACGCAGCGACTGGCTCAAGGACAAGATGCTCTACGGCCTGCCGCAGTACGCGGCGGACATGACGACGCTGCTGGCGCGCGTCGATGCCGAAAGCGTCGATTGGCTGGGCACGTCGATGGGCGGCCTGATCGGCATGGCCCTGGCGGCGCAGGAGCGTTCGCCGATCCGGCGCCTGGCGCTGAACGACGTCGGGCCGGTGATCACGGCGGCATCGGTGGTGCGCATCGGCCAGTACGTCGGCAATGCGCCGCGCTTCGACGGCTTCGAGCAGGCGGTCGCCTTCGTCCGCTTCGTCTCGGCGCCGTTCGGGGATCTGAGCGACGCCCAATGGCGCCAGTTGACCGAACATGTGGTGACCACTGCCGCTGACGGCAAGATCGAGTTCCGCTACGACCCCGGCATTGCCTTGCCCTTCGCCAACGACGTGTCCGCCGACGCGGGCAAGCACATCGAATTGTCGCCGCTCTACGATGCGATCCGCTGTCCGACGCTGGCGATCCGCGGCGCCTTGTCCGACCTGCTGACGCCCGCGACCCATCAGGCGATGGCGGAGCGCGGGCCGCGCGCCAGGCTGGCGGAAATGCCCGGCGTTGGGCATGCGCCGATGTTCCTCGACGCGGCGCAGGTGGCCGTGGTCGTCGAATTCTTGCGTCATGGTTAAGGTCTATTGCGGTGCAGCAGCGAATATTTTTTCCTTGTGGAAATTTGCGGCCTAGAATTTGGCCCAGGTAGTTTTGCCGCACGCTAGCCCATAACCGAAGGAGGTAGTCATGCAGAAGTCCCTCAACATCGATCCGGGCAAATGCACGGGTTGTATGCAGTGCGAGATGGCCTGTTCCTATGAGAATTACGGCCTCTTCAATCCGGCGAAATCGCGCATCAAGGTCTTCAACTTCGAGGCCGCCGGTCGCAAAGTTCCTTACACCTGCACCCAGTGCGCCGAAGCCTGGTGCATGAACGCCTGCCCGGTCGAGGCGATCAGGATCGACGCCGCCACCGGCGCCAAGATCGTGCTCGAAGCCACTTGCGTCGGTTGCAAGGTGTGCACCATCGCCTGCCCCTTCGGCACCATCAACTACGTCCATGACACCGGCAAGGTGCAGAAATGCGACCTCTGCGGCGGCGATCCGGCTTGCGCCAGCGCCTGCCCGACCGGCGCCATCACCTACGTCGATGCCGATTGGACCGGGCTCGACAAGATGCGGCAATGGGCCGGCAAGACCGATACACAAACGCGCGCCGGCGCCTGAAGGAGGAAACGATCATGGCATGGACACGCAAGATTCTCCGCGTCGATCTGACGCAAGGCACCATCAAAGTCGAACCCCTCAACATGGAGTGGGCGCAGCAGTACCTGGGCCAGCGCGGCCTGGCGACGAAGTACCTGGTCTCCGAAATCGATCCCCTGGTCGACCCGCTGTCGCCGGACAACAAGATGATCATGGCGACGGGGCCGCTCACCGGCACTGCGGCCGCGACCGGCGGCCGCTATTCGGTGATCACCAAGGGGCCGCTCACCGGCGCCATCGCCTGCTCGAATTCCGGCGGCCATTTCGGCGCCGAACTCAAGATGGCCGGCTGGGACATGGTGATTTTCGAGGGCAAGTCGGAGAAGCCCGTCTATCTGTGGATCCAGGACCCGTGCCGGCGAGAACGGCGTGCTGTTCGCCTGTATCGTGAATGACCTGCATCGCGCCGCCGGCCGTTCCGGCGTCGGTACCGTGATGGGCGCGAAGAACCTCAAGGCGGTGGCCGTGCGCGGCACCGTCGGCGTCTCCGGCATCCGCGACTTCAAGGCTTTCATGGCGGCGACCAATGCGGCGAAGAAGGTGCTCGCCGACAATGCCGTCACCGGCCAGGGCTTGCCGAAGTTCGGCACCCAGGTGCTGATGAACGTCATCAACGAAATCGGCGCCCTGCCGACGCGCAACGCCCAGGACGTGCAGTTCGAGGGCGCGCGCAAGATCTCCGGCGAAGCGATGCACGAGAAGCGCCTGTCGGACGGCAAGGCCAACCTGGTGACGAACGCCGCCTGCTTCGGCTGCACCATCGCCTGCGGGCGCATTTCGCAAGTGGACCAGAACCACTGGAGCGTGAAAAACAATCCGAAGTACTGGGGCGCTACCGGCGGCCTCGAATACGAGAACGCCTGGTCGCTGGGCGCGGCCAACGGCGTGGACGACCTCGATGAGCTGACGGTCGCCAACATGATGTGCAACGAAGACGGCATGGATCCGATCACTTTCGGCGCCACCATGGGGGCGGCGATGGAGCTCTACACGATGGGCGTGCTGACGAAGGAGCAGATCGGCATCGAGGCGCCCTTCGGCTCGGCCCAGGCGGTGATCGAGATGACGCGCATGACGGCGGAAGGACGCGGCTTCGGCAAGGAACTCGGGCTCGGTTCGGCGCGCCTGACGGCGAAGTACGGCCATCCGGAACTGTCGATGACGGTCAAGAAGCAGGAATTCCCGGCCTACGATCCGCGCGGCATCCAGGGCATGGGCCTGACCTATGCGACCTCGAATCGCGGCGCCTGCCACCTGCGTTCCTACACCGTGGCCTCGGAAGTGCTCGGCATCCCGGTCAAGACCGATCCGCACGCGACCGAGGGCAAGCCGGCGCTGGTGAAGGCTTTCCAGGATGCGACGGCGGCTTTCGATTCCTCGGGCACCTGCATCTTCACCACTTTCGCCTGGTCGCTGGCCGACCTCGCGCCGCAACTCGACGCCGCCTGCGAAGGCGGCTGGACGCCCGAGCGCCTGGCCGAGGTGGGCGAGCGCATCTGGAACATGGAGCGCCAGTTCAACAATGCGGCGGGTTTCACGGCCAAGGACGACGACCTGCCGGCAAGGCTGAAGACCGAACCGGCCAAGACCGGTCCGGCCAAGGGCATGGTCAGCGGCATCGACAAGATGTTGCCCGAGTACTATCAGGTGCGCGGCTGGGATCAGGGCGGCACGCCGGAGAAGGAAACCCTGGCACGTCTGGGGCTCTGATTCGGGCAGTCGAATACGCCAAGGTGACCAGCGGTTGCCTTGGCGTTTTTTATTGAGGAGTCCAGCATGAAACACGTCATCATCGGCAACGGACCCGCGGGCGTCGTTGCCGCGGAGGCCTTGCGCCGCCACGATCCCCAGGCCGACGTCACGCTCATCGGCGAGGAGGCCGAGGCGCCGTATTCGCGCATGGCGATTCCCTATTTCCTCAACGGCAGCATCCCGGACCAGGGCACGCATTTGCGCAAGGCCGGCGACCACTACGAGAAGCACGGCATCCACCTGCGCCAGGGCCGCGTCGTGCGCATCGAGCCCGAGAGCCAGACGGTGGTCTTCGCCGACGACAGCGAACTCGGCTACGACCGCCTGCTGGTCGCCAGCGGCTGCTATCCGGTGCGCCCGCCGCTGCCGGGCATCGACCTGCCCGGCGTGCATACCTGCTGGACGCTGGCCGATGCGCGCGCCATCGCCGCGCGCACGGCGGCCGGCAGCCGCGTGCTGCAAATCGGCGCCGGCTTCATCGGCTGCATCATCATGGAGGCGCTTTGCGCGCGCGGCGTCAAGCTGACGGTGGTCGAGGCCGGCGACCGCATGGTGCCGCGCATGATGACGCCGAAGGCCGGCACCATGATCCGGCGCTGGGTGGAAAAGAAGGGCGTCAAGGTGCATGTGAATGCCACCGTGACCCAGATCGGCATCCAGGGCGAAGTGCTGACGGCGACGCTTTCCGACGGCGCCAGCATCGAGGCCGACGTCGTCATCTGCGCCGCCGGCGTGCGGCCGAACGTCGCCTTTCTCGCCGGCAGCGGCATTGCGGTCGGCCACGGCATCCACGTCGACGAGCGCATGCAGACCGGCGTGCGCAACGTCTATGCGGCCGGCGACGTCACCGAAGCCTCGGGTTTCCACACCGGCGAACGCGAACTCAACGCCATCCAGCCGAATGCGGCCGACCAGGCGCGCGTCGCCGCGATCAACATGGCCGGCGGCGAGGCGCGTTTCCAGGGCGCGCTGGCGATCAACGTGCTCGACACGCTGGGCATGATCTCGACTTCCTTCGGCCAGTGGTGGGGCGTCGATGGCGGGCAGGGCGTCGAACTGGCGGACGAGGAACGCTTCCGTTACCTGTCCTTGCAGTTCAAGGACGACGTGCTGATCGGGGCCACCAGCATCGGCTGGACGGACAACGTCGGCGCACTGCGCGGCCTGGTGCAGGGCCGCGTGCGCCTGGGCGCGTGGAAAGATAAGCTGCTGCAAGACCCGACCCAGTTCATGGCGGCGTATATTGGACAGATGCACAAGGCGGCCTGAGGGCCGTCGGCGCAGGGGGCATGGGTTCGGTATTCTAGAGCGGTAGGGAGGGCGTATGAGACACGTCATCATCGGCGCCGGCGCGGCCGGCATCACGGCGGCGGAAACGCTGCGCAAACTGGACGCTGCGGCGAGCATCACCGTGCTCGACGGCGAAGGCGAGGTGCCTTACGCGCGCATGGCGATTCCCTATCTGCTGTCGAACAAGATCGGCGAGGACGGCACGCGCCTGCGCCGCGATCCCGAGCACTACCGCAAGCTGCGCCTCGATGTCGAGAAGGCGCGTGCCGCGGCGGTGGATAGCGCGGCTGGCGCGGTGCGGCTCGCCGACGGCCGCGCGCTGCCTTACGACAGGCTGCTGATCGCCACCGGTTCGGTGCCGAGCCGCGAAGCGATCGAGGGCATCGACCTGCCCGGCGTCCATACCTGCTGGACGCTCGCCGACGCGCGGGCGATCATGGCGCAGGTGCGGCCGGGGACGCGCATCGTGCAGATGGGCGCCGGCTTCGTCGGCTGCATCATCGTCCAGGGCCTGGTCTCGCGCGGCGCGCAATTGACCATCCTGGTGCGCAGCGGCCGCATGGTGTCGCGCATGATGCCGCCCAAGGCCGGCGACATGATCGCGCGCTGGTGCGAAAGCCGCGGCGTGCGCATCCTCGGCAAGACCCAGGCGGCGCGGATCGAGCGCGACGGCGGCGCTCTCAAGGTGACGCTGACCACGGGCGAAACGCTGCCCGCCGACGTGTATCTGAGCGTGGTCGGCGTCAAGCCGGGCATCGACTTCCTCGACGGCAGCGGCGTCGCCATCGCGACCGGCATCGTCGTCGACGCACGCATGCGCACCAACGTTCCCGGCATCTATGCCGCCGGCGACGTCGCCGAGTCGCGCGACCGCCTGTACGGCAAGTACCAGATCAACGCCATCCAGCCCAACGCCGTGGAGCAGGCGCGCATCGCCGCCATCAACATGGCCGGCGGCGACACGCAATTCGCCGGCAGCCTCGCCATCAACGTGCTCGACACGCTCGGCCTCGTCTCCTGCTCCTTCGGCCAATGGCAGGGCGAGCCGGGCGGCGAGAGCGTGGAACTCGTCGACGCGCCGCGGCATCGCTACTTGTCGCTCCAGTTCGGCGGCGAGCGCTTGGTCGGTGCCACCACGGTCGGCATTACCGAGCACGTCGGTGCACTGCGCGGCCTGATCCAGGGACGCATCGAACTCGGCGCCTGGCGCGATCGCCTGCTCGCCGATCCCGCGCAGTTCATGCCGGCCTACCTGGCCAGCGCCGACCGCTTGGCATGAAGATTACGTTCAAGCTCTACGCGACGCTTTCCGACTACCTGCCCGACGCCGCACGCAAGACCAGTGCCGTGGCACTCGACGTCGCGGAGGGGACGACCGTGGACGACTTGATCGCGCGCTACCATCTGCCGGTGAAGATGTGCCATCTGGTCCTCATCGACGGCGTTTTCGTGCCGCGCGAAGAGCGTCGCGGCCGTGCGCTGCGCGCCGGCGAAACCCTGGCGATCTGGCCGCCGATCGCAGGCGGATGAGGTTCCCGCTCAGCTTCGTGACGAGCGCCACCCGCGACGAATTCCTGCGCCTGTTGCCGGCGGCGGTCGGCGGCGAGGACTTCAGCGTGGGAGACGATGTTGTGAGCGGGCGTTCGGGCTGGCAGATCCGCTTGACGGTCTTGCCGGAAATCGCTTTCGGAAAGATTGCGCTGGCGCGCTTGCAGGTCGATATCGGCTTCGCCGGCTGGCGCGAAGCCGAAATCGATGCCTTCATGCGCCGCTTCAGCCTGCATTTCCAGCGGGGCGGCGGCTGATCCGTGTTAACATTCGCCGCGGCGGGCCTCCCCGCATTGCGGGGTGGTGAACCTGGTCAGGTCCGGAAGGAAGCAGCCACAGCTACCTACCGCAAGTGCCGGGGGTAAGGCTCGCCACCTCCGCCTCATCTCCCTCGCAACAATGCGTTACAAACGCCCGCTTGGCGGACACACCCGCATTACGTTTGCGGCGTCCAATGCAGACTCCAAAGTTTGCAACACATGGGAGAACTTCATGAAACTCAACACCAAACTGGTCGCCGGCTTTCTGGCGACGACGGGCATCGCGTTCGGCATCTCGGCCTATGCCGCGCCCGAGACCGGCTGCGATCATATGGGCCCCGGCATGATGCGCGACGGCATGCGATCGCAGGGCGACCACACGGCGCGCGTCGAGCAGCACCTGGTACGGACGAAGGCGCAGCTCAAGCTGACGGCCGAGCAGGAACCGCTGTGGCAGGCGTTTGCCGAGAAGGCGAAAGCCGCGGCCGGGCAGGGCCCGAAAGCGACTCGCGACAAGGCGGTCGAAGCCAAGACGGCGCCGGAACACATGGCGGTGATGGTCGATGCGATGAAGGCGCGCACGGGATCGCTGGAAGCCGTCAACGCTGCCTTCGGCAAGTTGTACGATGCGCTGACGCCCGAACAGAAAGCGATTGCCGACAAGCAGGCGGCGTCTGCCGGCCGCATGGGACCCGGGCGGCGCGGCCCGCCCGGTGCGCAGGACAAGCCCGGCGCACGCGGGTAGGACCTAGTCGGACCGTTCGGCCAGGGCGTCCCGGCGATAGTCGGGGCGCCCTTTTTACGTTTGGTAGAATCGGCCCATGAGCTCTCAAGTCCTCGCGCGCAAGTGGCGCCCAAAATCCTTCGCCACCCTGGTCGGGCAGGAGCACGTGGTCAAGGCCCTGACCCACGCGCTCGATCAGCAGCGCCTGCACCACGCCTATCTGTTTACCGGCACGCGCGGCGTCGGCAAGACGACCATCGCCCGCATCATGGCCAAGGCGTTGAACTGCGAGGCCGGCATCACGTCGACGCCTTGCGGCGTCTGTTCCTCCTGCACCGAGATCGACGGCGGGCGCTTCGTCGATTACATCGAGCTCGACGCCGCCTCCAACCGCGGCGTCGAGGACATGACCGGGCTGCTGGAAAAGGCGACCTACGCGCCGACGCGCGGCCGCTTCAAGGTCTATGTCATCGACGAAGTGCACCAGCTCTCCGGCCACGCCTTCAACGCCATGCTGAAGACGCTGGAGGAGCCGCCCGAGCACGTCAAGTTCATCCTCGCCACCACCGACCCGCAGAAGATACCGGTGACGGTGCTCAGCCGCTGCCTGCAGTTCAACCTCAAGCAGATGCCGCCGGGCCACATCGTCGATCACTTGGCCAACGTGCTCGGCCAGGAAGGCGTGGCCTTCGAGCCGGCAGCGCTGCGCCACATCGCCAAGGCCGCCGCCGGCAGCATGCGCGACGGCCTCTCGCTGCTCGATCAGGCCATCGCTCACGGCGCCGGCAGGATCGAGGAAGCCGGCGTGCGCGACATGCTTGGCACGGTCGGCGACGACTATCTCTATGCGCTGCTCGACGGTCTTCAGTGCGGCGACATCCAGGCCATGGTGGCGGTGGCGGCATCGATGGACGAACGCAGCCTCAGCTTCGATTCGGCCCTGCAGGAACTGGCGACGCTGTTCCATCGCATCGCCCTCGCGCAGTTCGCGCCGCAGGCCATGGCCGACGACGCCGAGCGCGCCCGGCTCGCCCCTTACGCGACGGCCTTCGATCCCGAGTTTCTGCAACTGTGCTACCAGATCGCCATCCACGGCCGCGACGACCTCGACCTGGCGCCGGACGAATATGCCGGCTTCACCATGACGCTGATGCGGCTCCATGCTTTCCGTCCGGACGCCGGCGGCGCCCGGGCGA
>JACRPB010000099.1 GCA_016214175.1 Rhodocyclales bacterium
CCCTACCTCTTCGGCGCCATGGCGATGGAAGCGGTCGGTCGTTCGGCCGGTGCCGTCGTCATCGAAGTGCGTCGCCAGTTCAAGGAAATCAAGGGCATCATGGAAGGCACGGCCAAGCCGGAATACGGCACCTGCGTCGACATGCTGACCAAGGCGGCGATCAAGGAAATGATGATCCCGTCGCTGCTGCCCGTGCTGGTTCCGGTCGTCACGGCCTTCGGCATGAACATGCTGATGGGTCCGGGCGCCGGCGTGCGCGCGCTGGGCGGCGTGCTGATGGGCACCATCGTTACCGGCATCTTCGTCGCCATCTCGATGACGACCGGCGGCGGCTGCTGGGACAACGCCAAGAAGTACATCGAAGACGGCCACTACGGCGGCAAGGGTTCCGAAGCCCACAAGGCGGCGGTCACCGGCGGCACCGTGGGCGACCCGCACAAGGATACGGCCGGCCCGGCGGTGAACCCGCTGATCAAGATCATCAACATCGTCGCTCTGCTGATCCTGCCGCTGGTGGCGTGATCTGACGCGTTGAGCTAGTCTGACGGGCCGCCTGTGGGCGGCCCGTTGCTTTTCATGAGCCGATTTCTTGCCCTGTTGCTTTGTGTGCCGCTGTGGGCGTTCGCCCAGGCACCGGCGCAGCCTGAGGCGGCGACCGGCTTTGCGCCGCAGGCGTCCGTCAGCGGCAAGCGCTACTTGGCGGCGACGGCACATGCCGACGGCACGGCCGCGGCGCGCGACATCCTGCGCCAGGGCGGCAGCGCCGTCGATGCGGCCATTGCCGCGCAACTGGTACTGAATCTGGTCGAGCCGCAGTCGTCCGGCATCGGCGGCGGCGGTTTCCTGTTGCACTGGGACGGCCGGACGCGTGAACTGTCGGCTTACGACGGGCGCGAAACGGCCCCTGCCGCCGCGAGTCCCGAGCGCTTTCGCGGCGCGGCGTTCCGCGACGTCGTGGCGAGCGGCAAGTCCATCGGCGTTCCCGGCCTGCTGGCGATGCTGGCGGAGGCTCATCGGCGACACGGTCGATTGCCCTGGGCGCGGCTGTTCGAGCCCGCGATCCGGCTTGCGGAAGCGGGATTTTCCGTTTCGCCGCGCCTGCATGCGCTGCTGCGCGACGACCGTTACCTGCGCGACGATGCGAATGCGCGGCGCCTCTATTACCAGGCCGACGGCGCACCGCTCGCGGTCGGAGCCGTACTGCGCAATCCCGCCTTTGCCGACACCCTGCGCAGCATCGCTCTTGCCGGCCCCGCCGCGCTCTATCGCGGTCCACTCGGCGTCGCCGTGGCGGCCGCCGCACGTGCGGCGGGAGGCGACCTGGACGCAGCCGACCTCGCGCGCTATCGCGCCCGGCAGCGCACCCCCGTTTGCGGCAATTACCGCGTCTGGCGGATTTGCGGCATGCCGCCGCCGTCATCGGGCGGCGTGACGACGCTGCAACTGCTGGGCATCCTCGAGCGCTCGGCTTTCGACCGCGCACCGGCGCTGTCGGCGCAGGCCGTTCATTGGTTCAGCGAGGCGGGACGGCTCGCCTATGCCGATCGCAACCGCTATCTCGGCGATCCCGACTATGTCGCGATACCGCAGGACGACATGCTTGCGCCCGGCTATCTTGACCGGCGGGCCGGGCTGCTTAGCGCGCGCAAGTCGATCGTCACCGCCTGGCCCGGAGATTTTCCTGCCGGCCGCAGCCGCGACGACGACGATGCGCCCGAACGCCCGTCGACGACACACCTGTCCATCGTCGATGCCGAAGGCAATGCCGTCGCGCTGACCAGTTCCATCGAAGATGCTTTCGGCAGCCGCAAAATGGCCGGGGGCTTCCTGCTCAACAATCAACTGACCGATTTCGCCTTTGCGCCCGACGCGGGCGGACGTCTGGTCGCCAATCGCGTCGAGGCCGGCAAGCGCCCCCTCTCGTCGATGGCACCGACCATGGTCTTCGACCGCCGTGGTCGCCTGGTTGCCGTCCTCGGATCTCCCGGCGGCCCGCGCATCATCAACTACGTGGCGCAAACGCTGGTGGCGCTGCTCGACTGGAACATGGCGCCGGAGGCGGCGCTGGCGCTGCCCCATTTCGGTAGCCGCAACGGGCCGACCGAAATCGAGCGCGAGCGGGCGCCGGAGGGGTGGCAGAACGAACTCGAAGCGCTCGGCCATACCGTCGCGACCGTCGATATGACGAGCGGTTTGCAGATCGTTGTCCGGCAGGGCGACCTCTGGCTTGCCGCCGTCGATCCGCGTCGCGAGGGGGCGGCGGCGGGAGAGTAGTCTAAACTCTGTCGGCGGAGCCTTCCCGCACTTCCCGGCCGGAGAATGTTCATGACCATCCTCACCCTCGGATTGTTGCTGTTCCTCGGTACGCATGCGGTGCGCATCGTCGCCGACGGCTGGCGTACGAGGCAGATCGAGCGCCTGGGCGTGCGGCCCTGGAAAGCGGCTTACGCGGCGGTCTCGGCGGCCGGACTCATTCTCATCATCTGGGGCTTCGGTCTCGCGCGCTGCGACGCCGTCACGATCTGGAGTCCGCCCCTCTGGTCCCGCCATCTCGCGGCGGTCGTCACCCTGCCGGCCATGATCCTCGTCGCCGCCGGCTATGTCCCCGGGTCCCGCATCAAGGCCCGCCTAGGCCATCCGATGCTCGCCGGTACGGCCCTTTGGGCCGCGGCCCATCTGTGCGCCAACGGCCGTGGCGAGCACGTGCTGCTGTTCGGCGCCATTCTGGTGTGGGCGACGATCGATTTCCGGTCGGCCCGCCGCCGTGATCGGGCTGCCGGCATCCGCTATGCGCCGGGTACGGCGGCGCGCGACGGCATCGCGATCGGCGTGGGCAGCGCCGGCTGGCTGCTGTTCGTCGCCTTCCTGCACGCCTGGTTGATCGGCGTGCAGCCGATCTGACTCAGGCGCTGGTGCGGCGTTTGAAGTCTTGCAGGCGGAAGCCGAGCAGGGCGAGAGTGGCAAAGTAGGCGAGCATGCCGATGCCGACGACGAGAGAAAGTTTGGCCAGCTTCTGCAGGCCGGGCATGACGAGCCAAGAGGCGTTGTCGCCCATGGCGAACCAAAGCGCCGCTCCCATCGCGACGAGTGCGACCGCGAGCTTCAGCGCAAACGCGGGCCAGCCCGGCGCCGGCCGATAGACATTGCGCCGGCGCAAGCCGCGATAGAGCAGGGCGGCGTTCAGGCAGGAGGCGAGGCCGATGGCGAGCGCCAAGCCCGCATGCCGGATCCAGCCGACGAAGGCGAGGTTCATCAGCTGCGTCGCAGCGAGCGTGACGAGGGCGATCTTGACCGGCGTCTTGACGTCCTGGCGCGCATAGAAGCCCGGCGCGAGCACCTTGACCAGGATCAGGCCGGCGAGCCCGACGCTGTAGGCGACGAGCGCCGATCGCGTCTGCATGACGTCGGCGGCCGAAAACGCGCCGTACTGGAACAGCGTCGCCAGCAGCGGCACGGCGAGAATGGCCAGGGCCAGCGCGGCCGGCAGCGTCAGGATCAGCGTCAGGCGCAGGCCCCAGTCGAGCAGGGCGGAGAACTCCTCGCCGCGTTCCGTCGCATGGGCTTTGGCCAGACTCGGCAACAGGATCGTGCCGAGGGCGGCGCCGAGCAGGCCGGCCGGGAATTCCATCAGACGGTCGGCGTAGTAGAGCCAGGAGACGCTCCCCGAGGGCAGGAAGGAGGCGAAAATCGTGTTGATGACGAGCGAGATCTGCGAGACAGACACCCCCAGCACCGCCGGCCCCATCAGCGTGAGAATGCGGCGGACGCCAGGATCGCCGGGCGCCCAGTCGAGGCGCGGCAGCATGCCGATTTTTCTCAGCGTCGGCACCTGGAGCGCCAATTGCAGCGCGCCGCCGAGGAACACCGCCCAAGCCAGTGCCAAGACCGGCGGGTCGAAATAGGGGGCAGCCAACAAAGCCATGCCGATGAACGAAAGATTCAGCAGCACGGGGGTAAAGGCCGGCAGCGCGAAGCGGCTCCAGGTATTGAGAATGCCGGCGGCAAATGCCACCAGAGCCATGAACAGGATGTAGGGGAAGGTGATGCGCGTCAGTTCGACGGTGAGGGCGAACTTACCGGCGTCGGCCGAAAAGCCGGGCGCCGTGACATAGACCAGCATTGGCGCGCCGGCGATGCCGAGCAAGGCGACCAGAGTCACGGCCAGACACAGGGCCGTGGCGACACGGTCGACCAGGCGCTTGGTGTCCGCTGCACCGCGCTTGTTGCGGTATTCGGCCAGCAGCGGCACGAAGGCCTGGGAGAAGGCGCCCTCGGCGAACATGCGCCGCAGCAGGTTGGGCAAGCGGAAAGCGACGAAGAAGGCGTCGGTGGCGAGTCCGGCGCCGAAAGCGCGAGCGATGACGAAATCGCGGACGAAGCCGAGCACGCGCGACAGCAAGGTCATGCTGCTGACCGTGGCCAGGGCTTTGAGGAGATTCATGCCGCCGGGCCGCCCCAAAGCGGCGCGTGCGCCCTTGTGGGAGGGCGCGATGAGGGTTTTCGCGCATGGAGGGCTATCATGGGCGGCAATGCTACCGGCTCGCGATGTGTTCAGGCGCCTTGCAAAGGCGGGGGGAAACCCCTATAATCCGCCGCTTTTGGTTCCGGCCAAACGCCAGCCGATCGGCCGGCAAGCCTGAGCTGAAACCACATTTTCCAAGAAACCCACGGGAACCCGATTCATGGCCAACTCCGCCCAAGCCCGCAAGCGCGCCCGTCAAGCCGTCAAGCAGCGCGCCCACAACATGAGCCTGCGCTCGACCCTGCGTACCGCAATCAAGAAGGTGCAAAAGGCCGTCGATGCCGGCGACAAGACTGCCGCGCAAGCCGTTTACAAGGAATCGCAGTGCATCATCGATTCCATCGCCGACAAGAAGATCATCCATAAGAACAAGGCAGCTCGCCACAAGAGCCGCCTTTCCGCCGCGATCAAGGCACTCTGATCCCCGCGCTGCACCGCAATCGCCCGCCGGCCCATGGCTCGCGGGCGTTTTGCTTTTCTGGCGGGGTTATTGCGTTTCGGCGGAGTTCTTAGCCTAAAGTTCTAGAGTCATCGCTAAAATCGTTGAAATATTAGCGTGCTAGCTTGATTTGTCAGAATTAACTGGATAGACTGTAGTAATCCAATTGACAGAGAAGGGCTTTTTTATGCAGGCCCCTGTGATGACGAAATACGGTTTCCGCATTCGCACTCGCGACGGACTCACCGTCGATAATCTGTTGATTCACGGTCGCGACGAACTCGATGCCGAGCGCAAACTGCGGCAGATGTACCACGGTTGCCAGATCGTGGAATGCTCGCCGATGTACGGCGGCGCACGCGGGATCACGGCCAACTACGAGGAAGTCGTCAGGCTGATTGCGACACGCTGAGAAAGTTTGTCGCCACCAGTTCTTCCAGTAGGGCCATATAGTCTTGAGCCCCTTTGCTGTTCGCGGCGTGGGTGAAAATATCCCGATTCATCGCCGGCGCTTCCGCGACCGCCACGTTCTCCGAAATCGTCGTCCGGCATAGTTCGTCGCCGAACTGTTCGCGCAACTGCGCCTGAACGTCGAAGCACATGTTGCGGCGCCTGTCGAAGCGCGTGAGCAGGTAACGACGTTCGACGCGCTTCTTCAATACCGGCTCTACCGCCTTCAGCGTGCGCTCGATCTGCATGGCGCCGCGCATGGAAAGAAAATCCGAGGATACCGGGACCAGAATCCGATCCGCGGCAAACACCGCGTTCAGCGAAAGCACGCCGAGGAAGGGACAGCAGTCGACGATGACGGTGCGGCCGTTTTCGCATTCGCTCAGTCCGCGATTCAGCTTGTTGAGAATGTTCGGGCCTTTGCCGAAAGCCGAATCGACCTTGATCAGCTCGGTATGCGCGGGAATCAGTCGCCCGATGCCTGGCCAATCGACTTCCAGTTCCGGAAGCGGGCGGTTCTCGTAGTAGAACGAATAGATGCTCGCCGCCATTTCACTGCTGGCGCCGCCGCGGATCGACGATAGATGGGCCTGGGGATCGAGATCGATCAACAGCACCGGCAGTTCGCGCAGCGTCAACGCGGCCGCAAGATTGAGTGCCGTCGTGGTTTTGCCGACGCCGCCTTTCTGGTTAAAGATGACAACGCGCATGAAGGGATGAGCTTTCTATACAGGGCACGTTTTTTAACTAAACATACACTACTACTCAAAGCCGGTCTAAAACGGCTACTGCACGATGCAACGTTGATGTTGCCAAATGTGCATACCGCTCAGTCATCGTAATCGACTTGTGCCCTAGAAGTTCCTTGACTTGATACAAC
>JACRPB010000100.1 GCA_016214175.1 Rhodocyclales bacterium
CGTCGTCGCGGAGAACCGCCGCATCAGCCAGGACATCCTGCTGGTGCCGCCCGAGAAAGGCGCCAAGGCCCCGAAGATCAAGAACGGTCAGGTGGTGGTGGTCGAGATCGTCGAGCAGCCGTCGAAGCAGTCGCAGCCCATCGCGCGCTTGGTCGAGGTGCTCGGCAACTACGCCGATCCCGGCATGGAAATCGAGATTGCGCTACGCAAGCACGACTTGCCCTTCGAGTTTGCCAAGGTCGCGCTGGAGGAAACCCGCAATCTTCCCGACGCGGTCAGGAAGGGCGACTGGAAGGGACGCGAAGACCTGACCGAACTGCCGCTGGTCACCATCGACGGCGAGACTGCCAAGGACTTCGACGATGCCGTCTATTGCGAACGCCAGGGCAAGAACTTTCGCCTCATCGTCGCCATCGCCGACGTTTCGCATTACGTTCAAGCCGGCGGTGCGCTCGATCGCGACGCCTATGCACGCGGCAACTCGGTGTACTTCCCGCGCCGCGTCATTCCCCTGCTGCCGGAGAAGCTCTCCAATGGCCTGTGCTCGCTCAACCCGCAAGTGGAGCGTCTGACCGTCGCCTGCGACATGACGGTTTCCGCCGCCGGCGACATCAAGGAATTCCGCTTCTATAACGCCGTCATCTTTTCTCACGCCCGCCTGACCTATACCGAAGTGGCGGCGGCGCTCTACGAGAAGGACGCGCCGACGCGGCGCAGGCTGGCGCCGCTGCTGCCGCACCTGGATAACCTCGATGCGCTCTATCGCGTGCTGGCCAAGGCGCGCGCCAAGCGCGGCGCCATCGACTTCGAGACCCTGGAAACGCGCATGGTCTTCGACGATAACGGCAAGATCGAAAAAATCGAACCGTACGAACGCAACGATGCCCACCGCCTGATCGAGGAATGCATGCTGGCGGCCAACGTCTGCGCTTCGGACTTTCTCAAGGAGCGCGGCCACGCGGCGCTCTACCGCGTCCACGAAGGGCCGACGCCGGAACGGCTGACGAAGCTGCGCGACTTCCTCGGCACCTTCGGTCTGCAACTGGCCGGCGGCGATGCGCCGACGGCCAAGGACTACGCGCAACTGCTCGACAAGCTCCAGGGCCGTCCCGACAAACAACTGCTGCAGACCGTGATGCTGCGCTCGTTGCGCCAGGCCCTCTACAGCCCCGACAACGTCGGCCACTTCGGCCTCGCCTACGAGAGCTACACCCACTTCACGTCGCCGATCCGCCGCTATCCGGACCTGCTGATCCACCGCGCCATCAAGGCCGTTCTCGGCAGGACGAAATATCAGCCGGGTGCCTGGGAGGAAATCGGCCTGCATTGCTCGGCGACGGAGCGGCGCGCCGACGAAGCGACGCGCGACGTCGAGGCCTGGCTCAAGTGCTTCTACATGCAGGACCGCATCAACGAAGAGTTCGACGGCAGCATCTCGGCGGTCGTGCCTTTCGGCATTTTCGTCGCCCTCGACGGTGTTTTCGTCGAAGGTCTCGTGCATGTCTCCGAACTCGGCGCCGACTACTTCCATTTCGACGAGGCGGCGCATGCCATGGTCGGCGGTCGTGCCGGCAAGCGCTACCGCCTCTCCGACCGCGTGCGGGTGCAGTTGATGCGCGTGGATATGGAGCAGAACAAGATCGACTTCCGCCTGGTCGACGCGGCGGCGGCCGCTGACGGCGGGCGCTCGAAAGGCAAGCGGCGCGGGTGATGGCGCGGTGGCCGCAGACGCGGCCGACCCGAAAGGACTCTATGAGCGAGACACGACTGATTCACGGCTTCCACGCCGTCACGGCCAAGCTGCGCTACGCGGCCGGCGACCTGAAGGAAATCTATCTGGCGGCCGCCAGACAGGACGGACGCGTGCGCGATCTGCTGCGGGCCGCCGAAAGCGCAGGCGTGCGTGTGATTCCGGTCGATGCGGCGCGGCTCGACGGCATGGCCGGCGGCGCGCGCCATCAAGGGGTGATTGCGCTCGTGGCGGCGACGCAGCGCCACGCAGGAACGAGACATCTGGGTCGTCGGCGCGGCGGGGGAAACGGAGCGCGACTTTTACGGCGTCGCGCAAAAAGGTGCGCTGGCTTGGGTGCTCGGCGCGGAAGGCGCGGGGCTGCGACGGCTGACGCGCGAGACCTGCGACGAACTGGCGCGCATTCCGATGTACGGGACCGTCGCAAGCTTGAACGTATCGGTCGCCGCCGGCATTTGCCTGTTTGAAGCGCGGCGGCAGCGGCGCGGTTAGCGGCTGTTAAGCGAACACCTCGGCCTGCGCCAGCGGCAGGCCCCGTGCGTCCTTGGCGGCGAGGATGGGCACGCTGCCGCACGGCCAGTCGATGGCGAGTTGCTCATCGTTCCACAGCAGGGTGCGCTCGTGTTCCGGGTACCAGTAGTCGGTCGTCTTGTAAACGACCTCGGCGTGCTCCGAGGTTACATAGTAGCCATGGGCGAATCCCGGCGGGATCCAGACCATGGTCCTGTTTTCCGCGGAGAGCGTAAAGCCTACCCACCGCCCGAAGGTGGCCGAAGATCGCCGGAGGTCCACGGCGACGTCGAAAATCGTTCCGGCGACGACGCGAATCAGCTTGCCCTGCGGCTGGCGAATCTGGTAGTGCAGGCCACGCAGGACATGCGCTTGCGACTGGCAGTGGTTGTCCTGAACGAAGTCCACGTCGACGCCCAGGCTTTGCTGCGTTCTGCGATTCCAGCTTTCGAAGAAGAAGCCGCGCTCGTCGCCGAAGAATTGGCCGTAGCCGCTCTTGCCCAGGGCCTGGGCCAAACGCGCGAGTTGTTCATCGTCGATCCAGTGCTGGCGCCAGGCGATTTCCTCGGGACAGGCGACCTTGAGGCCCTGGCGCTTTTCGAGCGTGGCGATGAACTGACTGGCGTCGAGCAGGGAATCGTGGGTGCCGGTGTCCAGCCAGGCCATGCCGCGCCCCATGATTTCGACGTTGAGCTGGCCTTGTTCGAGGTAGCGGCGGTTGACGTCGGTGATTTCGAGTTCGCCGCGTGCGGAAGGCGCAATGGCGGCGGCGATGTCGCAGACCTGAGCGTCGTAGAAGTAAAGGCCGGTCACCGCATAGCGCGACTTGGGCGCCTTGGGTTTTTCCTCGATGCTGATGGCGCGCCGGTTGCCGTCGAATTCGACGACGCCGTAGCGTTCGGGATCGACGACGGTATAGGCGAACACCGTCGCCCCGACTTCGGTCTTGGCCGCATCCTGCAATTGCGCGCCGAAGCTGTGGCCGTAGAAGAGGTTGTCGCCGAGCACGAGTGCACTCGGCTGTCCGCCGACGAAATCGCGGCCGATGATGAAGGCCTGGGCGAGGCCTTCGGGCTTGGCCTGGACGGCGTATTGGAGACGGATGCCCCATTGCGAGCCGTCGCCGAGCAGTTGCTCGAAGCGCGGCGTGTCCTGCGGCGTGGAAATGAGCAGGATCTCGCGCATGCCCGCCAGCATGAGCGTGCTGAGCGGGTAGTAGATCATCGGCTTGTCATACACCGGCAGCAGTTGCTTGGAGATGGACAGGGTCGCCGGATGCAGCCGGGTACCGGCGCCGCCGGCGAGAATGATGCCTTTGCGTTGGGTCATGGTCGGATGAGTTCCGCCAAGCTGCGGCGCACGTGCCAGCGCCAGTCGGGAAGATCGAGATCGAGCGCGCGACGGATGCGGCCGCAATCGAGGCGGGAATTTCTGGGGCGGGGCGCCGGCAAGGGGTATTGCTCGGTGGGGATGGGGTTGATGCGTTCGGGTGCGAGCTTCAGCTCCGCGCCGAGCTTGCGCGCGACGTCGACGACGAAAGACGCGTAGCCGTGCCAGGAGGTCTCGCCCGCGGCGCAGAGATGGTAGAGGCCGCCGTCGATGCGGGTGCCGAACGCTGCGGCGAGGGCATGCGCGGTGACGTCCGCCAGCAGTTCGGACGAAGTCGGAGCGCCGATCTTGTCGTCGATGACGGCAAGCTCCTCGCGCTCGCGCGCAAGTCGCAGTATGGTTTTGAGGAAGTTGCCGCCGTGCGGGCCGAAGACCCAACTGGTGCGGAATATCAAGTGAGATGCGCCGGCGGCGGCGATTGCCAGTTCGCCCTCGCGCTTGCTGCGGCCATAGACGGACAGCGGGCGCGTCTGGTCCGTTTCAGCGTAGGGGCCGAGCTTGGTACCGTCGAAGACGTAATCGGTGGAGTAGTGCACCAGCCAGGCGCCCTGCGCCTTGGCTTCCTCCGCCATGACGCCCGGCGCCAGCGCATTGACGGTCTGCGCGGCGGCGGCATCCGCTTCAGCTTTATCGACCGCCGTATAAGCTGCCGCATTGACGATGGCGCGCGGCATGGCCGCACGGATCGCCGCTCGCAGCGCCTCGGGTTCGGCAATATCGACGTCGCTGCGGCTCAGCGCCTGCACGGAGCCAAGAGGCGCCAGGGCGCGCTGGAGTTCCCAGCCGAGCTGGCCGTCGGCACCGAACAGCAGGATGGTCGTCATGCTTCGTTGCCGGCAAGGACGATCAGGTTCGGACTTCGGTGAAGATCACCAAAGCTTCCACCAAGGCTCTTTGCGGTTGAGGCCGCGCTCGTAGTAAGGGCTGTTGGGGAAGTTCCTGCGCATGACCCGTTCGGCATCGTCGCGCAGGTCGTTGAGGCTCATGGCGTCGTAGGCCTTGATCATCACGAACAGGCCCTGTTCGTTGGCCGGCGCGTCGGCATAGGTTTTGACGGCGAACTGGGCGCGGTTGGCGGCGGCGATATAGGCGCCGCGGCGCAGGTAATAGTCGGCGACATGGACTTCATGCGCCGCCAGCGCATTGACCAGGTACTTCATGCGGGCCATGGCGTCCGCGGCGTACTTGCTGTCCGGATACTTGGTCGCCAGCTCCTTGAAGGCGTCAAAGGCATCGCGGAACGCCTTCGGATCGCGTTCCGTCTCGTCCTGGTTGCTCAAATAGCCGAGCAAGCCGAGGTCGCCGCTGTAATGGGACAGCCCTTTGAGATAGTAGGCGTAATCGACGTTCGGATGGTTGGGGTGCAGACGGATGAAACGATCGCAGGCGGCAACCGCGGATGCCTTTTCCTCCTGCTTGTAATAGGCGTAGGCGACTTCGAGCTGCGCCTGCTGGGCGTAGCGGCCGTAGGGGTAGCGGGCTTCCAGTTTTTCGAACAGTTGGATCGCCTTGTCGTAGGCCCCGTTGGACAATGCGTCCTTGGCTTCGGCATACAGCTTGTTGGCCGACCAGCCGGCCGTCTCGTCGACGACGTCGGGGAGCAAGCCGCAGCCGGCGCTGAAGAGGGCGAGGAGCAGGGCCAGCAGAGAGGCTAAACTACGCATGATGAACATCCCGCAATCAAGTCCGGGCGATTATAGCGCAGCGCCGGATGCCGCCAGCCCTGCCCTGTGCATTCCGCCGGAATGCGCGGGACTGCGCATCGACGTCGCACTGGCAAGACTGCTCC
>JACRPB010000101.1 GCA_016214175.1 Rhodocyclales bacterium
CGAGATGGTGCGGGCCGCGCTGCCACAACTCGAGCCGCTCGACCGCGCCATGCTCTTCATCGAGCACGTGGGCAACCTCGTCTGCCCCGCCGCCTTCGACCTCGGCGAGGCGCACAAGGTGGTGATCCTGTCGGTGACCGAAGGCGAGGACAAGCCGATCAAATACCCGGACATGTTTCGCGCCGCCAAACTCATGCTGCTCAACAAATGCGATCTGCTGCCGCATCTGAGCTTCAGCGTCGAGAGCGCCATCGCGTTCGCGCGCCGCGTCAATCCCGGCATCGAGGTGATCCAGACCTCGGCTAGCAGCGGCGCCGGCATGGCCGAGTGGCTGGCCTGGATCGCGCAGGGCGCGGCCGCAGCGCGTCGGCAGCGCGCAGAAAGCGTCGACGCCCTCAAGCGTCGCGTCGCCGATCTGGAGCGGCAACTGGCCCAGCATGACCACGGCGCGCCGCATACGCATTAGCGGCATCGTCCAGGGCGTTGGTTTCCGTCCTTTCGTCTGGCGCCTGGCGCGCGAACTGAAGCTCGTCGGTTGGGTCAGGAACGACGCGGCGGGCGTCGAAGTTCACGCCGAGGGCGCGGCAGCGCAGTTGGCGACGCTGGAAGCGCGTCTGCGCGCCGAAGCGCCGCCGCTGGCGCGGGTCGACGCCATCGCGGCGACGGACGCGCCCAGCGTCGGCCATGCGGATTTTTCCGTCGCCGCCAGCGGCGGTGGCGAGACGGCGACCGCGATCGGCGCCGACGTCGCGACCTGTCCCGCCTGTCTGGCCGAGATGTGCGATCCGGCCGACCGCCGCTGGCGCCATCCGTTCGTCACCTGCACCCACTGCGGTCCGCGCTACACGGTGACGCGCTCCCTGCCTTACGATCGTCCGAAAACGAGCCTGGCCCCTTTTCCGCTGTGCGCCGCTTGCGCGGCGGAGTATGGCGATCCGGCCGACCGGCGGTTTCATGCCGAGACCACCTGCTGCCCGCAATGCGGGCCGCGGCTGGAACTGCTCGATGCGGCCGGGCAGCCGGTGGCCGGCGACGCGATCGCGCAGGCGCTGGCGCGCTTGCGCGGCGGCGAGATCGTCGCCATCAAGGGCCTCGGCGGTTTTCATCTCGCCTGCGACGCGCGCAACGCGGCGGCGGTGGCGCGTTTGCGGGCGCGCAAGAACCGCGAGGAGAAGCCCTTTGCCGTGATGCTGGCCAATCGCGCCAGCATCGCGCCGCTGGCCGAGGTCGACGATCCGGAGGCGGAGCGTCTGGCCGCGCCGGAACGACCGATCGTGCTGCTGAAGAAGCGCGCCGGCTGCGACGAGGCGCTGCCGGGCATTGCGCCGGGCATCGCCTGGCTCGGCGTCATGCTGCCTTATACGCCGCTCCAGCATCTGCTGTTCCACGAAGCCGCCGGCCGGCCGGCCGGCACTGCCTGGCTGGACGTGGCGCAGACCCTGGCCCTGGTGATGACCAGCGCCAATCCCGGCGGCGAACCTCTCGTCTGCGCCAACGCCGAAGCCATGGACCGCCTGGTAGGCATCGCCGACGCTTTCCTTACGCACGACCGCGACATCGTCGCCCGCTGCGACGATAGCGTCGTGCGCAGCCATGGCGGCGGCCGTTTCCAGTTCATCCGCCGCGCGCGCGGCGTCACGCCGCAGGCGATCCGTCTGCCGCGCGGCGGTCCGCCGGTCCTTGCCGTCGGCGGCTATCTGAAGAACACGATCTGCCTGACGCGCGACGACGAGGCCTTCGTCTCGCAGCACATCGGCGACCTCGACAACGCGCCGGCTTGCGCCATGCTCGAAGAAACCGTGCAGCGCCTGATGGACCTGCTGCGTATCGAGCCGGTCGCGGTGGCTCACGACCTGCATCCGGACTTCTTCAGCACCCGCTACGCCGCCGACTTCGCCCGGCGAGCCGGCATTCCCGCCATCGGCATCCAGCATCACCATGCGCACGTGGCGGCCGTCGCCGCCGAGCACCGGCTGGACGCCCCCGTGCTCGGCCTGGCGCTGGACGGCATCGGGCTCGGCAGCGACGGTGGACTCTGGGGCGGCGAGTTGCTGGCGGTGGACGGCGCCATCATGAACCGCCGCGGCCATCTGCGGCCACTGCCGCTGCCCGGTGGCGACCGCGCCGCGCGCGAGCCCTGGCGCATGGCGGCGGCGGCGCTGCATCTGCTCGGGCGCGGCGCAGAAATTGCCGTGCGCTATCCGGAGCCGGCCGCCGCCGCCGTGCAGCAGATGCTCGCCCAGTCCCTGAACACGCCGCCGTCGTCCGGTTGCGGGCGCTGGTTCGACGCCGCCGCCGGCTTGCTCGGCGTCAAGCCGGTGGCGGCCTACGAAGGGCAGGCCGCGATGCTGCTCGAAGGGCTGGCGGCCGGCCACGGGCCGGCGCCGGCGCTGGCCGACGGCTACCGCATCGCCGACGGCGTGCTCGACTTCCTGCCGCTGCTCGACTGGGTCGCGGATCAGCGCGATATCGCTCGCGCCGCCGCATGTTTCCATGCCACCTTGGCCGCGGGACTGGCACAATGGGCGCTGTCCTGCGACATGCGCCCGCTGGCGCTGGGCGGCGGCTGTTTCCTCAACCGCATCCTGTCCGCCGATTTGCGGCAACGCCTCGAAGCGGAAGGCCGGACGGTGCTGGAAGCGGCGCAGGTGCCGCCCAACGACGGCGGCCTCAGCCTCGGACAGGCCTGGATCGCCGTGCAACATCTGGAGAAGAATTAATGTGTCTGGCCATACCGGCGCGCGTCGCCGAACTGCTTGATGGCGACGGCGCCATCGTCGACCTGGGCGGCGTGCGCAAGGAAGTCTCGCTCGCCCTCGTGGCCGACGTCGCCGTCGGCGACTACGTGATCGTCCATGTCGGCTATGCGCTGAACAAGCTCGATCCCGAGGAAGCCGCGAAGACGCTGGCGCTGTTCGCCGAAATGAGCGCCACGGCGCCGGCCTGACAGCCGCATGAAATACGTCGACGAATTTCGCGACGGCAAGCTCGCCCAAGTCCTGGCCGGCGCCATCGCCGCCGCCGCCCGGCCGGAGCACAGCTACAGCTTCATGGAATTCTGCGGCGGCCACACCCACGCGATTTCGCGCTACGGCGTCGCCGACCTGCTGCCGCCCAACGTGCGCATGGTGCATGGTCCCGGCTGCCCGGTCTGCGTGCTGCCGATCGGCCGCATCGACATGGCCATCGCGCTGGCGCTGGAGCAGGGCGTCACGCTGTGCACCTACGGCGACACCTTGCGCGTGCCGGCCTCGAAGGGACTGTCGCTGCTGAAGGCGAAGGCGCAGGGCGGCGACATCCGCATGGTCTATTCGACCGCCGACGCGCTGCGCATCGCGCAGGAGAATCCGGCCAAGCACGTGGTCTTCCTCGCCATCGACTTCGAGACGACGACGCCGCCGACCGCGGTGGCGATCAAGCAGGCGCGCGCGCTCGGACTGGAGAATTTCAGCGTGCTGTGTTGCCACGTGCTGACGCCGGCGGCGATCAGCAACATCCTCGAATCGCCGGAGGTGCGCAAGCTCGGCACCGTGCCGCTCGACGGCTTCATCGGCCCGGCTCACGTGTCGACGGTGATCGGCAGCCGCCCCTACGAATTCTTCGCCGCCGAATACCGCAAGCCCGTCGTCATCGCCGGCTTCGAGCCGCTCGACGTCATGCAGGCGGTGCTGATGCTGGTGCGCCAGGTGAATGAAGGTCGCGCCGAGGTGGAGAACGAGTTCACGCGCGCCGTCACGCGCGACGGCAACCTCAAGGCGCAGGAACTGGTGGCCGAGGTGTTCGAGCTGCGACGCGCGTTCGAATGGCGCGGCCTCGGCCTGGTGCCCTATTCGGCGCTGAAAATCCGCAGCGAATACGCGTCCTACGATACGGAGTTTCGCTACGCCCTCGACTATCAAAGCGTCGCCGACAACCGTGCCTGCGAGTGCGGCGCCATCCTGCGCGGCGTCAAGCGGCCGCAGGATTGCAAGCTGTTCGGCACCGTATGCACGCCGGATAATCCGATCGGTTCCTGCATGGTTTCCTCGGAAGGCGCGTGCGCAGCGCACTATTCTTATGGTAGGTTTCGCGTTCAGGGAGGTTCGTCTCAGTGAGCGAACGCGAAATAGGTAAGGCGATGCCGAACGACTATCGGGAGCGCTTTGGGCGCCTGCTCGAAATCCAGCGCCGCGTCGGCCAGGAACGCAATCTTGCCCGGCTGCCGGGCCTGGTCATGCGCGAAGTGACCGAACTGCTCAACGCCGATCGCAGCACCCTGTTCCTGCTCGACGGCCAGACCATGGAACTGCGCGCCTGCTTCGCCGAAGGCATCGTCGGCAAGGCCATCGTCGTGCCGCTGCGCATGGGCGTCATCGGCACCTCCATCCTGCGCCGCAAGACGGTCAACCTCGTCGACGCCTACCAGCATCCCTATTTCAATCCCAACGTCGATGCGCTCTCCGGCTACAAGACCGAGAGCATGCTGGTGGTGCCAATCGTCGCCGACGACGGCCAGGTCCTCGGCGGCATCGAATTGCTGAATACGCCGCGCGGGCGCTTCAGCAGCGAAGACGAGGAACGGGTCAAGGAAGCCGCGCAGCGCCTGATCGCCGTCGGCAGGATCGACGCCGCCACGAGCGGGCGGACCATTGCCGCTTTGCGCGAAACCACCGAATTCGACCGCGGTACCGTGTTCCGGGTCGATGCCGAGGCCTGCCAGCTCGTCGCCGTCCATGCCGACGGCGCCGACAGTTCCCAGATTTCGCTCAACATGAAACTGGGCATCGCCGGCTTCGTCGCCATGACCGGCGAGCCGCTGCTGATCCCCGATGCCCATGCCGACGCCCGCTTCGATCCGTCCTTCGACAAGCGTACCGGCTACCGCACGCGCAACATCCTGTGCGTACCGCTAGTGGGGCCGAACGACGACTCGCTGGGCGTGATCCAGGTCATCAACCGCCTCGACGGCGATTTCTGCGCCGAGGATATGGCCTTGTTGATCAGCGTCGCCGGCGTCGTCGCCATCGCCATCGAAAACGCCAACCTGTTCAACGACAGCGATCGCCAGTTCTACAGCCTGCTCGAAGCGCTGGCGGCCTCGATCGACGCTCGCGATACGCTGACCGCCGGCCATTCCAAGCGCGTGGCGCAAATCGCGCTCGGCATCGGCCGCGAACTCGGCTTCGCCGAAAACGATCTCGAAGTGCTGGAAGTCTCGGGCCTCCTGCACGATTACGGCAAGATCGGCATCGACGACGCGGTGCTGAAGAAGGAGGGCAAGCTCGACGAGCACGAATTCGCCCACATGAAGCAGCATGCGGCGCTGACCTACGACATCCTCACCAAGATCAAGTTTTCGCGCAAGTACCGCAACGTGCCGCTGATCGCCTCGTCGCATCACGAGACGCTCGACGGCTCGGGCTACCCGCGCGGCTGCGTCGTGCAGGAAATCCCCTTCATGGCGAAGATCCTCACCGTCGCCGATGTCTTCGAAGCCCTGACCGCCGACCGCCATTACCGCAAGGGCATGTCGCTGGGCCAGGCCTTCGACATCCTCGACGCCGGGGCCGGACGCAAGTTCGACACTCGCGTCGTCGAGGCGCTGAAACGCTATCTCGACGGAGGCGGCTTGGCAGCCTTGGGTCTGCAATGAGCGTGCGGCCCGACTACGTGCGGCCGCTCGACATCAAAAACGGTCGCGTCGATCTGAGCCATGGTTCCGGCGGTCGCGCCATGGCGCAACTGATCGAGGAGCTGTTCGCGCGCCATTTCGACAACGAGTTCCTGCGCCAGGGCAACGACGGCGCCACATTGCCGGCACCGGCCGGCGGGCGGCTGGTGATGGCCTGCGACGGCCACGTCGTCTCGCCGCTGTTTTTTCCCGGCGGCGACATCGGCTGTCTTAGCGTGCACGGCACCATCAACGACGTCGCCGTCATGGGCGCCAAGCCGCTGTGGCTGGCCGCCAGCTTCATCCTCGCAGAGGGTTTCCCGCTCGCCGATCTCGACCGCATCGTCGCCTCGATGGCGCAGGCGGCGCGCGAGGCCGGCGTGCCGATCGTCACCGGCGACACCAAGGTCGTCGAGCAGGGCAAGGCCGACGGCGTCTTCATCTCCACCACCGGCGTCGGCGTGGTGCCGGACGGCGTCCGACTTTCGGGCGAACGGGCGCGGCCAGGCGACGTCATCCTGCTCTCGGGCACGCTCGGCGACCATGGCATGGCGATCATGGCCCTGCGCGAGAACCTGGGGTTTTCCTCGGCCATCGTTTCCGACACCGCCGCGCTGCACGGGCTGATAGAAGCCATGCTCGCCACCGGCGCCGACCTCCGCGTGCTGCGCGACCCGACGCGCGGCGGACTGGCGACGACCTTGAACGAAATCGCCCGCCAGTCGGGCGCCGGCATGATGCTCGACGAGGCGGCGATCCCCGTCAATTCCGAAGTCGCGGCGGCCTGCGAATTCCTCGGCCTCGATCCGCTCTACGTCGCCAACGAAGGCAAGCTGGTCGCCGTCGTCGCCGCCGCCGATGCCGAGCGCGTGCTGGCCGCCATGCGCGCGCATCCGCTCGGCGAGCGCGCCGCACGCATCGGCAGCGTCGTCGAAGACGCCCATCATTTCGTGCAAATGACCACCGGCTTTGGCGGCCGGCGCATCGTCGACTGGCTGACCGGGGAGCAACTACCAAGGATTTGTTGAATGAAACCCATCGCTCTAGATCCATTTACCGGCAACCAAGGCAGCGACTTTACCGCCGCGCGCGAACTGGTCGGCGCGATTGTCGCCGCGATTGCGCCGCAGCATGACGGTGGAAGGATCGCGTGCGCCTTCGATCTCGTCGATGCCGCCTGTGCCGGGCGCCTGGCGAACTACCAGCAGTTGAAAACGCTGTATCACAGCTACATGCACACGCTGGAAGTCACACTCTGTGCCGCGCGTCTGGCGCATGGACTCCACCTGGCCGGAACGGATCTCGGTGCCGATGGCCTGGATGCCACTATTGTCGCCGCGCTGCTTCACGATATGGGCTATCTCAAGCGCGACGAGGAGGGCGACGGCAGCGGTGCGCAGTTTACCGTCGACCATGTCGAGCGCGGTGCCGCGTTCGCCAGGACGCATCTGGCTCGCGAGTCCGCCGCCTTTGTCGACGCCGTGACCAAAGCCATTCTCATCACCGATCATCGTTTGGCGACGGATCGCCTTGAGTTTTCGTCGGCGCAGGCGCAACTCGCGGCGCAAATCGTCGGCACGGCGGACCTCGTCGCCCAGATGGCCAGCCGCGACTACCTGGAGCGGCTGCTATTCCTATACTTCGAGTTCGGCGAGGCGGGGCTCGGGAATTATCGCGACTTCGAGGACATCCTCGAACGCACGGCGGGTTTCTACCGCTTGATGCGGGAACGGCTCGACGGGCAGTTGCAGGATATGGTGCCCTACCTCGCCGGCCATTTCGAGGCGACGCAAGGCGTTTCCTGCAATCTCTACCAGGCGTCGATCGACAGGAACCTCGCGTATCTGGAGCAGGTGCTCGCCGCAGAGCACGGCGAGCGGGTCAGTCTGCTCAAGCGCCGCGAAACCGTGGAGAGAGTGCTGCATACGCTTCCCGCGGAATGAGAGTTCTGTTCCTCGTCCACGGCTACAACAGCCTTACGCAAAGCCTGCATAGTGCGCTGGCGGCGCGCGGCCACGAGGTGTCGATCGAGTTCGACATCGCCGACAGCGTGGCCGAAGAAGCCGTCGCGCTGTTCCGGCCCGACCTCGTCGTCGCGCCCTATTTGCGGCGCGCGATACCGGCGTCGATCTGGTCGCGCATGGTGTGCCTGATCGTGCATCCGGGCATTGTCGGCGACCGCGGGCCCTCGGCGCTCGACTGGGCGATCCAGGACGGCGAGAAGGCGTGGGGCGTCACCGTGCTTGAGGCCCGCGCCGAAATGGACGCCGGGCCGATCTGGGCCACTGCCGCCTTCCCCATGCGCCGCGGCAAGAAGTCCAGCGTCTATCGCAACGAGGTCACCGCGGCCGCTTGCAGCGCGGTGATCGAGGCGGTCGACAAGTTCGCTGCCGGCAACTTCGTGCCGACGCCGCTGGACCAGGCCTCCGCACGCGGTCGCTTGCGGCCGCCGATGAAGCAAGCGGACCGCCGCATCGACTGGCAGCGCGACGACACCGCGACCGTCTGCGCCAAGCTCGACGCCGCCGACGGTTTTCCCGGCGTCGCCGACGCGCTGTTCGGCGCGCCTTGCCATCTGTTCGACGCCTGGCCCGAGGCGAAGCTCACCGGCGTTCCCGGCGCGGTGATCGCGCGGCGCGAGACCGCGTTGCTGAGGGCGACGACGGACGGCGCAGTGTGGCTCGGCCACGTCAAGCGCCCCGACGGCATCAAGCTGCCGGCGACGCTGGCTTTCGCCGCCGAGTCCGCCGCCGTGCCCGAAGCCGCGCTCGACGGCTGGTTCGCCGCGCCGGTCGCCACCTGGCAGGACATCCGCTACGCGGAAGCGGGCGGCGTGGGCTTCCTGCATTTCGAGTTCTACAACGGCGCCATGGGCACGCGCCAGTGCCGGCGCCTGGCCGAGGCCTTCGCCTGGGCGCGCACGCGGCCGACGAAAGTCATCGTGCTCATGGGCGGCGCCGACTTCTGGTCGAACGGCATTCATCTGAATCTGATCGAGCAGGCGGAAAGCCCGGCCGACGAATCCTGGGCCAACATCAACGCCATCGACGACCTCGCCGAGGCCATCCTCAGTTGCGATTCGCATCTCACCGTCGCCGCGCTCCAGGGCAATGCCGGCGCCGGCGGCTGCTTCCTCGCCCGCGCCGCGGACTTCGTCTGGGCGCGCGACGGCGTGATCCTCAATCCGCACTACATGAACATGGGCAACCTCTACGGTTCCGAGTTCTGGACTTATCTGCTGCCGCCGCGCGTGGGTACCGAAGGCGCGCTGCGCATCATGAAACACCGCCTGCCGATGACGGCGCGCGAGGCCGCGGCGAGCGGCTTCTACGACGCTTGCCTTGCCGCCGAGCTGGCCGCCTTCCGCGTCGACACGGCGCGGCGTGCCGCCGAACTGGCTGCGGCGGCCGACTTCGGCGCGCGCCTCGCGGCCAAGCGCGAGCGGCGTGCCCGCGACGAGGCGGCCAAGCCGCTCGCCGCCTATCGCGCCGAGGAACTGGCGCAGATGAAGCGCAACTTCTACGGCTTCGATCCGAGCTACCACGTCGCCCGCTGGCACTTCGTGCGCAAATCGCCGCAGTCCTGGACGCCGCGGCACCTGGCCAAGCACCGCGAACTCGACTGGGCGCCGCCGACATGACGGCCGCCGTGCTTTCCATCCTCGTCGTCGACGACGAAGTGCGCTCGCAGGAGGCGCTGCGGCGCACGCTGGAGGAAGAGTTCGCGGTGTTCACCGCCGGCAGCGCCGAAGAAGCGATGCAGGTGATGGCGGCCGAGTTCGTGCACATCATTCTCTGCGACCAGCGCATGCCCGGCACTTCGGGCGTCGAGTTTCTGCGCCAGGTGCGCGCGCAATGGCCGGATACGGTGCGCATCATTCTCTCCGGCTATACCGAGACCGCGGACATCATCGCCGGCATCAACGAGGCCGGCATCTGGCAATACCTGCTCAAGCCCTGGCATCCGGAGCAACTGCTGCTGACCCTGAAGGGCGCGGCGCGCATGTGGCGCTTGCAGCAGGACAACCAGCGCCTGTCGCTGGAACTGCGCGAGAGCCCGGCGCAGATCCAGGCGCGGGTGGCGGCCAAGCGCGCCTCGGCAGCAGCGCGCGCCGGCTTCGACCGCATCACGCGTGCGCCCGACAGCCCGGTCAATGCGCTGTGCGACCTGGCGGCGAAAGTGGCGCCGCACGATTTGTCCATCCTGCTCACCGGCGAGTCGGGCACCGGCAAGGAACTGCTGGCGCGGGCGATCCACTATGCGAGCCGCCGCGCCGAGCGCGCCTTCGTCATCGAGAATTGCGGCGCGCTGCCCGATCAATTGCTGGAAGCCGAGCTCTTCGGCCACAAGCGCGGCGCCTTCACCGGCGCCTACGAGGACCGCATCGGCCTCTTCCAGCAGGCCGACGGCGGCACGATTTTTCTCGACGAGGTCGGCGAGACCTCGCCGGCTTTCCAGGTCAAGCTGCTGCGCGCGCTGCAAGAGGGCGAGATTCGTCCAGTCGGCAGTTCGCGCTCGGTTTCGGTCGATGTGCGCGTCATCGCCGCCACCAACCGCGATCTCGAAGACGACATGCGCGCCGGGCGCTTCCGCGAAGACCTCTACTACCGGCTCGCCGGCATGACCCTGCACACGCCGCCGCGAGTTGCAAAACGAAATCCTGCGCATGCTGGCGCTGGTCGAGGGCGACTGGCTCGGCGCCGAATTGCTCAGTCCGCGCGTGCTGCGCGCCGCCGCCGAGGAAAGCCAGGAACGCGACCTGTCGCTGCTGGCCGGCCTCGACGGCAGCTTGCGGGAGCGCATCGACCAACTCGAAGCGCGCATCGTCAAGGAAGTGCTGGTGCGCCACCGCTGGAACAAGACGCGGGCGGCGGCGGAACTGGGACTGTCGCGCGTCGGCTTGCGGCAAAAGCTGGCGCGGTATGGAATAGAGAAATTGTGAAAGTCCTCTGGCTCCAATCCGGCGGTTGCGGCGGCTGCACGCTGTCCTGGCTCGGCAGCGAGATTGCGCCGCTGTTTCGCTTGCTCGCCGACGAGGGTATCGAGATGCTCTGGCATCCGAGCCTGGCCGAAGCCAGCGCCGAGGAAGCGCTCGCCGTTATCGCCGAATGCGCGGGTGGCACGCGCCCCTTCGACGTGCTGTGCATCGAGGGCGCGCTGCTGCGCGGGCCGCAGGGCAGCGGCCGCTTCCACCTGATGGCCGGCAGCGGCGCGCCGATGGCCGAATGGGTGAAGCTGCTGGCGGCGCAGGCCCGGCATGTCGTCGCCGTCGGCACCTGCGCTGCCTTCGGCGGCGTCGTTTCCGCCGGCACCAACCCGACCGACGCCTGCGGCCTGCAATTCGACGCCGACGTCGCCGGCGGCCTGCTCGGCCCGGACTTCCTCGCCGCCGGCGGCCTGCCGGTGATCGACGTCGCCGGTTGTCCGCCGCACCCCGACTGGATCAGCGAGACCCTGATCGCGCTGGCGCGCGGCAGCCTGACGCGCGACGATCTCGACGAATTCGGTCGCCCGCGCTTCTACGCCGACCAACTCGTGCACCACGGCTGTCCGCGCAACGAGTATTACGAGTTCAAGGCCAGCGCCGCCAAGCCCTCCGACCAGGGCTGTCTGATGGAACAGCTCGGCTGCAAGGGTACCCAGGCGCACGCCGACTGCAACCTGCGGCTGTGGAACGGCGGCGGCTCCTGCCTGCGCGGCGGCTATTCCTGCATCCGCTGCACCGAGCCGGGCTTCGAGGAGCCCGGTCACCCGTTCGCCGAGACGCCCAAGGTGGCAGGCATTCCGATCGGCCTGCCGGCCGACATGCCGCGCGCCTGGTTCGTCGCCCTCGCCGCGCTGTCGAAGTCGGCCACCCCGGCGCGCGTGCGCGAAAATGCGCGCGTCGACCACATGCTCAAGGCGCCGTCGAAAAAGCAGGTGAAGCGATGAGCGCCCTCCGCCGAGCCGCCTCAAGGATGGCGCAGTCAACGCCGCGGAGCCGCGCAGCGGCGAACAACCGTCACCCCCGCCTTTGGGGCGGGGGCCGGGGGGTGGGGGGCCTATGACCCGCCGTGTTGTCGGCCCCTTCAATCGCGTAGAGGGCGATCTCGAAGTCACGCTCGACATCGAAGGCGGGCGCATCGCCGCCGCCTACGTCAATTCGCCGCTCTACCGCGGCTTCGAGCAGATCCTGCAAGGCAAGCCGGCGCTCGACGCCCTGGTGTTCGTGCCGCGCATCTGCGGCATCTGCTCGGTGGCGCAGTCGGCCGCAGCGGCGCAGGCGCTTGCCAACGCATTCGGCTGGAGCATGCCGGCCAACGGCCGCATCGCCGCCAACCTGATGCTGGCGGCCGAGAACATCGCCGACCACCTGACCCATTTCTACCTCTATTTCATGCCGGACTTTGCCCGCGCCGAGTATCGCGGCCGCGCCTGGTTCGACGCAGCCGAGGTGCGCTTCAAGGCCCTGACCGGGACCGCGGCGGCGCAAGTGCTGCCGGCACGCGCCGCCTTCATGCGCATCATGGGCATGATCGCCGGCAAATGGCCGCATACCCTCGCCCTGCAGCCGGGCGGCTCGTCGCGGCCCTTGCAGGCATCGGAAAAGATCCGCCTGCACCGCATCCTGCGCGAGTTCCGCGGCTTCCTCGAAGCCACGCTCTTCGGCGACCGCCTTGAAGACGTCGCCGCCCTGGCCGATGCCGACGCGCTCGCCGCCTGGGGCGACGCGCATGCCGACGGCGACTGCGGCCGCTTCCTCGCCTACGCGCGGGACCTCGGCCTCCAGGAACTCGGCCGCGCCGGCGACCTGTTCATGAGCTACGGCAGCTACCCGGAAGAGAGCGGACGCCTGTTCCCGGCCGGCCTGTGGAACGGTGCCGCCGCCGCCCTCGACGCGCAGCGCATTCGCGAAGACGTGCGCCATGCCTGGTATGCCGAGGCCGAAGCGCCGCAGGAACCGGCACTCGGTTCCACCCTGCCGCTGGCCGAGAAGGAGGGCGCCTATTCCTGGTGCAAGGCGCCGCGTTACGACGGCCGCGTCGTCGAAGTCGGCGCCCTGGCGCGCCAACTCGTCGCCGGCCATCCGCTCGCTCGCGCACTGGTAGCGGACAAAGGCGGCAATGTCGTCAGCCGCGTCGTCATGCGCCTGGTCGAGATCGCCCGCGTGCTGCCGGAAATGGAGCGTTGGGTCGAGCAACTGGCGCCCGGCGAGTCCTATTGCGCGGTCGGCGCGATGCCCGAGGAAGCCGCCGGCGTCGGCCTCGTCGAAGCCGCACGCGGCTCGCTCGGCCACTGGATCAACGTCCATCGCGGCCGCATCCACAACTACCAGATCATCGCCCCGACCACCTGGAATTTCTCGCCGCGCGACGCGCAAGGCCAGCCCGGCGCTTTGGAGCAGGCGCTGATCGGCGTCGCGGCGAGCGCCGATGGCGCGACGCCGGCCGCCGTGCAGCACGTGGTGCGCAGCTTCGATCCATGCATGGTGTGCACGGTGCATTGACGAAAACTACATTAGAAAAGCAGTTGGTCCGCCGCTTGAAGTCTCTGTGTGCCGGTGGTATAAATCAGGATATATACCACCCGGCAAGGAGCCTCGCCATGCAAACCGCCAAGCTGTTCAAGAATGGCCGCAGCCAGGCCGTGCGCCTGCCGGTCGAGTTCCGTTTCGAAGGTGACGAAGTGCTGATCCGGCGCGATCCGGATACCGGCGACGTGATCCTGAGTCCGCGCAATCGCAAGTTCGAGCAGTGGTTGAAACTACGCGACAAGCTGATCGCCGAGGCTCCCGAGGAATTCGAGGATTTCGAGATACCGCGCGACCCCGGACCGCCCAGCGAGCGGGACTGGCCGTGAGCGGCGCTTATCCCTACATGCTGGACACCAATGCCGCCTCGACCCTGATCCGGGGGCGAGCCGGCCCGGCCCTGCAAAGATTGATGACGGAATACGGTGCCTGCATCTCGGTGATCACCGAGGCTGAGCTACGCTTCGGCGTGCGGCGCCGGCCGGAGGCCACTCGCCTGGCCAAGGTCGTCGAGGTCTTTCTGCAGGACGTTCCCAGCCTGCCCTGGACATCCGTCACGGCAGAGGTCTGCGCCGACCAGCGCACCCGCATGGAAAGCCTGGGCATCGGCCTCTCGGCCATGGACCTGCTCATCGCCGCCCAAGCCCTCGCCGAAGGCTGCACTCTCGTCAGCGCCGACTGCGCCTTCGCCCAGGTGCCCGGCCTGCGCGTGCTCGACTGGTCGGTACCGGCCAGCAAATAGACCCTAATGCCCACCTCCGATATCGTCGCCAAGCTCTGAAACAGCTATCGCAATTCGGCGACTACCTGGCAGAGCTGCGCGTGCAGTTCAAGCCGAAACGGAACTTCATCAAGCTGCTCGATGGCCTCGCGCGTTCGACCGCCGGCGCGAAATCGGCCTGGTAAGCTCTTGGCCGAAGCGCATCTGGACATTCACGCCTTAAAAGGGCAGTACGTAACCCGGCTGCTCGAACAGGCAGCTACTTTCCGTGGCTATCCGAGGGCGGTACGTACCGACAACGGCCCAGAGTTCACCCGTCGAGTATTCATGGCCTGGGCGCAAGCTCATGGCATTTGCCATCTTCTGATCGAACCGGGGCGGCCCATGCAGAACGGGTACATCGAGAACTTCAACGGCAAGTTCCGGGACGAGTGCCTGAACGAACATTGGTTCGAGACGCTATCGCAGGCCAGGACTGCCATCGCTGCCTGGCGGCAGGACTACAACGAGGTCCGTCCGCACAGCAGTTGCCGGCGCATGCCGCCGGCCAAGTTCGCCGCGTTGCATTCGGGAAATGCCTTTTTCCCGAGTCGCCGAGTTTCGTGCGGTTTGACAAAACATTTTGCGTCCAGCCGCGTCGTTCTCGCGCTACACGGATGCGTGAACCGATTCCTTCGTCGAGAGGTGGCAGTTCGGTGGACTTCTGATCTTGCTCGGATTCAGTTGCGCGTGGATGGGCAACTGTCAGTTCCGTATCCGGTTTCCTCTTCTCAACCGTTAGTTCAACCGCCTCGACTGCCGCGCAGTTGCTTGGTTTTCGCCGGTTGCCGTGTATGGCGTTCTACTCACGGTAGTTGCTCCGGCCAGCGGCGGGCCGTGTGGATGACGGCGAGAATCGGAATCTCGTTTCCATCGACCCGGTAGGCGATGATGAAGGGGTAGCGACTGACAACGAGTTCTCGGGTGCCTTCAACTCGCCCCGGCCGGCCAATACCGGGTTGTTCCGTCAGCAGCCGAGCATCCTTCCTGATTTGTGTCACTACCCGCCGCGCCGACTTTGGGCTATCTGTAGCGATGTAGTCGTGAATCTCGGCAATGTGATCAAGTGCCGGAGGCGTCCAGCGGAGGCGCATCAATCCGGCTCGCCGTACTTGGCGAAGAAGTCATCTACCTCGTCGTCACTGGCGAACTCGCCGCGATCAGCGGCAGCAATACCGGCCTGAATCTTGGCGATCTGCTCGGACTCGAAATGCAGATACTCCCGCAGGCCGGCGGCGGCGATGTCCGCGTCGCTGGATTGGCGAACTGTGGCAATGCGGTGCAGTACGGCTTCGTCTTCGCTCGAAAGCGGAATGCTGATAGCGCCCATGATTGTCCCGTTCCACTGGCTGGCTAGATGGCGGGATTATAGGCCGGCTGATTGCCGAAGTCATCGAGAACGCGGAAATGGCTTGGTAAAATGCTTACGCAAGCCATTGATTCATATAGGTCAGTATGGCGTGTCTTGGTGGTGTGTTTCCGGGCCTCAAATCTTCGCAACCGATTGAGACGCAATGATTAACCGCCATCGTATCCGCTACGCATGGTGTGCACGGTGCATTAGCCCCCCAGCCCGCCATCATGCCGCGCGCACCGGCCGCTATGCTCAGCCCTCGCCCATGCCCAGCTTGCGCATCTTCTGCCAGAGGTTCTTGCGGCTGATGCCTAGCATGCCGGCGGTTTCGGCGATGCGGCCGCCGCATTCGTCGAGGGCGCGGCGGATGTAGTCGCGCTCGCAGGCGTGCAGGTAGTCGCCCAGCGGCTGGCGCTCGGCGTTATCGTCGTCGGCGCACGGCAACTGGCCGCTGGCGCCGAAGATCGCCTCGGTCTCGAAGCAAGGGGCGGCGGACAGCACGGCGGCGCGTTCCAGGCAGTGGCGCAGTTCGCGGATGTTGCCGGGCCAGGGATAGTTCGCCAGCGCGGCGGCGGCGCGCGCCGAGAGCATGTAAGGCTTGCCGTCTGCGGCGCTCATTTCCGCCAGGAAGCGCTCCGCCAGCCAGAGCACGTCCTCGCGCCGCTCGCGCAGCGGCGGCACCGGCAGGTGGATGACGTGGATGCGGTAGTAGAGGTCCTCGCGGAACTCGCCGCTCTCGACCATGGCCTTGAGGTCGCGGTGGGTGGCGCAGACGAGGCGGATATCGACCGCCTTCTTGGCGCTGCCGCCGACGGGCACCACGGCGCGCTCCTGAATGGCCCGCAGCAGCTTGACCTGCATCGACGGCGGCATTTCGCCGATCTCGTCGAGGAAGAGGGTGCCGCCGTGGGCCTGGACGAAAACGCCGTCGCGCGAGCGGAGCGCACCGGTGAAGGCGCCGCGTTCGTGGCCGAACAACTCGGACTCGATCAGGTTCTCGGGAATAGCGCCGCAATTGACGGCGACGAAGGGCAGCTTGCCGTCGGCGTCGTTGATGCGATGCAGGCGGCGCGCCACTTCCTCCTTGCCGACGCCGGATTCCCCGGTAATCAGCACCGGGCTGCGGCTGGCGGCGAGTTTCGGCAGCAGGTTGGCGATGCCGCGCATGGCGGCGGAAATGCCGAGTGGATTGCCCGCCGTGTCCGGGATCTGGCGCAGGGTCAGTTCGCGGACTTTCGTCATCAACTGCCCGATGTCGAAAGGCTTGGTGATGTAGTCGCGGGCGCCGAGCTTGAGCAGCTTGACGGCCTGGTCGATGGCGCCGTGGCCGGTGATGAACAGAAAGGGCGGCAGCGTCAGGCCCGCGCCGCGCAATTCCTCGAACAGCGCGTCGCCGGCGATGTCGGGCAGGCGGATGTCGCTGATCGCCAGCTCGTAGCGCTTTTCGCGCAGCGCCTGCATGGCGGCGCGGCCGGTCTGGTACCAGTCGCAGGCGTAGCCGTCCATCTCCAGCCGTTCCTGCAACGGCGTGCCCATGTAGGGATCGTCTTCGATCAGGCAGATCTTGGGCTTCACTGCGGATTCTCCAGCGGCAGATGGATACGGAACAGCACCCTGCCTTCGGCATGGTCGACGGCGATGTGGCCGCCGAGCTGCTGCACCGTCTGATAGGTGACCCACAGGCCGAGACCGTGGCCGCCGTCGCGGCCGCTGACGAAGGGTTCGAAGATGTGGGCAAGGACCTCGGCGGACGGCAGTTCTCCATCGTTGGTCACTTGCAGCGCCAGGCCGTCGGCGTCGACGCCGGCGTGCAATCGCACCGTGCCGCCGCTCGGGGCTGCCTGGATGGCGTTGAGCAGGAGATTGATGGTGATCTGGCGCACCAGACTGGCGGGCAGGGACAGCGTCGCCGGCAGTTCGACCTGCCATTCCAGGCGCAGGGACTTCTTGGCGCTTTGCGGCTCGATCAGCGTGCGCAGGTCGTCGAAGTCCTGCTGCGTCAGCGGACGCGGCTGGATGCGGGCCTCGACCAGCAGGGCGCCGACGGTATCGGAAACGTGCTGTAGTCCGCGTTCGAGGAAGGCCAGCGTCCGCGCCAGATGCGGCTCGGGCGGCGGCTCGGCCTCGTGGCGCTGCTTGAGATTGTCGAGGGCCATGAGCATGCCGGCGAGCGGATTGTTGACCTCGTGGGCGATGCCCGCGGCGAGCCGGCCGACGGCGGCGAGGCGTTCCGACTGCAAGACTTCCCGTTCCAGCGCCGCTTTCTGGCGTATCGCCGCCGACGCCTCGCGGTAGGCGGCGAACAACTGGCCGAGCTCGTCGCGATAGCCGTAGAGGTCGGGACTCAGTTCGGCCGGTGCGCCGTGCACCATCTCGTCCATGCCGTGCGCCAGGCGTACCAGCGGTGCGGCCATGCGGCGGCCCCAATACCAGTTGAGCGGCAACAGCACCGCGAGCACCAGCGCGCCCATGCCGATGCCGCCGGCGGCGATGCCGTAGAAGCGCGGCAGGAACACGTTCTTCGAGTGGCTGATGACGAGCGTGCCGATGCGGCCGCCTTCCTCGGCGACCGGGACCGTGACGTGGAGAAAGTCGGAGGCGGGAAACTCGAAGCTGTGTTCCCGGTCCGGGTCGGCGCCGCGCAGCGCGGCGGCGAGCTGCTGGTAGTCGGCGCCGAGGCTGTCGAGGTCCGCCGCCAGCGGCATGCTGCGCGGCGCACTCGAGACCAGGACTTTCATGTCGGGACTGACGACGAAAATGGCTTTCGCCTCCAGCGGGTCGGCCGGCTTCTCGCCGTGCAGCGGCGCATTGATGATTTCGATCGCCCGCCACAGGTCGTCGTGCAGCAGTACCGGGAACAGCGTCTTCGCCAGCGTGCGGCCGAGCCCTTCGGAACTGATGACGACGTCGCGCTTCAGATCGTCGAAGGCGCGCAGCATCAGCCCGATGGAAACGGCGAGGGTGGCGGCGACGATCAGGCCGCTGCCCCAGAGCGGGATCTTGTGGCGCAGGCTGAGATCGAAGATCCGTCTCATCAATTGCCTGTCTGCTCGCCGAAGACGCGCATCATGTCGGCCACGCTGTCGTACATGCGGCGGTCGCCGACGACGAAGCCGTCGAGATTGAGGCGGTCGAGCAGGTGCTTGCCGGTCGGATCCTTGGGCATGTCGAGCAATACCTTTTGCATGCGCGCAAAGTCCTCGGCGGCAACCGAGCGATGAGCGATGAAAGGCGGGAAGCCGTATTCCGGCGAGCGCTCGATGACGCGCGTGCCCTGGGTGAGTTCGGGCTTCAGCTTGTTCAGCGTGTCCCAGACGAAGCTGTCGACGGCGCCGGCTTCGGCGAAGCCCTTGGCGACCGCCTCGATGACCTTGCGGTGCGACCAGGTGAAGAAAGTGCGCCGGAAGAAGGTGGCCGGATCGCCGCCCAATTGCCGAATGCGGAAGCGCGGCGCCAGATAGCCGGTGTTCGAATAGGGATCGGCGAAGGCGAAGACGGCGCCCTTGAGGTCGCTCATGCTGCTGCGGCGCAGGAAGTCGTCGGCACCGACGATGAGGTAGGAGCGGTAGTAGGGGCGGCCCTGGTTGAGGGGGACCGCCAGCAGTTTCACCAGGCTGCCGAGGTAGACGTAGGGATAGTCGCAGACCCAGGCGAAATCGAGCTTGCCCAGATGCAGCAGGTCCATGGTTTCGCGGTAGCTGTCGCGCTGGACGAATTCGACCGGCGTACCGAGCTTCTCCTGGAGGTAGAGGCGCCAGTCCGCCAGCAGCGTATGCTGGTCGTGGAGGAACGCCGGCGTCATGCCGACACGGATCGGGCGCGAGGGGGTCGCCAATGCGGAAGGTGCCAGTCCTGCGGCCGCGGCGATGACGGTCAGATGGCGCAGAAAATCCCGGCGCCGCATGTTACCGCTTGGTAACGCCTCGAAATTCATGACCCTCCCCATGTCGCCGAACGGTAACGCGCATTCTAGTGATTTTCCCGCGAAGTGCCCGCGGCCCCGGTGGTGCGAAGACCTCCAGATCTTTCAATGTCCTGTCGGAGCAACGAATGTTCCCGCCGCGACGGCCGCGTACGCGTGAGGCGGCACGCTTGTTGCGGAGGCCGGGGCAGACAACCCGCGTCCTATTCACAGGAGTAAGCATAATGACGATCAGTCGAAGAGGGTTCATAAAGGGTGCCGGCGCCCTGGGCGGCATGGCCGGGATGGGCGTCAGCCTCGACATGATTTCGCTCGCGGCCCATGCGGCGCAGAAGGGCGCGCCCGGCAAGGCCGTGCCGGCGCTGGAAGTGCGCAAGGTGAGGTCGGGCTGTTCGATCTGCCCGAACTTCTGCGGCATCGAAGGCACGGTCGTCGGCGGCATCGTCCGCACCATCTATCCCGATCCGGATCGCGCCGACGTCTACAACCACGGCATCTGTCCCAAGGGCGCCGCGGGCATGTACAACACCTACGATCCCTATCGGCTGAAGAAGCCCTTGAAGCGCACCAATCCCAAGAAAGGGCCGAACGAAAATCCGGGCTGGGTGGAGATAAGCTGGGACGAGGCCTTCTCGCTGGTCGCCGCACGCATGGCGAAGATCAAGGCCGACAATCCCTCGAAACTGGTGATCCAGTACGGCCAAGGCAAATACCTGGTCGGCGAAGCCTACATGCAGGCCTTGTGCGACGCCTTCGGCACCCCCAACTTCGTGCACCGCACGACGCTTTGCGAATCGGCGCGGCACGTTGCCGACGACCTGACCTGGGGCTATCACGGCCACCTGCCCGACCTCAAGTACACCAACCTGCTGCTCAACTTCGGCGCCAACTACCACGAAGGCGAGCAGACCTCGCGCTGGCTCGACTGGGCGAGCGCGCAAGGCCATGAGCGCGGCATGAAGACCATCGCCATCGATCCGCGCTTGTCCGGCGTCGCTGCCAAGGCGCACGAGTGGGTGCCGGTGCGTCCGGGCAAGGACGTCGTCATGGTGCTTGCCATGTGCAAGCAGTTGATCGATGCCGGCACCATCGACGAAGAGTTTCTCGTCACCTACACCAATGCGCCGCAACTGGTGGGCGCCGACGGCAAGATCGCCCTCGACCGGGACGGCAAGACGCCGCTGGTGTGGGATACGGTCACGAACGCCGCGTCGCCCTACAGCGCCAACGTCAAGCCGGCGCTCAAGGGCAGCTACGTCATCGACGGCAAGGCGGTGCGCACCGCTTTCACGGTGTTCGCCGAGAGCCTCGCCGACATCACGCCGCAATATGCCGAGGAAGTGGCCGGCGTCCCCGCCGCCACCGTCAGCCGCCTTGCCGCCACCTTCGCCAAGGAAGCGCACATCGGCGAGACGAAGGAGATCGACGGCGTCAAGCTGCGCTATCGCCCCGTCGCCGCCTACACCTTCCGCGGCCTGGCGGCCAAGGAGTTCGGGGTGCAGAGCTCGCGCTCGCTGCTCATCCTCAACATGCTGGTCGGCGCCATCGATGCCGTCGGCGGCCTCTTGCTCAATCACGTGTACAACAAGCCGTCGAACATGGAAGTCGCCAAGTGCGAATACCCGCCGACCCGCAGCGACATGATGAACAGCGTGTTCCATCCGAACTCGCATCACAACATCGGCCAGCAGACGCACATCACCTTGCTCGATCCGCAGTCGTGGGGGCTCCCCTACGTGCCGGAAATGCAGATCTTCTACGGCACCAACCGGGCGTTTTCGACTTCCAATGCCTGGCAGCAGTTCGCCGGGCTGGCGAAGACCTTCAACGTCGTCATCGACATCCAGATGACCGAAACCGCCTGGTACAGCGATGTCGTCCTGCCCGACAAGACCTATCTCGAAGTCTGGCACAACTGTCCGGCCAAGACCCACCCGGACATGGGCGGCATCGTCGCCATCCGCCAGCCGATGACCGATCCGTTCAAGCTCGAGCACGACGCGTTTTCGATCTTCTTCGAGCTGGCCAAGCGCGTCGATATCCGCGACAAGTACATGGAGGCGAGCAACAAGCGTTGGGGCCTCAAGGAAATCAAGTTCAAGCCGGGGCGCGACTACACGCCTCGGGAAGCGGCCGAAGTCATCTGGGCCGACAAGGCGAAGAAGGACTTCGCCTATGCCATGGCGCACGGCTTCGTCGCCAAGCAGAAGAACGTCCATGACAAGTATCAGCATGGCGTCGACCCGGTGTTCAAGGGCGCCGGCAAGCCGAAGATGAAGCTCTATGGCGATCAATTGGTCGCCACCTACGAGAAGGTCGAGAAGATCGCCAAGGCGAACAACCTGCAGCGCATCGATCTGGCGAAGTACCGCATCGCCTACGCGCCGTTGCCGACCAAGGACCACGCCTTCCCGACGCCGCACCGCGAAGCCAAGGATTTCCCCTTCTACCTCATCACGCACAAGCTGATGCATCGCTACCAGTCCGGCAACACGGTCAACAACGCGATCACCAACCAGGCGCTGGGGGCGGATCTCGATACCAACTACGTCGCCATCAACACGGCGACGGCGAAGGAAATGGGCATCAAGAGCGGCGACAAGGTGCAGATCGAAACCCGCGTCGGCAAGGTGAGCGGCAACGCCAAGGTCATGCAGGGGGTCAGGCCCGACACGCTGGCCGTGTCCTACCACTACGGCCAATGGAGTCCCGGTCAGTCGCCCGCCGCCGGCAAGGGCACCTGGATCAACCAGGTGCTGGAGTTGCACCCGGATATTCCGTCGGGCATGAACTCCTTCAACGACACCAAGTGCAAGCTGACCAAGGCCTAGGAGCGCGACATGACAAAACTCGCCCGTTTGATCGACACCAAGCGCTGCATGGGCTGCCGCTCCTGCATTGCCGCCTGCGCCGTCGAAAACCATTTCACCCCGGACGCCCCCTGGAACGTGATGATCGAATACGAAGTGGGGACGTATCCCGCGGTGAAGAAGATCTTTACCACCATGGGCTGCATGCACTGCGAGAAGCCCGCCTGCAAGGCCACCTGCGACTACATCGGCGTCAAGGCCATCAGCAAGAACGAGTTTGGCGCGGTCGTCATCGATTACGACAAGTGCATCGGCTGCGGCTATTGCGCGTCGACTTGTCCTTACGGCACGCCGCAGTTGAACAAGGCGTTGAAGTCGCTGGTGCCGGGCAAAGGCCCGATCGGCGAGGAAACGATACCCCTCTCGCTGCGCCACGCCACGCACCGCAAAAAGAAGCACGTCGTCGAGAAGTGCAGCTTCTGCGCCCACAAGATGGCGAAGGCGGTGGCCGACGGCAAGGTCGACCGCATCGGCAAGGACCAGGAATACACGCCGGCCTGCGATCTGGTCTGCCCGGTGCAGGCGCGTCTGTTCGGCGACATCGACGATCCGGACAGCGCCATCTCGAAGCGCATCAAGGAGACGAACGCCGTACAATTGCGCAAGCAGTTCGGCACGTCGCCCCAGGTGTACTACGTTCTCGAACAGGGGGCCAAGTCATGAAAAGCCTATTCATCGTTGCGCTGACCGGAATCGCGCTTGCCGTTTCCCCGCTGGCCTTGCAAGCCGCCGACGCGCCGTCGGCGAAGCCGGTCGCCGCCAAGAAGTCCATGGCCGAGAAAGGCCGCTACCACCGCCTCCACGGCAAGAAGGAAAAGCTCGACTGCGAGGATTGCCACGAGAAGGGCGGCTTGCCCGACGACACGCTGTTCGTGCGGCTGCACGAGCCCCTGGCCAAGAATTCGCCGGGCCCGGTCAGCAGCGACGCCTGCCACGAATGCCACGGCAAGAAGCAGAAAAAGCAGGTGACGTGGTACGCGCCGAAGCTGCCCAGGAAATGAGCCACTTCGATGCCCTGAGGGAACAGGCCGGTCAGCGCAGCCGCGGCTATTGGCTGCTGTCGCGTCTGTTCCTCGAAGTCCCGACCGCGCCGCGCTTGGCGGATCTGGGCTTGATGCTGACGGGCGAAGGCCGCTACGCGGTTGCCGACGGCGTTGCCGAGCTGCTCCAGGCAGTCGGTTTGGCGCAGGCACAACCCGAGTTTGCCGCTGCCGCCTTTACCCGCCACCTGGTGATCGGCGACAAGGAGAACCGCGAACCCCTGCCTTATGAAGCCCATGTGCGCGAGGGGCGGCTACCGGGCGAGAGCACCGCGCAGGTGCGGGCCGCGATGCTGGCGGCCGGCTACACCGAGGTGGCGCCGGAAGCGCCGTCGCCGGATCATCTCGGCGCGGAGTTGCGCTTCATGGCCCTGCTGTGCCACGACGAACATCGGGCCTGGTGCGAGGGCGACGCCGCCACCGCTGCGGCAAGCCTGGAGCGGCAGCGAGCATTCCTCGCCGATCATCTCGCGCTTTGGGGACCCGACTATTGCCGCGGGCTCGCCGCACGCACGGACGATGCCTATCTGCGTGCCATCGCCAATCTCGCGGCCGCCAGCATCGCCGACGA
>JACRPB010000019.1 GCA_016214175.1 Rhodocyclales bacterium
GACGGCGCTGGGGCTGACGGACTGGATTGCGAGTACGGAAGCGGAGTACGTGGAACTTGCCAGGCGCAAGGCTGCGGACTTGGCCGGTCTGGAGCGCCAGAGAGGTGAATTACGCGGCCGGTTTTTGGCATCGGTGCTCGGAGACGAGCAGTCGTACGTGAAGGTGGCAGAAGCGGAATATCGCCAGCTATGGCGCGAATGGTGCGAACGGCGAGGTGCGGAAGCGAAAGCCGATGTGGCAGAGCCTGCGTAGACAGGTTCGAGGGCGATTCAATGCGCTTGTGAAGTAATCCGAACCACAACCTGTTTCGTCATAAAGCTGAAGCAAAGGTACTCGTACTCCCAGCCGTATCTCGCCGCTGCCTCTTGAAACGCCTTGAACTCGTCTTCGCGCCAGTGCTCGTTGCCAATATATTCGTCGAACGCGATGACCGTCCCTTGAACTATTTGTGTGGAGAGGAGTTCCAGAACCGTCTTGGTCGAACTGTAAAGATCACAATCGACATTCATAAAGCGAATCGGCTCCCTATGCCTTGCAATAAAGTCCGGGAGAGAATCATTAAACCAACCTTTGTGAAGCGTCACGTTTTGAGGAACGTCGGGAATTATTCCGTCTGTGCTGTAACTGCCTTTAGGCTCGTCGTGCCAATCTTCCGGAAGTCCTTCGAAGCTATCGAATCCATGTACTTCTCGATCCGTCAATTCGGCAATCCAACCTATGGATTCGCCGAACCGCACGCCAAACTCCAATACCAAACCCTCTTTGTTGGCCGCGTCAAACGCTATTTCAAAACCATGGCGAATACTGGTGGCAATCTTGGGAAACTTCTCATCTCTCGACTTGATATGCCGCCATGCGTCTAGGTTGGCTTGGTACTCGCCGTTCTCGCCATGCAGCCGTCCAAAATATACGTTTGCTTGTTCCGAGTTCCCTACGTAATCAAGAAAGAGGCCAAGAAAGAAATTAAATCGTGCATTAGCCGGGTCATATTCAACAGCCTTTCTCAAACACTGTATGGATGGCACCAGATCGACAGAATCAAGTAGTACGAGGTGAAGGTTGAAGTGGGCATTAGCCAAATTGGGTTTCAATGAAATTGCTTTACGGTATTTTTCATGGGCATCGTCAAATCTACCCTGCTGATACAAGACGATCCCGGCATTGTTATAGGCTTCAGCGTGACGTGGATTGATGGCAATAGCTTCCGAGTAACAGCCCATTGCGGCATCGAGTTCGCCTTTAACCAAGTGAGCGTTGCCGCGATCCTTCCAATCGATGCTCGCTTCAACAGCAGCGGGGCTGATACATACCATCCTGGAATGACGTCGTCGAATGAAAACGAACAGGGCTGGCAACACCACGCCTGCTACTAGAACCACCCAGGAATAGGCAATCACATGATTCACAGTTGCATTGATGCCGAGTACGCGAATGACTCAATGATATAGGCTATGGCGTTATCGGGGTCAGCCGGCTGACGTTTCTCCGAAACCACCGAAGCGGCCGGCGACATCCCATATGGCTGCGACATGTCCGGCGGTCGCGGCGGTTGCGGCCGCTATCCACCGCGGATAGCCGAATCCGGTCAGCAGCAGCGTTCCCCCGGCAACCAGACGCGGCAATTCGACCATTGCGTGGATCTGCACCATGCGCTTTCCCAGAGGCAGGGAGTAGCCGACCTTCGATGGAGCGTCGTCGACAACAGCGTCGATGCAGTCCGTGAGGCCCGTGAAGTTTAGGACGGCTGTAGACGGTGACGCAGCGGTGACGGTCCGATCTGAGAGGCGCACCCAAGCGACGATATTCTCCATGTCGAGATGCGGTGCGACGGTGATCGCTTCGACGGCTAGCCCGGTACTTGCCAGCGCGGCCGTCAGGTTGTGCGGCAAAAAATAGGTCAGATGTTCGTCCCACAACTCTTCGCCATGCAGCCTGTCGATGACGGGCGCCAGGCTCGGTACCTCGATGCAGGCCAGGCCATTGGGCGCGAGCAGCGAGCGCAGGGCAGCAAGAAAGGCGAGCGGCTGCGGCACATGTTCGAGCGTGTGGCGGCAGACCAGGAGATCGGCGTGGCCGTATTTGGAAACGATGGTCGTCGCGGTGTCGGCGCCGAGTGCGCATGTAGCGACCTCATGACCGGCACCTCGGGCGGTGGCGGCGAGGGCTTGCGACGGTTCTACGCCGAGCCGGCGCGTGAAGCCGGCACTGCGCAACTCGCCAAGGAAGGTGCCGTCGTTGCATCCGACTTCGACGACCAAGGATTCCGGCTTCTCCTGCCGTAAGCGGTCGACGATGGCACATGCGTAGGCCGGCAACTGGCGCGCTGTTGGCCGTGCCACGGCAGCGTAGTCGATGGGCGGCGCGGCGCCGCTGCGTTGCGCAACGCAGGCGCAGACGGGGCAGTAGTCGAAGACAAGGTCGCGCCGCGGCACGTCGCCGGATGGTACGTCGTAGAGAATGCCGCTGGCGGGCACGTCAGTGAAGCTTGCGAATGGCCGCAACTCCGGTGCTGCGCAGATAGGGCAGCCGCTCATGCCGACTCCTTTTGCAGGGCGGCGATGGTGTCGTCGACGCTCGGCGGTTTGATATCGAAGCGGCGCGTCGTCTCTGTCATGTCGAGACGGGCGCGCTGTGCCGCTGGGTCGTCGCCCGCGAGCGGCTGGATGCGGTCCGGCGGGAAACCCCTGGCGGCGGCCCAGCGCCGTGCGAAGTCGGCATAGTCGACGTCCTCGCTGGCCGACAGGTGCCAGATGCCGTGTGCGCGCGCGGCCGCGATCACGAGCATGGCGTCTGCGGCGGTGTCCAGATGCAGCGGCGACATCCTGCGCCAGGCGTGGGGCGCGATGACGCTGCGTGCCGCGAGGGCGTCTTCCCAAGCGCGCAGCAGCGGCGTTTGCCGCGCCAGTATCTTGGTCGGGCGGACGATGGCCAGGCCGCGCCCCGATGCGGCGGCAAGCAGGCTGGCTTCAGCCGCGGCCTTCTGGCGGGCGTAGGCGTTGAGTGGGGCCGGCGGCGTGGCCGGCGCGGGCAAATCGCGGCAGCCGTCGAAGATGCCGCTGCTGGACAGGAAGACGACGAAGCCGCCCTGCGCCCACACGCGCTGTGCGAGGGCGAGCGGCGCGGCGACGTTGACGCGCGCGGTGGCGGACTGATTGGCTTCGCAATCGACTAGCCGCGCGGCGGCGGCGCAGACGAGCGCGATGTCGCAGGCGGGCCGTTGCCATTGCTGAGGATCGCCAGCGCATTCCCGGCTCACTCGAAGTAGATGAATTCGTAGTCGCCGCCGAAGCCGAATTCGGCGAACAGCCAGGTCCAGTCTTCGGGGCGCAGGAAGGTCGCGCAGGTCAGCGCCCAGCACTGGAGATTGAACAGTTCGGCATCGCTGCGATGGGCTTCGACCATGACGTAGCCCGCCTTGCCGACGCGGGCGACTTCGCCGAGGGCGAGCTTGAGTTGCGGCAGCGCGAGGTTGTGCAGCGTGCCGAGGGAAATGACGAGGTCGAATTCGCCGTCGGCGAAGGGATAGGGCCGGCCGGCGTCGTGGGCGAAGATGAAGGGCTGCACTTCCGGCTTGGCGTTCTTCAGCCCGTAGTCGGAGACGTCGAAGCCGACTACGCGCGCGCGCGGCAGCCGCGTCATGAGTTCGTAGAGCAGGAAGCCCTTGCCGCAGCCGACGTCGAGGATGGCCGCGTCGTCCTTCAGCTTGTACTGCGCAATCAGGCCTTCGGCGACCACGCCCCAGCGGCCGTCGTAGCGGTAGCCGCCGTAGCCGTAGCGGCGGTCGCCGTCCCAATACTCCTGGCCGTAGCGCTTGGCGACTTCCATGCAATGGACCTTGTCGTCGGTCATGCGGGCGACGTAGTCGCGCGCGGTGCGCTTGTGCAGGGGTGTGACGATATTCAACAGTGCGCCCATGGCGGTTTCCTAGACGAAAGCGCCGTGATCGGGATCGAGTCCGAGCACGTCGTGGATGGCCAGATTCTTGCCGTGCGTGACGCAGTGGTGGTTGCAGACCTTGGCCGGGTCGAGCCCGAACACGCGCTGGCGGTTTTCCTCGGAGAACCAGAAGTCCTTGAAGCGCCGCTCCTTGATGGAGCCGAGGGTGCCGCTCTGGGTAAACGCCTTGTCCTGGCAGGTGTAAACGACGCAGTCGGCGCCGATCACCGTCAGGTACATCAGGTAGGGGCAGGAGTGGTAGTGCTTCTCGAAGCGCTCTTCCAGTTCGTGGTAATGATCGATGACGGCGAAGCGGTCGTCGGCCAGCGCCTTCACCTTTTCAATCTGCGGTTCCAGTCGTTCGCGGATGCGGGCGTGGTAGGCATTGTTCTCGGCGCCGGAATTGCTGACGACGACGCCCGAGAACTTGACGTGATCGACACCGGCCTGCTTGAACTGGACGCAGGCTTCGAGCAGGTGGTCGCAGTTGGTTGCGTCGACGATGAAGCTGACGCCGAGCGTGCATTGGCTGCCGCGCGCGCTGAAGTCGGTCATGTGGCGCAGCAGCGCGGTCAATTCGCCTTCCTTGATGCGGCGCGACTTGGCGAAGCTGGCGTCGTCCCAGGCATCGGTCGAGATGCGCACCCAGGTGCCGTATTCGGCGAACGCGTCGGCCATGCGTCCCTTGAGATTGGCGCCGTTGGTCAGCGTCGCCACCTTGACGCCGCCCGTCGCCAGGCGCCTGACCACTTCGGGCAGCGGCTTGTAGAGCAGCGGCTCGCCGCCGCCGGAGAAGGTAACCGCCTTGACGCCCATCTCGATCACGTCGTCGACGATCTCGAACATCTTGGCCTCGGGAATCTTGTCCTTGTAGTCGATGTCTTCGCCGAGCTGGAGGTTGCCGACGCGGTAGGCGCAGTACCAGCAGTCGTGGTTGCAGTGGTTGATTGGCTTGATGCGGATGTGTACCGGCGCCGCCATGCGCCGCTCGCGCAGCGCATCGAGGCGGTCGGTGTAACGCAGGAATTTCAGGTTGCTGTAGAGCGTGGCCATCAGACGAGTTCCTTGACGCGGGCGACGATGGCGTTGGCATCGAGCCCGTAGTGTTCGCGCATTCCTGCCTGATGGCGGACGGCGTGGACGAAGGCGGCGGGCAGCGCCATGATCTGCAAGCGCCAGGCGGCGTCGTGCAGCGCGCGCCACTGGGCGATGCGGCTGCCCAGCCCGCAGTGGCCGTAGTGTTCTTCCACGACGACGACGTTGCTACAGCCGGCCAGGGCTGCGTCAAGCGCGGCCATGTCGAGCGGCGCCACCTGCGGCACGGAAACGACTCGCGGCTCAATGCCGATCTCACGCAACCGGCGCGCGGCATCGAGCAGTTCGGCAGCGATCGGACCATGGCAGACCAGCGCCACGTCGCGGCCTTCCGCAAGCACCAGCGGGCGCGTCACGTCGGGCATGGACTCCTGGTGCAGCACTGGCTCGCCGCGTTTTGCCAGGCGCACGTAGCAGGGCGTGTCCGCCGCGAGGCAGGCGTGGGCAGTGGCACGCGCCTCGGCCGGGTCGGCGGGCGAAAAGACGCGCAGGTTGGGTAGTGTCGCCGTGAGTCCCAGATCCTCGATCGAGTAGTGGGTCATGCCTTGCGGCGCGTAGGTGAGGCCGCTGCCGATGCCGATCAGCGTCACCGGCAGCTTCTGGTAGCAGATGTCGTTGCGCACCTGCTCGTAACAGCGGTAGAGCACGAAGGGCACGATGTTGTAGACGAAGACCTTGAAGCCGCTCATGGCCATGCCGGCGGCGTGGCTCAGCATGTTCTGCTCGGCGACGCCGAGATTGAGGAAGCGGTCCGGCCGCTGCTTGCGAAAATCGTCGAAGACGCCGAGGCCGGCGTCGCCGCTGATGATGAAGACGTCGTCGCGGTTTTCCAGCGCGGCGATGACGGTATCGGAGAAGGTGTTCCTCATTGCAGTTCCTCCAGCGCTTGCCGGCGATGATCGTCGGTGACGATGAAGTAATGCCAGACCAACTGGTCTTCCATGAAGGACACACCCTTGCCCTTGGTGGTGCGGCCGACGATGAAGCGCGGCAGCCCGCGGCGCGGCGCGGTGATGGCGGCGAGCAGCGCGGCGTGGTCGTGGCCGTCGACTTCGGCGACGTCCCAGCCGAATGCCTCGATCTTCGCCGCCACGGGTTCGATGGCGCAGAGCTCCGACGGCAGGCCGTAGCCTTGCAGGTCGTTGCGGTCGAGCAGCACCGTGAAGTTGTCGAGCCCGAGCTTGGTGGCGAACAGCAGTCCTTCCCAGATCGATCCCTCTTGCAGTTCGCCGTCGCCGATGACGACATAGACCTTGCGATCCTCGCCGCGCAGCTTGAAGCCGTGGGCGAGGCCGAGGCCGACGTTGAAGCCGTGGCCGAGCGAGCCGGCGGAAACTTCGACGCCGGGCACCGAGTAGCGGTCGAGATGGCCGGGCAGGCTGCCCTTGTCCTGGCAATAGCCGACGAGCAGTTGGGCGTGGATGATGCCTTTGGCGGCGAGCGTGCCGTAGAGCGACATGGCGCCGTGGCCCTTGCTGAGGATGAAAATGTCGCGGTTCTCCCAGGGATCGAGCCGCAGCACGGCACCATAGAGCACGGCCAGGTAGTCGGTGCAGGAAAGCGCGGTGCCGACGTGCGGCCCCTTCGAGCGCCAGGCCATATCGATGACGTGGCGGCGGACGGCCAGTGCCAGGGCGCGGGTCGCGGCGAGGGTTTCAGATGAAATTGACATGGGGTA
>JACRPB010000144.1 GCA_016214175.1 Rhodocyclales bacterium
AGCGCGTGACCGCGGATCACGAAGGACACGCCGCGCACGGCGTCTGCTCCAACTACCTGTGCGACCTCAAGAAGGGCGACCCGGTGCAGGTTACCGGCCCCTATGGTTCCAGCTTCCTGATGCCCAACCATCCGGGCGCCTCGATCATGATGATCTGCACCGGCACCGGCTCGGCGCCGATGCGCGCGATGACCGAGAGGCGACGCCGGCGCATGGAGCGCAAGGAAGGCGGCGAACTGACGCTGTTCTTCGGCGCCCGCGCGCCCGGCGAACTGCCCTACTTCGGGCCGCTACAGCAGTTGCCGCCCGACTTCATCGACATCAACCTCGCCTTCTCGCGCGTGCCGGGCCAGCCCAAGCAATACGTGCAAGACCTGATCCGCGCCCGCGCCGACAAGGTGGCGCGCCTGCTCGCCGACGACAACTGCTACATCTACGTTTGCGGCCTCAAGGGCATGGAAGGCGGCGTCATCGAAGCCTTCGCCGACATCTGCCGCAGTCATGGCATGGACTGGGAAACGTTACGGCCGGAATTGCAGAAGAAGGCGCGCTTCCACGTCGAGACGTATTGATTTTCGGTCGGCGGCTTTCGTTTGCGCCAATCACCATCGATGCGTATGATCGTGCGCATCAGTGAGGCATGGAGAAATGAAATGACGGCCCTGCACAAGCCGATCGCCAAGAAAGGTCGCGTCACCCTGTCGATCGATCAGGACGTGCTGGATCGGCTCGAACCCTACAAGCACCAGATCAACCTCTCGGCGCAGGCCGAGCGCCTGTTTTCGGACATGGCGGAAACGCTGGAAAGCCTTGCCTGGGCAGAACGCAATGCCGGGGCGTTGGCGGCGCATGGGAGCGATATCGCGCGAACCGGTCTCGCCGGGGCGGAGTTCGACCGGATCTGACTCTTGGCCCAGTTCGACATTTACCCGAACCCCGGTGCAAAGAAAGACGACATCCCTTACCTCGTCTGCGTTCAGAACGACCACATATCGAGTAGGACCGGCGCCACCGTGGTGATTCCCCTGCGCAGGAATGCTCAGCCGGTGGAGATACTCGCACCCCTGGTCGAGGTTTCCGGCGCGGGTGAGTTCGTCCTGTCCAGCGACGAACTTTTTGCGATCGATACGACGCGGCTCAAGCAGCCTGTCGGTCGGTTGAGTTCGATAGATCGGACGAAGATCAGACCCGCGCTGGACAAGGTGTTTGGCGACTATTAGCCCTGTATTCTTTACCACTTGTCTGCCGGTGTTGAGGCGTTAGCCTCGCGTCAGGCATCCATTTCCGCCAGCATGTTGGTGGCGCGCCTGCCGCGAGTTTCCTCGCGCTACTTCTGCCGCTGCACGCGTAGCAGCGACAGCACCATTTCCCGCACCACCTGCCGATTGCCGGTGTTGAGGCGACGAAACTGGCGCACCAGTTCCAGGTCGCTCTCGGTCGGCGCCGGCTCCTTCACTTCATAGCGAATCGCCGGCGCGTCCGTTTCGCCGAAGCGTAGCCATTCCGGCGTCACCCCAAGCCAAGCGGCCAGCGTCTTGATCTTGTCCTGGGCGGGGATGGCTTCGCCCAGCAGCCATTTGCGCGCGGCGTGGATGGTCACGTCGCCGGCCCTGTGGCGACGGTTGAATTCGCGCGCGAGGCGGGTCGGACTGCGGTCGTCGTTGCCCGCTGCGGCCAATGCCTGCCGCAAGCGGCGGCTGAATGCTTCCTTCTCGTTCGTTTGGCTTGGCATGGCGGGGAAGCTAACAGCCCCGCAGTTGCCTAACAGTCACAAAACGTGACCAACGGTCGTATAATCCCTCTCATAACAAACGGATAGCCGCACTTGCAGGCGGCATAGGGAGAATTCCAATGCACCACTGCAGCTCGGTCTCGCTCAAGCCCATCGCCTTCGCCCTGTTGCTTTTCCCGTTGCTGGCCGGCGCCGATGCCGACCTCCCCGACCTCGGCGGCAACAAGTCCGCCGCCTCCCAAACCCGCATCAATCCCGGCCCCGGCAGTCTTACGCTCGATCGCCGCGACGCCGACAGCCGCTTCACCGCCGCCGCCGAATCCGCGCAGCGCACCGGCACCGCCGTCGGCTTTCGCGGCGCGCTGGCCCTCTTCGACGGCGCCGCTCTCGGCGGCGGCTTCCTCGGCGGCAGCGACAAGACCGAAGTTTTCGCCAACCTCGGGCTGCGCCTGGGCGATGCCCAGCGCCTGCTGATTACCGGCGCCCAGCTCAGGCAGAAGCTCGACATCGACTTCCCTTCGGGCCAGGCGCGCGCCGACATGGTCCAGAACGCCGCCGGCGCCGCGTGGCGGTTGCAGCTCGGCGCGGGCATGCTCGATCACGCCGAACTAAACGCCTATCTTGCCCGTACCGCCAGCCGCGACCTCGGCGCCGTCGATTACGCCGTCGACACGGCCGCACTCTACGAACTCTGGAGCGACCCGCGCCGCGTCGCCGGCGGCAAGGTTTCGGGCCTGCAAGGCAGGCTGGGTTTCGTGCCCTGGCAAGGCGGCGGCGTCAAGCTCGGCGTCGGCCAGGAGCGCTTGCGCTACGACCTCCTGAACGCCACCGAATCCCATAACCGCGCCACCGCCAGTCTCGGGCTCGAACAAGCGCTCGGCGCCGGCCTGTGCCTCAAGTCCCGCTCGGCCGCCTGGCCGGCAGCCCAGGCGCGCTTTCCGGCCTGCGCGGCGCGGCCAGGGGGCTAAGCGCCGGCGGCGGCGTGCGCACCGCATCCTTCTCCGACGACGACTTGCTCGATCAGGCCGCGGCCCGCCCCGGCTGGCTACCGTCACAAGTAATCGCCAAGCGCGACACCACGGTCGCGCCGACGCGCCTGATCGCCGTCGACAAGACCGCCCTGCCGGCCGGCAGCAGCGTCGCCGCCAACGGCGCCATCACCACGCCGCTGGGCGTGGCCGTTACCGGCATCGCCGGCGTCACCAAGAACGGCGCCGCCTTCGCCAATGCCGGCCAGTTCGCGCTCGTCGGCGGCGGCCTCGTCATCAACCCCAACCTGATCGCCCAGCCGGCGGTTGGCGTCGTCGACGTGTACGTCGTCACCGCCAACAATGCCGGCGGCGGCACGACGCTGATCACCGTGAATGTGTCGCAC
>JACRPB010000030.1:0-9037 GCA_016214175.1 Rhodocyclales bacterium
AAGAAGTGAAGCTCCCGGCTGACAAGCTCTGTGCCACGGTGTACAAGGACGACGACGAGGCCTTCGAGCTGTGGCGTACCGTGGTCGGGCTTCCAGCGGAGCGCATCGTGCGGCTCGGGGAGAAGGACAACTTTTGGTCCATGGGCGACACGGGGCCCTGCGGTCCCTGCACCGAGATCTTTTACGATCACGGTCCCGAGATTCCCGGCGGCCCGCCCGGTTCGCCCGACGAAGACGGCGACCGCTATATCGAAATCTGGAACAACGTCTTCATGCAGTTCAACCGCGACGAGAAGGGCGTGATGCACCCGCTGCCCAAGCCCTCGGTCGACACCGGCATGGGCCTGGAGCGCATCGCTGCGGTGCTGCAGCACGTGCATAGCAATTACGAGATCGACCTCTTCCAGCGCTTGATCGCCGCCGCCGCGCGCGAGACCGCCTGCGCCGATGCCGACAGCCCCTCGCTCAAGGTGCTGGCCGACCATGTCCGCGCCTGCGCCTTTCTGCTTGCCGACGGCGTGATTCCCGGCAACGAGGGGCGCGGCTTCGTCCTGCGCCGCATCATCCGCCGCGCCATCCGCCACGGCTACAAGCTCGGCGTGCGCGCACCGTTCTTCCATCGCCTGGTGCCCGACCTGGTGACCGAGATGGGCGAAGCCTATCCGGAACTCAAGCTCGGCCAGGCCAAAGTGATGGCCACGCTCAAGCTCGAAGAGGAGCGCTTCTTCGCCACCATCGAGCACGGCATGGCCATACTCGAAGCCGACCTGGCGACGCTGGCGCAGCACGGCGGCACCGTTTTCGACGGCGCGACCGCGTTCAAGCTGCACGACACCTTCGGCTTTCCGCTAGACCTCACAGCCGACGTCTGCCGCGAGCGCGGCGTCAGCGTCGATGGCGCGGCTTTCGACAAGGCCATGGCGCATCAGAAGGAGCAGGCGCGCGCGGCGGGCAAGTTCAAGATGGCGACCGCGCTCGACTACGCCGGCGCGGCGACGGTTTTTCACGGCTACGAGACGCTCGAACACAAGGGCACGGTCCTCGCGCTCTACAAGGACGGCGCGCCGGTGCGGCAATTGGCCGAAGGCGACTTCGGCGTCGTCGTCCTCGACCACACGCCGTTCTATGCCGAGTCGGGCGGCCAGGTCGGCGACTGCGGCGCCCTGCAATCGACGCAGGGGATTTTCGCCGTCGAGGACACGCAAAAAATACAGGCCGCAGTGTTCGGCCACCACGGCGTGGTCAAGACCGGCACGCTCGCGGTCGGCGATGCCGTTGCCGCCAAGGTCGACGTGCAGGCGCGCGCGCGCACCATGCGCAACCACTCGGCGACGCATCTGATGCACAAGGCGCTGCGCGAGGTGTTGGGCAGCCACGTGCAGCAGAAGGGCTCGCAGGTCGATGCGGAGAAGACGCGCTTCGACTTCGCCCACAACCAGCCGCTCGGCGACGACGAAATCCGCCGCGTCGAGCGCATGGTCAACGACGAAATCCTCGCCAACGCCGCGACCGAAGCGAAAGTCATGGCCATCGAAGATGCGCAGAAGACCGGCGCCATGATGCTGTTCGGCGAGAAGTACGGCGACGAGGTGCGCGTGCTGAGCATCGGTTCCTCGAAGGAGCTCTGCGGCGGCACCCACGTTGCGCGCAGCGGCGACATCGGCTTCTTCAAGATCGTCGGCGAGAGCGGCGTCGCCGCGGGCGTGCGCCGCGTCGAGGCGGTGACCGGCGACAACGCCGTGAACTACGTGCAGGCGATGGCGATGGAACTGGACGAGGTCGCCTACGAACTGGGCTTCCAGTCGGCCTCCGGCTCGCTGATGGTGCAAAAGGTCCGGGCATTGCAGGAACAGTTGCGCGCCGAGCGCAAGGAGAAGGCCCAGCTCGTGGCGAAGTTCGCCGCGACCCAGGGCGACGACCTTGGCGCGCAGGCGGTGGAGGTCAAGGGCATCAAGGTCTTGGCGGCGCAACTCGAAGGGGCGGACGTCAAGGCGCTGCGCGAGACCCTCGACAAGCTCAAGGACAAGCTGAAAAGCGCCGCCATCGTGCTCGCTGCCGTTGCCGACGGCAAAGTGAGCCTGATCGCGGGCGTCACGGCCGACCTGACCGCGCAAGTGAAGGCCGGCGAACTCGTCAACGCGGTTGCCCAGCAGGTCGGCGGCAAGGGCGGCGGCCGGCCCGACATGGCGCAGGCCGGAGGCACGCAGCCGGAGCACCTGGCGGCGGCCCTCGCCTCCGTGCGCGACTGGGTGGCGGCCAAGCTCGGTTGATGAAGCCGGCGGCCTGGCACTACTGTCCGCTCTGCGGCAAGGCGCTGGTGCGCGCCGACATCGGCGGCCTGCCGCGCCAGGCCTGCCCCGACGGCGCTTGCGGTTTCGTGCATTGGGACAATCCGTTTCCGGTCGTGGCGGCCCTGGTCGAATGGCAGGGCATGATCGTCCTGGCGCGCAACCAGGCCTGGCCGGAAGGAACCTTCGGCCTCGTCACCGGCTTCCTCGAACGCGACGAGGAACCGGACGCCGCCGTGGCGCGCGAAGTCAAGGAAGAGATCAATCTGGACTCGACGGCGGTGACGCTGATCGGCGTCTATCCGTTTTTGCGCAAGAACGAAGTGATCCTCGCCTACCACGTGCGGGCGGCAGGCGAGATCGCGCTCAACGAGGAACTGGCCGAATACCGGCTGATCGCGCCGGCGAAGCTCCGGCCCTGGGACTCCGGCACCGGCCATGCGGTGCGCGACTGGCTGGCGCGCGGCCGTATCGGCGCGCAGGCCTAGGATCGCTCAGGCTTGCTCTTTGCCGATATTGGCGGCCCAGGTCAAGGCCTGGGTGAGGCAGGCATTCACCATCATGTGGTCGACGCTGCCGAGTTTCTCGGTGAGATCGTGGCAGGCGGGACCGTCGCCCGTTTCCAGCGCCTGCGCCAGCAGCAGCATGACGCCGAGATCGCCCTCGCCTTTTTCCAGGGCGTCGCGCACGTTGCCGGCGATGCTGATGCCGCGCAGGATTTCCTCCAGCGGGGCGCCCATCAGGGTCGGCATCAGCGACATGATGCCGGTCATGAAGGCATGGTCCTCGAATTCGCGCCGGCCCGGATGCAGCTTGCCGGCGAGGAGTTCCATCAGGCGGCCGCGCGTGGCGGCCAGTGGCAGCAGCGGATTGCTGATGCTGTCGGCCTGGGGGTTGGTATAGAGCAGCAGTTGCAGCCAGCGCTGCAACTGGCGCCGCCCGAGGATGGTTATGGCGTGGCGCAGCGAAGTCACCTTGGTGCGGATGCCGGTGGCGACCGAATTGGTCAGCCGCATCAGGTTCATGGCGAGGCCCGGCTCATGCTTGAGCACGCCTTCGAGCAGCGGCGTTTCGGCGTCTTCGAGCACCAGGCCGAGCAGGCGCACCAGCGACAACTGGGAATGGCCGAGCTTCTTGCCGGCAATGATGGCCGGCTTGGCGAAATAGTAGCCTTGGAACAGCGCGTAGCCGAGATCGTGGCAATACTTGGCCTGCTCGCGCGAATCGACTTTTTCCGCCAGCAGCTTGATGCTCGGCCACTTCTGGAGAATGCTCGTCGTCGCCGCCAGCCCCGCCGAATCGAGAGGCAGCAGATCCACCTTGACGATTTCGATCAGGTCGAGCAGCGGCTTGAATTTTTCCTCGTAGTTCACGAAGTCGTCGAGGGCGATGGTGAAGCCGCGCGCCTTCAGCTCCTGGCAGCGCTCGACGATTTGCGGCGTCACTTCGACGGTTTCGAGCACTTCAAGCACGATCTTGTCGGTGGGCAGCACCTCCAGGATGTCGGAGATGAGCAGGCTGTTGATGACGCTCGCCGTCGCGCTCATGTTGTCCTGGATGCTCGCGGCGTTGACCTTGTTGCCGCTCCTGAACAGCAGCTCGTAGGCGAACAACTGGTGCTCGCGGTCGAGAATCGGCTGGCGGCCGATGAAGATTTCTTCGCCGGTCATCAGAAGCTGACGGCGAGGCCGGGCCAGGCGGCTTCCAGGGCGGCCTTGAATTCGCCCTGGATGCGCGCCAGCGCCGCTTGCGAATCCGCCTCGAAGCGCAGCACGACGACAGGTGTGGTGTTGGAGGCGCGCGCCAGACCGAAGCCGTCGGCATATTCGGCGCGCACGCCGTCGATGGTGATGAGTTCGCGGGCAGCCGGGAACTTGCCGTTCTCTTGCAGCTTGGCGATCAGCGCGTGCGGTTCGCCTTCCTTCATCTTGAGGTTGAGTTCCGGCGTCGAAATCGCGTTCGGCAGGTGCTGCAACGGCCAGTTGGCGTCCGGCCAGCGCGAGACGATTTCGAGCAGGCGCGCGCCGGCGTAGAGGCCGTCGTCGAAGCCGTACCAGCGCTCCTTGAAGAACATGTGGCCGCTCATTTCGCCGGCCAGGGGCGCCCCGGTTTCCTTGAGCTTGCCCTTGATGAAGGCGTGGCCGGTATTCCACATCAGCGGCACGCCGCCCTGGTGGCGCACCGACTGGGCGACCCAGCGCGAGCACTTGACGTCGAAAATGATGGTGCCGCCCGGCACGCGCGTCAGCACGTCGGCGGCGAACAGCATCAGTTGGCGATCGGGATAGATGATCTCGCCGTCCTTGGTGACGACGCCGAGGCGGTCACCATCGCCGTCGAAGGCGAGGCCCAGTTCGGCGTCGGTGTCACGGAGCGTGCGGATGACGTCGCGAAGATTTTCGGGCTTCGAAGGATCGGGATGGTGATTTGGAAAATTGCCGTCCACGTCGCAGAACAGTTCGATCACTTCGCAACCGAGGCGGCGGAACAGCGCCGGCGCCAGGGCGCCGGCGACGCCGTTGCCGCAGTCGACGACGATTTTCATCGGGCGCGCGAGCTTGACGCCGGCCGCGTGATCGACTATGCGGTCGAGGTAGGCTTGGTCGACATTGGTGCGGCAAAGCACGCCGCTGCCGCTGGCGAAACGGCCGGCCTCGATGCGGTGGCGCAACGCCTGGATGCGCTCGGCGAATAGCGTTTCGCCGCCGAGCACCATCTTGAAGCCGTTGTAGTCGGGCGGATTGTGGCTGCCGGTGACGGAGACGCAGCTCCCGACGTCGAGATGGTGGGCGGCGAAATAGGTGACGGGGGTCGGCACGCAGCCGATGTCGACGACGTCGGTGCCGGTGCTGCTAATGCCGGCCGAAAGCTGGGCGACGAGGTCGGGCCCCGACAGTCGGCCGTCGCGGCCGACCACGATGGTCTTGAGACCCTTTTCGCGCGCTTCGCTGCCGAGCGCCTGGCCGATGGCGCGGGCGGCCTCGTTGGTCAATGATTTGCCGACGATGCCGCGGATGTCGTAGGCCTTGAAGATCTCGGGGGCGGGGAAGGTCATGGCGTTCTCATGCAGGCGGGGAGGCCTGATTATCGCATGCTTGTTGTGGTCGCGAAATGATCGAGCACGCGCTGCGGCAGCCACGACAGATGTCCGGGAAATCCGCCATGGACGAAGCCGACGTGACCGCCCTCAGCCGTCAGTTCCAGCGTGACGGCCGCGGGCATGGCGGCGGGGCGTGGCAACGCCGCTGCCGGCAGGAAGGGATCGTTGTGGGCGTTGAGCACCAGCGTCGGCACGGCGATGCCGCTCAGATACGGGCCCGCCGACGAACGCGCGTAATAGTCGGCGGCATCGCGAAAGCCGTGCAGCGGCGCGGTGACGGCGTCGTCGAAATCGTAGAGGATGCGCGCTGCCGTCACGCGCTCGGTATCGAACAACGCAGGGAAGCGGTCAAGCTTGGCCAGCGCCGCCGGAATCAGCGTGCGCAGGAAATGCCGCGCATAGACGAGACTGAAACCGTGCGCCAGCGCCTCGTTGGCGGCGGCGAGGTCGAGGGGAGCGCTGACGCCGGCGGCGGCATCCACGACGGCGCCGGCGGCGCTGCCCTGCTCGCCCAGCCACTTGAGCAGGGCATTGGCGCCGAGCGAAAAGCCGGCGGCAAACAGCGGCGTGCGCGGATAGCTGCCGCGCAGGCGCCGCAGGATCCAGTCGATCTCTGCCGAGTCGCCCGAATGGTAGGCGCGCGGCAGGCGGTTCGGCTCGCCGGAGCAGCCGCGGAAATGCGCGACCACGCCGCGCCAGCCGCGGCGCTGCGCCGCGTGCAGCAGCGCGCGCGCATAGTGGCTGCGCGAACTGCCTTCGAGGCCGTGGAAGACGACCAGCAGCGGGGCGTCGGCGGCGGCGTCGAGCCAGTCGAGGTCGATGAAGTCGCCGTCAGGCGTGTCCCAGCGCTCGCGGCGGTAGGCAGGCAACGGATCCTTGCGCAGCAACGGCCATAGCGTCTGGGCGTGGCCGCCCGGCAGCCAGGCCGGGGCGATGTAGGGCTTCAATGCAACGTCTTCGGTGCGTCGAGCGAGATCGGTGGCGCCGGCGAGGCGTGATGGACCACCATGCGCCAGCCGAGCGGACCGCGCACATAGACGTTGGTGGCGACGACGGGCGCGCGTTCGCTGTCGTCGCCGGCGAGGCCGATTTGTTCGACCAGGCTATGCACGGCGGTGAATGGCGTCATGACGACGCTGGGCGGCGACAGGCTGACGTGCAAGCGCGTGCCGGCGGCAAAGACACGGCGCCAGGCTTCGCGAATCTCGGCATAGCCCGTGAAGCGTGGGCCGCCGGGATGGATGCAGACGATTTCCTCGTCTTCGGCCCAGACGGCCATCATCGCTTCGAGATCGGCGCGTTCGAGGGCTTCGTAGAAGGCGTTTTCGACGTCCTGCGGCGAGGTGTAGATGGCCTTGGTCATGGCGGCAGGCGCCCTAAAGCCCCAGCGCGGCCAGCACCCGCTCGGGCGGCAGGTCGTTGAGGCAGCGCAGGTGGCCTTTCGGGCACTCGCGCATGAAACAGGGGCTGCATTCGACGTCGAGAGAAACGATCTTGGCCTGAGGCGACATCGGCGGCGTGTAGTCGACGCTGGATGAGCCGAACACCGCCACCAGCGGCCGATCCAGCGCCGCGGCGACGTGCATGAGGCCGGAGTCGTTGCAGACGACGTGGCGCGCCGAGGCGATGAGGTCGATGGCCTGGTCGAGCGTGGTGCGCCCGCATAGGTTGAGCGCGGCGCCGTGACAGGCCTGCTCGATCTTTTCGCCGAGGTGGGCGTCCTTGGGCGAGCCGATCAGCCAGACCGGGTCGTCGACGTGGCCGACGCGGTTGGCCAGGGCGGCGAAGTGGCGCGCCGGCCAGCGCTTGGCCGGGCCGTATTCGGCGCCGGGACAGAAGACGATTGGATTGCCGGCGGCGGGCAGGTCGAGGGCTGCCCGAGCGGCGCGCTGCTGCTCGGCAGCGGACTGCAAGTGCGGGCGTCGCAGCGAAAAATGCGCGTGATCGCCGGGATCGTCGGCCAGCCGCGCATAGCGGTCGGCCAGGCGCGGATGCCGCTGCTTGTCGAGCCGGTGCATGTTGTTGATGAGGGCGTGGCGCGATTCGCCGCAGTAGCCGGTGCGCCGCGGGATGCCGGCGAGAAAGGGGATCAGCGCCGATTTCCAGGAATTCGGCAAGACGATGGCTTCGTCGTAGGCCGCAGTCTTGAGGTGACGCGCCAGTTGCCAACGCCGGCTCAGATGGAACTCGCCGTGGCCGAACGGACTGTCGATGACCTGGCGCACCTCGGCCATGCGCGCGAACAGCGGCGCGCCCCAACTCGACGCCAGGACATCGACGGCGAGGTCGTCATACTTTTCATGGAGCCGCGCCAGCAGAGGCTGGGCGAGGATAGTGTCGCCGATCCAGGAGGGCGCGACGACGAGGATTTTGGTCATGCGACCCGCGCCCTGGAGGCTGCCGCCTAGTGGTGGCCCTTCGGGCGCTCCCCGGTGAACTGGTACTGGGTTCCGCAGTACGGGCAAGCGGCCGTGCCCGCCTTCAGCACGTCGAGGAACACGCGCGGATGCCGCGCCCACAGCGGCGCACCGGGGCGCGGGCAGGCGAGCGGCAGATCGTGGGCGGTGACTTGGACTTCGCGGGTCTTCTCGTTCAGTTCGGACATGGCGGTTTCCTCAGACGGCTGAAAGCCATTCGGCGTGGGCGGGCACCTTGCCGTTGACCACGTCGAAGAACAGGCTCTGGATCTTTTTCGTGATCGGCCCGCGGCTGCCGGCGCCGATCTGGCGGTCGTCGAGTTCGCGGATCGGCGTCACTTCGGCGGCGGTGCCGGTGAAGAAGGCCTCGTCGGCGATGTAGATGTCGTCGCGCGTCAAGCGCTTCGAGATTACCGTGTAGCCGAGTTCCTTCGCCAGCGAATGCACCGAAGCGCGCGTGATGCCGATCAGCGCCGAGGCGATTTCGGGTTCGTAGATCTGGCCGTCCTTGATGACGAACAGGTTCTCGCCGGCGCCCTCGGCGACGAAGCCGTCGACGTCGAGCAGCAGCGCTTCGTCGTAGCCGTGGTCGGTGGCTTCCATGTTGGCGAGGATCGAGTTGGCGTAGGTGCCCGAATACTTGGCGCGGCACATCGAGACATTGACGTGGTGGCGCGCGTAGCTTGAGGTCTTGACGCGGATGCCCTTTTCCATGCCCTCTTCGCCGAGATAGGCGCCACAGGGCCAGGCCGAGATCGCCACATGCACCTTGGCGCCGCGCGGGCTGACGCCCATTTTTTCCGAGCCGTAAAAGGCGATCGGGCGCAGATAGCAGGACTCGAGCTGGTTGGCGCGCACGACTTCCTTCTGCGCTTCCATCAGGGTCGCCTTGTCGTACGGCATCGGCATGCGGTAGATGTGGGCCGAGTTGAACAGGCGATCGGTGTGTTCCTTGAGGCGGAAGATCGCCGTGCCGGAGACCGTCTTGTAGGCGCGTACGCCCTCGAAGACGGCCAGGCCGTAGTGCAGCGAGTGGGTCAGCACATGGGTGGTGGCATCGCGCCAGGGCACGAGTTTGCCGTCGTACCAGATGAAGCCGTCGCGGTCGGCCATGGACATGGGAAATCTCCAGCAGGTTCTTGAGGAGCCATGATTCTAACTGATGCGCGCTAAAATCCGGCCGATGGAACGCATCTGGAAACCCAACGTCACCGTCGCCGCGCTGATCGAGC
>JACRPB010000030.1:9140-11843 GCA_016214175.1 Rhodocyclales bacterium
GCCGACGGCGCTGGTCGGCATCTACCAGTGGCCGCGACCGCAGGGCGACATCACCTATCTGCGCTTCGCCTTTGCCGGAACGCTCGGCGACCATGACGCCCGGCGCAAGCTCGATACCGGCATCCTGCGCGCGGTGTGGATGACGCCGGCCGAAATCGACGCGACGCGCCCGCGCCATCGCAGTCCGCTGATCTGGCAATGCGTGCAGGACTGGCAGGCAGGGCGGCGCTTTCCACTGGACTTGATCAAACACTATGGCTGAGAAAGTCATCGTCGGCATGTCCGGCGGCGTCGATTCGGCGGTGGCCGCGCTGCTGCTGAAGCGTCAGGGCTACGACGTGACCGGCCTCTTTATGAAGAACTGGGAGGACGACGACGACGAGGACTACTGTTCGTCGCGCCAGGATCTGATCGACGCGGCGGCGGCGGCCGACGTGATCGGCATCGACTTCGAGTCCGCCAACTTCTCGGCCGAGTACAAGGAGCGCGTGTTTGCCGACTTCCTGGCCGAGTACCAAGCCGGCCGCACGCCGAATCCGGACGTGCTGTGCAATTCCGAAATCAAGTTCAAGGCCTTCCTCGACCACGCCCTGCGGCTCGGCGCCGACCGCATCGCCACCGGCCACTACGCCCAGGTGCGCGAATTCCAGGGCGAGTTCCAACTGCTGAAGGCCGAGGACGGCACCAAGGACCAGAGTTATTTCTGCCCAATTTCGCCAAGAAGGATTCCACCGGCATCTGCTTCATCGGCGAGCGGCCGTTCCGCGAATTCCTCGCGCGCTATCTGCCGAAGCAGCCGGGCGAGATTCGCAGTCTCGACAGCGGCAAGGCCATCGGCCGCCACGAGGGCCTGATGTACTACACGCTCGGCCAGCGCGAAGGCCTCGGCATCGGCGGCGTCCGTGGCGCGCCGGAGGAGCCGTGGTACGTCGCGGCCAAGGACATGGAAAAGAACGTGCTCTACGTCGTGCAGGGCCACGAGCATCCGGCGCTGCTGAAGGAGCGCCTGGCGGCGGCCAGATTGTCGTGGATCGCCGGGCGTCGTCCGCATACGCACTGGGTCTATGCGGCGAAGACCCGCTATCGCATGCCCGACGCCGCTTGCGAGATCGACAGTGTGGACGCCGAGCGTTGCGAGATCGCCTTCGCCGCGCCGCAATGGGCGGTGACGCCGGGGCAATCGGTGGTGGTGTATGAAAGCCGGGTGTGCCTGGGCGGCGGGATTATCGTCTGATCCCGGTCGGCGGCGGCCGCTGCGACGGCGAAGGTCAGGCGTGCGGCACGGTCTCCTGGAACGACGGCCGCGTCATCAGTTTCTCGTAAAGCCTGGCGAGGTTGGGATACTGCGTCTGCCAGTCGATGTCGGGAAAGCGGAAGACGAGATAGCCGAGCATGGCACCGACGGCAATGTCCGCCAGCGACAGCGCGTTGCCGAAGCACCAGGGCGATTCGCCGAGATCGGCGGCAAGGGCAGCCAGGCCGCGGTCGACCTTGTCGCGCTGGCGCGCGATCCATTCCGGACTCTGCTGCTTTTTCGGGCGTCTGGCTTCTAGGAAGGCGGCCACTGCCGCGTCGCAAATGCCGTCGGCGAGCGCCTCCCAGCGCTTGATGGTGATGCGCTCGCGGCCGGTGGCGGGAAACAGCTTGGCGTTGGGCGTCATGCTGTCGAGGTATTCGACGATGACGCGCGAGTCGAACAGGGTGCCGGCGTCGTCGAAGACGAGAACCGGTACCTTGCCGAGGGGGTTGGCGCTGGGGACGCCGGTGTCCGCTTCCCACGGCGAATCGACCACGTAGTCGTAATCGATTTTCTTCTCCGCGAGGACGATGCGGGTTTTGCGCACAAAGGGGCTGGTATGTGTGCCGATCAGTTTCATTGTCTGGGAACCTTGGCCTGCAATCTCGCGGCAGTATAGCATCCGTTGCCGACGCCCCTCGCGTGAGCGCGCGCCCGGCGGGAAGTGGCGCGAGGGGTGCATGGTAAAATCCGCCGCCTACTTACGGACCGCCTCGCCATGACTCTCTCCGCGCTCACCGCACTTTCGCCGCTCGACGGCCGCTATGCCGCCAAGGTCGAGCCCTTGCGCGCGCACTTCTCCGAATTCGGCTTGATCCGCAACCGCATCCGCGTCGAAGTGGAATGGCTGAAGGCCCTGGCGGCGGCGCCGGAACTGGCGGAGGTGCCGGCGTTTTCCGCCGACACCGTGGCGGAGCTCGATCTCGTCGTGTCCGGCTTTGCGGTCAGCGACGCCGACGCCATCAAGACCATCGAGGCGCGCACCAACCACGACGTCAAGGCGGTCGAGTACTGGCTCAAGGAGCGCTTCGCCGGCAACGCCGAAGTGATGCGCGTCTCGGAATTCATCCACTTCGGCTGCACCTCCGAGGACATCAACAACGTCTCCCACGCACTGATGCTGAAAGAGGCGCGCGACGTCATCCTGCTGCCGAATTTCGACCGCGTCGTCGCGCGCTTCCGCGCGCTCGCCCACGACCTGGCGGCGCTGCCGATGCTGGCGCGCACGCACGGCCAGCCGGCGACGCCGACCACGCTCGGCAAGGAGATGGCCAACATCGCGGCGCGGCTGATGCGCGCGCGCAGCCGTATCGCCGCCGTCGGTCTGACCGCCAAGTTCAACGGCGCCGTCGGCAATTACAACGGCCATCTCGCCGCCTATCCAGACGTCGACTTGGAGGCTTTCA
>JACRPB010000031.1:0-4036 GCA_016214175.1 Rhodocyclales bacterium
GCCGCCTGGGCCGCCGCCGCGGTGCCGGTGCAGCGCGACCTGCTGTTCGATGCCCCTGCCGTCGAAGCGGGCTTTTCCTTGCCGGCGCCCGGCGAAGGCGCCGATCTCGTCGCCGACTATGCGCACCTCGGCCTCACCCTCGGTCGCCATCCGCTGAGCCTGCTGCGCGGCCACCTCGACCGCTGGCGCTATGCGACGGCCCAAGCCTTGCGCGAACTCGAGCACAAGCGCCCGGCGCGCGCCGCCGGCATCGTCACCTGCCGCCAGCGGCCGGGCACGGCGAGCGGCGTGATCTTCCTGACGCTGGAGGACGAGACCGGACTCGCCAACGTCATCGTCCATCCCAAGCTGGCCGCGCGCCAGCGCCGCGAACTGCTCGGCGCGCGTCTGCTCGGCGTGCTGGGCGTCTTGAGCCGCGAAGGCGAGGTCGTACACCTGATCGCCAAGCGCCTGCTCGACCACACCGATCTGCTGGGCCGGTTGCCGACGGCGAGCCGGGATTTCTGCTGAGCGGCGATTCTATGAAACCGGCGCTCAGGCTTGTTGTTTGTCCATCGCTTCCACTTTTTCGCGGATTTCGCCGAAGCGCTTGCTGATGTCCGTGAGGCAGTCGTCGATCAGCGCCATCATTTGGCAAGTTGCGCAAATGGGCGAGCCCGCGCAGGCGCGCAGCACGTCGATGCGGTCCTGCATTTGCCTCAGGCACGGCCGCATGCGGTCGGGACACGTCTCGATGAAGCCGGAAATGGTCGCCTCGCGCATCTGGAAATAGACGGCGGGGTCGTTTTGGGCAAGCTCCTGCCAGTAATCGAAGTCGAAGGACCCCATACCTGCCTCCTTGAGTTGGATTGCCAGACACTCTCACAGCCCCCCTGTTGGGGTGTCGAAGCGGGCTATTAGTTCCCTTGCATCGACGGCCGGTGCGCAGATGCTGCGGATTATTGGTTAGACTGGCGGCGGTTCCGCTCCGCTGATTCCACAACTCGAAGAAGGCATCGGAGCTTCGCCATGCGCCACCGGGTTGCCGCCAAATGAGTGCCAGTTTCCTTCGCCAAGCTGCCGCCAATCGTTCGTTCCCTGCCGCGCTGGCGATCTGCGTCGTCGGCGTCCTCTCCTGCCTCGTCTACTGGCTGCAATTGCTCGACACGCAGCGCGAAGTCCGCGCCGGCGCCCGCAGCCGCAACGAACAGCGGGCGGCGCAGGTCGGCGCGGCGGCCTCCCAGCAAGTCGATGCCATGCTGCGCAGCGTCGATGTCGCGCTGTCGCACTTGCGCAGCGTCTACGTCCATGAACGCCACGAGTTCGACCGTGCCGTGCGCGACGTGCTCGCGGCCTATCCGGCCGGAATGTTGCAGTTCGTCACCGTGTTCGGGCCGGACGGCTATCTGGCCTACGCCTCGAACGGCAGCGGCGAGCGCATCTACTTCGGCGATCGCGAACATTTCCGCGTCCATGCCGACGGCGGCGCGGACCGCCTCTTTATCAGCCAGCCCATCGTCGGCCGCATCGCCGGCATCCCGCTGATCCAACTGACGCGCCCGATCCGTGCCGGCCAGCGCTTTCTCGGCGTCATCGGCATCCCGCTGCGGCCCGATTACATTTCGAGCAGGCTGGCCGCGCTGCACTTCGGTCAGCAGGGTTTTCTTTCCGTGGTGCGGCCGGACGGCAGCATCATTGCCCGCAGCCGCGGCTTGGCGGAGGCCCTGCGCACCAAGCTGCCCCCGGATCGGCCGTTTCTCGCCGCCGCCCCCGGCAGCCGCGGCGTCTTTCGCGACGTTTCCGCCATCGACGGCGTCCCGCTGCTGTTTGCCTGGGAGCGCTCGGCGCAGTGGCCCTTGAGCGTGGTCGTCGCCATCGACGAAGAGGCGGAACTCGCCGACATCAGCGCTGCCCACGGCGAAGCCCGCCGGCGCGCCCTCGGCGCCATGGCCCTGATCGTCGCGCTGACCCTGGGCATCGCCGCGCTGCTGCTGCGCATGGGCAGCCAGAACGAGGCGCTGGCTCGCGGCGAAAGGCGCTTTCGCGCGCTATTCGACGACGCCAAGATCACCAACCTGCTGATCGATCCCAAGGACGGCTGCATCGTCGAAGCCAACGCCGCCGCCTGCCGCTATTACGGCTACGACCAGGCGACCTTGCGCCGCATGCGCATCAGCGACATCAACACCCTGCCGGCGGCGAAGGTGGCCGAAGAGATGCGGCGCGCGCAGGCGGAAGAGCGCAGCCACTATTACTTCAAGCACCGTCTGGCCGGCGGCGAGATACGCGACGTCGAGGTCCATTCCGGTCCGATCGAGGTGGACGGCCGCACGCTGCTGTTTTCGGTGATTCACGACGTCACCCAGCGGCGTCGCGTCGAAGCGGAGAACCGGCAACTGATCCAGGCCGTGAACCAAAGCCCGGTTTCCATCGTCATGACGGACCTCGACGGCAACATCGTTTTCGTGAACGACGCCTTCGTCTTCAATTCCGGTTACGAGCGCGAGGAAGTGCTCGGCCGCAATCCGCGCTTCCTCAAGTCGGGAGAGACGCCGCCGGACGCCTACCGGGACTTGTGGGCCACCATCACCAGCGGCCGCACCTGGCACGGCGAGTTCCACAACCGGCGCAAGAACGGCGGCCTCTATTGGGAAGCCGCCTCCATTTCACCCGTGGTCGACAGCCAGGGCCGCGTCAGCCATTTCATCGGCGTCAAGGAGAACATCGGCGAGCGCAAGCGGGCGGAAGCCGGCCAGCGGCTGGCGGCCAGCGTCTTCAGCCATGCCCACGAGGGCATCGTCATTTGCGACGCTGCCGAAACGATCGTCGACGTGAACCCGACCTTCTCCGAATTGTCGGGCTACACGCGCGAGGAGGCGATCGGCCGCACTCCGCGCATTCTGAGCTCGGGGCGGCACGGCAAGGACTTCTACCGCGAGCTGTGGCAGGCGGTCGCGCAGACCGGCCATTGGGAAGGCGAAATCTGGAACCGGCGCAAGAACGGCGAGGTGTATGCCGAGCACCTCAACCTGTCGTCCGTCGCCGACGCGCACGGCAAGGTGACGCATTACATCGGCACCTTTTCCGACGTCACCGTGCTCAAGCGGCGGCAGCACCGCCTCGAATTTCTGGCCCACTACGATGCGCTGACCCTGCTCCCCAATCGCCTGCTCCTGGCCGACCGCCTGCAACAGGGCATCGCCCAGGCGCGCCGCGCCGACACGCAACTGGCCGTCTGTTACCTCGACCTCGACGACTTCAAACCGATCAACGACCGCTACGGCCACGCCGCCGGCGACGCCGTGCTGATCGAGGTCGCGGCGCGCCTGCGGCTTGCCGTGCGCGCCGGCGACACCGTGGCCCGTCTCGGCGGCGACGAATTCGTCCTCGTGCTGGTCGGCGTCGACGGCATCGAGGATTGCGAAACGAGCGTGCAGCGCATCCTGACCGCGGTGGCCACGGCGATGACCGTGAAAGGGCACGCGGTCGGCGTCACCGCCAGCATCGGCTTCACGCTGTTTCCGGCCGACGACGGCCCGCCGGACGCGCTGTTGCGCCATGCCGATCTGGCGATGTACATCGCCAAGCAGCAAGGCAGAAACCGCTGCCACCGCTTCGAACCGGCGCGGGACGGCCACGGCGCCAACCGCGCAGAGCCGTGACGCACGGCGGGTGCTATATTTGCGCATCCCTCAGGAGTTTCCCATGCTGATGAACGCCGCCGCTTCCACCCTGCTCGTGATCGACGTCCAGGAACGCCTGCTGCCCCATATCGACCACTGGCAGCGCCTGCTGGAAAACATCCAGTGGCTGGTCAAGGTGGCGCAGAAGATCGGCGTGCCGGCGATCGCCACCGAGCAGTATCCGCAGGGCATCGGCCATACCCACGCCGATGTCGCCGCACTGCTGCCGGCCGGCGCCACGGTCGAGAAGATCCATTTTTCCTGCGTCGCCGGCGCCTGCCTGGCGCCGCAGGCGGCCGCCGAACGAGAGCAGATGGTGGTGTGCGGCATCGAATCCCATGTCTGCGTCCTGCAGACCGTGCTCGACCTGAAAC
>JACRPB010000031.1:4053-16867 GCA_016214175.1 Rhodocyclales bacterium
GCAAGGATGTCTTCGTCGTCGAAGACGCCGTCGGCTCGCGCCGCCCGTCCGACAAGGCGCTGGCGCTGGAACGCATGCGCGCCCACGGCATCGAGATCGTCAGCCGCGACATGGTCGCCTTCGAGTGGCTGCATCAGGCCGGCACGCCGCTGTTCCGCGAGGTCAGTCGGGATTTCCTGAAGTAGCGGATTATTCCGGCGCCGGGCTGAACTTGCGCGTGATGTCGAGAAAGGCCGCCAGGATCGGCGATTCGTCGTCGCGGCGATAGAGGCAGGCCAGTTCGATGATCGGCGGCGGCGTGGCCTTGATCGGCCGGTAGACGACGCCGCGCAGCTTGAGGCTGCTCGCCGCCGCCGGCGTCACGCAGAGGCCGAAGCCGCTCGCCACCAGCGCGATCGCCGTCACCACGTCGGTCACTTCCTGCACCACCCGCGGCTGGCCGCCCTCTTTGCGGATCAGCGCCATGACGTCGTCGGCGAAGCTGTTGCGGGTATTGCGCGGATAGAGGATCAGCGGTTCGCCGACGATGTCGGCGATGCGGATCGCCTTGTGGCGGGCCAGCGGATGCTTGCGGTTCACGGCGATCACCAGCGGTTCGAGGTACACGGTCTCGACGACGATGTCGGGCTCGACCGGCACGTGGCGGTTGAAGCCGACGGTGAGGCGCCGTTCGCGCAAGGCCGCGACCTGCTCGGCCTTGGTTTGCGCATGGAGGGCGATTTCCACCTCCGGATAGCGATTGCGAAACTCCAGCAGCAGGCGCGGGATGTGGTTCAAGATGGCCGAACCGAAAATGCCGACGTCGAGCCGCCCGATCTGGCCGCGGCCGGCCTTGCCGGTGCGCTCCTTCGCCACCTTGACCAGGCCGAGGATGCGCTGGGCATCCTCCAGCAGCGCGCGGCCGGCGGCCGTCAGTTCGACGCCGCGCGTGTTGCGCGACAACAGGCGGGCGCCGACTTCCTCCTCCAGTTGCTGGATCTGCCGCGTCAGCGGCGGCTGCGAAATGTGCAGCCGCGCCGCGGCGCGGTTGAAGTTGAGTTCCTCGGCGAGGACGGCGAAGTATTTCAGGTGACGTAGTTCCATGGTCGCGGCAATGATACCTATCAGGTATCAATCGATGCAAATTCGGAATTAGACAGTATCGATGCCGGAACTTAATGTGCGAGCCCATGACGGCAGGACCGCGTACAAGACGTGCCGCCGCCGACCGCCGGACAACGCCAACCAAGGAGGAGATATGAGCAAGGACAAACAAGACGTCGACCCGGGCCGCCGCTCGGTACTGAAATCCGCCGGCGGCATCGCCCTGGCTTCCCTGCTGCCGGCGCCTTTCGTGCATGCGGCCGCGGGCAACACCATCAAGATCGGCTACGTCAGCCCGCAGACCGGCCCGCTCGCCGTGTTCGGCGAACCCGACGCCTTCACCCTGGACGAGGTCAGGCGCGCCCTGGCCGGCGGCCTCAAGGTCGGCGGCAAGACCTATGCCGTGGAAATCGTCTACAAGGATTCGCAATCCAACTCCAACCGCGCCGCCGAGGCCGCCTCGGAACTGATCCTCAAGGACAAGGTGGACATCGTCGTCGCCGCCTCGACGCCGGCCACCACCAACCCGGTCGCCGACCAGTGCGAACTCAACGGCATGCCCTGCATCACCAACGACACGCCCTGGCAGCCGCATTTCTTCGGCCGCGGCGGCGATCCGAAGAAGGGCTTCGACTGGACTTATCACTTCTTCTGGGGCCTCGAAGACATCATCGGCGTCTTCACCGGCCTCTGGGCCAAGGGCGGCACCAACAAGGCGATCGGCAGCCTCTGGCCCAACGATTCCGACGGCAACGCCTGGGGCGATCCCAAGATGGGCTTCCCGCCGGTGCTGGCGCAGAAGGGTTTCAAGCTCGTGGACAAGGGCCGCTTCCAGTCGCCGGCCGACGACTTTTCGGCCTACATCGCCGAGTTCAAGAAGCACAACGTCGAGATCGTCACCGGCGTCCTGCCGCCGCCGGATTTCGCCAACTTCTGGTCCCAGGCCGGGCAGCAGGGCTTCCGGCCGAAGATCGTCACCGCCGCCAAGGCGACCGAGTTTCCGGCCGCCATCCAGGCCTTCGGCGAGCGCGCCGCCGGCCTGACGGTCGAGGTCTGGTGGTCGCCGGTGCATCCCTTCCGCTCCAGCCTCACCGGGCAGAGTTCGGCGGAACTCGCCGCCGCTTACACCAAGGCCAGCAGCCGGCCCTGGACCATGCCGCTGGCGTTCAAGCATTCGCTGTTCGAGGTCGCCATCGATGCGTTGAAGCGCGCCGCCGACCGCAAGCCGGCATCGATCCGCGACGCCATCCGCGACACCCAGCTCAACACCATCGTCGGCCCGGTCGATTTCCGCAAGGGGCCGGTGCCCAACGTCTCGAAGACGCCGCTGGTGGGCGGGCAGTGGAAGAAGCGCGGCAAGGGCTTCGAATTGCTGGTGGTCGAAAACGGCCAGGCGAGCATGGTGCCGCTGCAAGACAAGCTGGACCTGCTCTGAAGCGCAGCGCACAGGAACCGCGGCCGTGTTGCTCTCGTTGTCCCAGGTCTCCAAGTCCTACGGTTCCGTCAAGGTGACCGACGACCTCAGCCTCGCCCTCGCACCGGGCGAAGCGCTGGGGATCATCGGCCCCAACGGCGCCGGCAAGACGACGCTGTTCAACCTGATCGGCGGCAACGTGCGCCCGGATGCGGGTACGCTGGCCTTCGCCGGCCGCGACATCACCGGGCTCGACGCCGCCGCCCGCTGCCGCGGCGGCATCGGCCGCTCCTACCAGATTCCCCATCCGTTTGCCGGCATGACGGTGTTCGAGAATGTGCTGGTGGGCGCGACCTTCGGCGCCGGCCACGGCGAGAAGGCGGGCCGGCCGGTGGCGGTGCGCGCCCTGGGGCAGACCGGCCTGCTGGCCAAGGCCAACCGCCTCGCCGGTTCGCTGCCCCTGCTCGACCGCAAGCGCCTGGAACTGGCGCGCGCCCTGGCGACCGAACCGACGCTGCTGCTGCTCGACGAAATCGCCGGCGGGCTCACCGAACACGAAGTGCGGGAACTCATCGACTGCATCCAGGACATCCGCGCCGAAGGCATTGCGCTGATCTGGATCGAACACATCGTGCATGCCCTGCTGGCGGTGGTGGACCGCATCGCCGTCATCAACGTCGGCCGACTGCTGACCACCGGCGAGCCGGCGCAAGTGATGGCGAGCCCCGAGGTGCGGGCCGTGTACATGGGACTCCCGCAATGACGCTGCTTGCCGTGCGCCAGCTCACTGCCCATTACGGCGACTTCCAGGCCTTGTTCGGCATCGACTTCGGCGTCGCCGAAGGCGAGACCGTGGCCGTGATCGGCGCCAACGGCGCCGGCAAGTCCACCTTCCTGCGCGCGCTGGCGGGCCTCATCGCCACTGCGCGCGACAGCGTGGTGTTTGCCGGTCGCGCCATCGGCGGCGAACTGGCGCATCGCGTCGTCGCGCTCGGGCTGGCGCTGGTGCCCGAGGGCCGGCGCCTGTTTCCGAGCCTGACGGTCGAGGAAAACCTGCTCATCGGCGCCTATGCCGGCCGGCCGGGACCCTGGCATCTGGAGCGCATTTACGCGCTGTTTCCCATTCTCGCCGAACGCCGCAAGCTGCAGGCGACCATGCTCTCCGGCGGCCAGCAGCAGATGGTCGCCATCGGCCGCGCGCTGATGAGCAATCCGCGCCTGCTGCTTTGCGACGAAATCTCCCTCGGCCTGGCGCCGGTGATCGTCAAGGACATCTACGCCGCGCTGCCCGGCATCAAGGCCGAGGGCACGTCCATCGTCGTCGTCGAGCAGGACGTCGGTCAGGCGCTGCAAGCGGCGGATCGCCTCTACTGCTTCCAGGAAGGCCGCATCGCCCTGGAAGGAGCGCCCCGGCAACTCACGCGCGAGCAGATTGCGCTCGCCTATTTCGGTGTCTGAGGCGATGCACGCTTGGCTCGACACGCTGCTGCAAGGCCTGATGACGGGTGGCCTCTACGCGCTTTTCGCCACCGGGCTGGCGCTGTCCTTCGGCGTCATGCGCATGATCAACATCGCCCACGGCGACTTCGCGATCCTCGCCGCCTTTCTCGCCGTCGCCGTCGCCGCGGCGCTGGAACTGAATCCCTTCGCCGCCATGCTGCTGGTGGTGCCGGCCATGGCAGCGCTCGGCTACGGGCTGCAACGCCTGGTGCTCAATCGCACCCTCGGCAAGGACATCCTGCCGCCGCTGCTGGTGACTTTCGGCTGTGCCATCGTCATCCAGAACCTGCTGCTGGAAGTCTTCTCCGCCGACACGCGCAGTCTCGATGCCGGCAGCCTCGGTACCGACAGCCTGGCACTGGGCGGCGGCCTCGCCGTCGGCGTGCTGCCGCTCCTCATCATGGGCAGCGCCGTCGCCGTGCTCGCCGCGCTGCAATGGCTGTTCGCGCGCAGCGCCGTCGGCCGCGCCTTCCGCGCCGCCTCCGACGACGCCGAAACGGCGCAACTGATGGGCATCGACAACAAGCACGTCTATGGCCTGGCGATGGCCATCGCCATGGCCGTCGTCGCCGTCGCCGGCATCTACCTGGCGATCCGCGCCAACGTCAGCCCGACCGAGGGGCCGGCGCGGCTGATCTACGCCTTCGAAGCCGTCATCATCGGCGGCCTCGGTTCGCTCTGGGGCACCCTGGCCGGCGGCATCGTCCTCGGCATGGCGCAGGCCATCGGCCTCAGGTTCGATCCGGGCTGGGGCATCCTCGCTGGCCACCTGGCCTTTCTTGCCGTGCTGGTGCTGCGCCCGAACGGCCTCTTCCCGAGGACGCGCGATGCCTGAAGCCGCCATCGTCGCCGCCCGCTTCGACGTCGAACGCGGCACGCGTGCCAGCCGTGTCGCCGCCGGCCTCGGCCTGCTGCTGCTCGTCGCCGCCGTCGCCATGCCCTGGTGGGGCGAGCGCGCCGGCCAGCGCCTGCTGACCGAATTCCTCTACACCCTGGCCCTGGCCCAGATGTGGAATCTGCTGGCCGGCTACGGCGGCCTGCTGTCGGTGGGCCAGCAGGCCTTCGTCGGCCTCGGCGGCTACAGCCTCGTCGCCTTCGGCCTGCATGCCGGCATCGATACCTTCCTCGTCGTGCCCCTGGCCGGCCTCGTCGCCGGCCTGGTGGCGGTGCCGACCGCCGCCGTGGTATTCCGGCTGCGCGGCGCCTATTTCGCCGTCGGCACCTGGGCGGTGGCCGAAGTGTTCCGGCTGCTGATCGCCAACAGCGTCAGCCTTGGCGGCGGCTCCGGTCTATCGGTGACGCAGACGGTACGCGGCATGCCGATCTGGTGGCGCGAATCGCTGACGCTGTGGTGCGCCGCGGCGCTCGGCGTCGGCGCCACGCTCGGCGTCTATTGGCTGCTGCGCTCGCGCCACGGTCTGGCGCTGACGGCGGTGCGCGACAGCGAGGCGGCGGCCGCCAGCCTCGGCGTCTCGGTGCGCCGCATCAAGTGGTGCGTCTACATCGCGGCGGCGGTCGGCTGCGGCATGGCCGGCGCGCTGATTTTCATCACCAAGCTGCGCATCTCGCCCGACGCCGCGTTTTCGCTCGACTGGACGGTGGTCATGTTCTTCGTCGTCGTCATCGGCGGCATCGGCACCGTCGAGGGCCCCATCGTCGGCACGCTGGTGTATTTCGCACTGCGCGAAGTGCTCAGCGACTACGGCAGCCGGTATTTGATCGCGCTCGGCGTCGTCGCCGTGCTCTTCATGCTCTGGATGCCGCGCGGCCTTTGGGGCTTCGTCGCCGCGCGCTGCGAACTGCGCTTCTTTCCGGTGCAGCGGCGGCTCAAGCTCGCGACGGAGACGCAGCCGTGAGGCCGGCGCTGCGCGTGCTTGCCCGTGAGCATCTGGCCTTGCGCGCCGTCGGCCGCCTGCTGGCCATGGAGGCGGCCATTCTCGCCGCCGGCGGGCGGGCCGAGATCGACCTGATGGAAGGCATCGTCGAATACCTCGACGCCTTTCCCAATCGCATTCACCATCCGAAAGAGGAGTACCAGATCTTCCTGCGCATGCGCCTGCGCGCGGCGGAACAATCGACGGCACTCCTCGGCCGCCTGCTGGCCGACCACCAGAAGGAAACGGAAAACGTCGCCGCTCTGGCGGCGGCGCTGCGCGACTACTGCGCCGGCGCGGCGCCGGCGGTGGCCAGGCTCGCCGACATCGCGGGCAATTACGCAAAGGCGCATTCTGGCGCTCGGGGCGCCCCCCCCAGGGCTGTGAAAGAACGCCATGAGCAATTACCTCATCACCATCGAAGACAGCGGCGAAAGCTATCGCCAGCGCGGCGAGCGCAACCTGCTCGAAGGCATGGCGGCGCTCGGGCGCAAGGGCATTCCGAGCGGCTGCTGCGGCGGCGGCTGCGGCGTCTGCAAGGTCGAGATCGTTTCCGGCAGCTACCGCAAGCGCGCCATGAGCCGGGCTCACGTCAGCGCCGAAGACGAAGCGCAGCACCGCGTCCTGGCCTGCCGCATCTGGCCGACCAGCGACTTGACGCTGAAGGTGCTGGGGAAGATGGGTAAGAATCTCTGCCGCGAACGCGGCGGCGAAGCAAGTCGATCGTAGTCAAACAATTCGCACAGGAGGAAGAGAAAATGGCATTAACCGGAGTGTTGCGTCCAGGTCACGTGCAAATGCGCGTGCTCGATCTGGAAGAAAGCGTGAAGTTCTATCGCGACGTCGTCGGCCTGGTGGAAACCGGGCGGGACAAACAGGGCCGCGTCTATTTCAAGACCTGGGACGAGCGCGACCACAACAGCTTCATCATCCGCCAGGCCGCAACGGCAGGCCTCGATTTCTACGCCTTCAAGGTGGCCGACAAGGCCACGCTCGACAAGTTCGACGCCGACTTGCGCGCCTATGGCCTCAAGACCGAGCGCATCGCCGCCGGCGACCTGCTGGAGACCGGCGAGCGCGTGCGCTTCCAAATCCCCACCGGCCACCTGATCGAGCTCTACGCCGAAAAGACGGACGTCGGCAACGGCCTCTCCTACCTGAATCCCGAGGCCTGGACGGGGCTGGCGGAAAAGGGCATCGCCCCGATCCGCATGGATCACATCCTGCTCTACGGCCCCGACATCGACGGCGCGCGCAAGATATTCGAAGACGTGCTCGGCTTCTATCTCGTCGAGCACGTGGTGCTCGAAGACGACAAGACCGACCTCGCCATCTGGCTGTCCTGCTCGACCAAGGCCCACGACCTTGCCTTCGTGCGCCACCCCGAGCCGGGCAAGGTGCATCACGTCGCGTTCCAACTGGAGAGCTGGGAACGCGTGCTGCGCGCCGCCGACATCATGGCCATGAACAAGGTCAACATCGACATCGGCCCGACGCGCCACGGCATCACGCGCGGCACCACCATCTACGCCTTCGATCCGTCCGGCAACCGCTTCGAAACCTATTGCGGCGGCTATGCTTCCTACCCGGACTGGCAGCCGATCAAATGGACCATGGACGAAGTCGGGCGCGGCATTTTCTATCACAACCGCAAGCTCAACGACACCTTCCTGACGGTGGTGACCTGAACCATGGACGTGGCGTCCTCCATCCCCGGCATTACCTGGGAGGCGGCCGGTGCCGCGGCGCAAGCCGCGGTGCGCCACGCGCTCGCCCACGGGTGGAAGATCAACGCCGCCGTGGTGGATCGCGGCGGCAACCTGATGGCTTTCCTGCGCATGCCGGGAGCCTATCTCCACTCCATCGACATCGCCATCGACAAGGCCTACACCGCCGCCAGCTTCGGCTTTCCGACCAAAGCCTGGATGGGCGCCATCGGTCACGACGAAGGCATGAAGCTCGGCTTCGCCAACCGGCCGCGCCTGATCGTCTTCGGCGGCGGCCTGCCGCTGCGCCTGGGCGACGACTGGATCGGCGGCATCGGCGTCTCCGGCGCTTCCGAATCCGAAGACGAGGAATGCGCGCGGGCGGGGCTCGCGGCCATCGGTCTCGCGGAATGATTGAAGTGAAATCGAAATACCCTCCTTTATCGACGTCGGCGCGCGCTCGTGCGGGCGGGGTGCCCTGCTCCGCTCATGTCCCCCATCGCCCTTGGCGCGCGAAGAGAATCCATTCGGGATAACACGCCCAGCGCCATGGAACATCTATACGCAACAACTGGAGCAGCAACCATGAAACAAATCGACCATTTCATCGACGGCGCGTTTGTCGCCAGCGCCAGGCGCTTCGACAAGCGCTCGCCGCTGACCAATGCCGTCATCGCCAGCGTCGCCGAAGCCGGCCGCGCCGAAGTCGATGCGGCGGTGGGCGCCGCCCGCGCGGCGCTCGTCGGCCCCTGGGGCAAGCTCGCCGTCGCCGAACGCGTCGATCTGCTCTACGGCGTCGCCAACGAGATCAACCGCCGCTTCGACGAATTTCTCGAAGCAGAGAGCGCCGATACCGGCAAGCCGATGAGCCTCGCGCGCCACATCGACATCCCGCGCGGCGCCGAGAACTTCAAGATCTTCGCCGACGTCGTGAAGAACGTTCCTACCGAGTTCTTCGAAATGGCGACGCCCGACGGCCGCGGCGCGCTCAACTATGCGACGCGCAGCCCCATCGGCGTCGTGGCCGTCGTCTGCCCCTGGAACCTGCCGCTGCTGCTGATGACCTGGAAGGTCGGCCCGGCGCTGGCCTGCGGCAATACGGTGGTGGTCAAGCCCTCCGAGGAGACGCCGCAGACGGCGACGCTGCTGGGCGAGGTGATGAACGCGGTCGGCGTGCCGAAGGGCGTCTACAACGTGGTGCACGGCTTCGGCCCCGATTCGGCGGGCGCTTTTCTTACCGGCCATTCCGGCGTCGATGCCATCACTTTCACCGGCGAAACCCGCTCCGGCGCCGCGATCATGAAGGCCGCGGCCGAGGGGGCGCGTCCGGTGAGCCTGGAAATGGGCGGCAAGAATGCCGCCATCGTCTTCGCCGACTGCGACTTCGATGCCGCCATCGAAGGCACGCTGCGTTCGGTGTTCGCCAACTGTGGCCAGGTCTGCCTCGGCACCGAGCGCGTCTATGTCGAGCGGCCGCTGTTCGACAGGTTCGTCGCCGCCCTGAAGGCCGGCGCCGAGAAGCTGAAGCTGGGGCGTCCCGAGGATGCGGCCACGGGCCTGGGGCCGCTGATTTCCCTGGAGCACCGCGACAAGGTCTTGTCCTACTACCGCAAGGCGGTCGCGGAAGGCGCGACCGTGGTCACCGGCGGCGCTGCGGCGAGCATGCCCGGCGAACTCGGGGCGGGCGCCTGGGTGCAGCCGACGATCTGGACCGGCCTGGCCGACGATGCGGCGGTCTGCCGCGAGGAAATCTTCGGCCCCTGCTGCCACGTCGCCCCTTTCGATACCGAAGAAGAGGTCGTGCGCCGCGCCAACGACAACGTCTATGGCCTCGCCGCGTCCGTCTGGACGACGAATCTCGCGCGCGCCCACCGCGTCGCCGGGCGCATCGAGGTCGGCCTGGTCTGGGTGAACTCCTGGTTCCTGCGCGACCTGCGCACGCCGTTCGGCGGCGCCAAGCAATCGGGCATCGGCCGCGAAGGCGGTGTCCATTCCCTCGAGTTCTACACCGAACTCAAAAACGTCTGCATCAAGCTCTGACCATGGACCAACCTCTCATCGAAACGCTCGGCGACGAGCTCTACGCGGCGCTGACGCAGCGCCAGGTCGTCGATCCGCTGACCGTCCGCCATCCCGACATCGCCATCGACGATGCCTACCGCATCCAGCAGCGCATGGTGGCGCGGCGCCTCGACGCCGGCGAAAAGGTCGTCGGCAAGAAAATCGGCGTCACCAGCCAGGCGGTGATGAACATGCTGGGCGTGTTCCAGCCCGACTTCGGCTATCTGCTCGACGGCATGATCTACAACGAGGGCCAGGCCATCGAGCGCGCGTCGCTGATCCAGCCCAAGGCCGAGGGCGAGATCGCCTTCGTCCTCAAGCGCGAGCTGATGGGCCCCGGCATTTCCAACGCCGACGTGCTAGCGGCGACCGACGGTGTGATGGCCTGCTTCGAGATCGTCGATTCGCGCATCCGCGACTGGAAGATCAAGATCCAGGACACGGTGGCGGACAACGCCTCCTGCGGCGTCTTCGTCCTCGGCGACCGCCTGGTGGACCCGCGCCGGGTGGACCTCGACACCTGCGGCATGGTGCTGGAAAAGAACGGCGAGATCGTCGGCACCGGCGCCGGCGCCGCCGCGCTCGGCAGCCCCGTGAATGCCGTCGCCTGGCTCGCCAACACCCTGGGACGGCTGGGCATTCCGCTCAAGGCCGGCGAGGTGATCCTCTCCGGTTCGCTGGCGGCGATGTTTCCGGTCCAGGCCGGCGACAACCTGCGCGTCACTATCGGCGGCATCGGCGGCTGCTCGGTGCGCTTCTACTGACTCCCCAACGACGAGACACTCATGAGCAAGAAAATCAAATGTGCGCTGATCGGTCCCGGCAACCTCGGCACCGACCTGCTCTACAAACTCCAGCGCAGTCCGGTGCTGGAACCGGTGTGGATGGTCGGCATTGATCCGACTTCGGAAGGCCTCAAGCGCGCCCGTGAGCTGGGCCTCAAGGTCACCGACCAGGGCGTGGACGGCCTGCTGCCCCACGTCGCGGCCGACGGCATCCGGATCGCCTTCGACGCCACCAGCGCCTACGTGCATGCCGAGAACTCGCGCAAGCTCAATGCGCTGGGCGTGCTGATGATCGACTTGACGCCGGCCGCCATCGGCCCCTACTGCGTGCCGCCGGTCAATCTGCGGCAGCACATCGGGCGGCGCGAAATGAACGTGAACATGGTCACTTGCGGCGGCCAGGCGACGATCCCCATGGTGCATGCGATTTCGCGCGTGCAGGCGGTCCGCTACGGCGAGATCGTCGCTACCGTGTCGTCGAAATCCGCCGGCCCCGGCACGCGCAAGAACATCGACGAATTCACGCGCACCACGGCCGGCGCGGTCGAGCAGGTCGGCGGCGCCAAGGCAGGCAAGGCCATCATCATCATCAATCCGGCCGAGCCGCCGCTGATCATGCGCGACACCGTGCATTGCCTGACCGAGGAGCCGCCGCGCGCCGAGGAGATCGCGGCCTCGGTGCAGGCCATGATCGCCGAAGTGCAGAAGTACGTGCCCGGCTACCGGCTGGTCAACGGCCCGGTCATCGACGGCAACCGCGTCTCGGTGTTCCTCGAAGTGAAAGGCCTCGGCGACTTCCTGCCGACCTATGCCGGCAACCTCGACATCATGACCGCCGCCGCCGCGCGCACCGCCGAAATGTTCGCCGGCGAAATGCTCCAATAAGGAAACGACCATGAACGGCAAGAAGATCACTCTCCACGACATGACGCTGCGCGACGGTATGCACCCGAAGCGCCATCTGATGAGCCTCGACCAGATGAAGAGCATCGCCACCGGGCTCGACGCCGCCGGCGTGCCGCTGATCGAGGTCACCCACGGCGACGGCCTCGGCGGCGCCTCGGTGAACTACGGCTTTCCCGCGCACAGCGACTACGAATACCTGTCGGCCGTGATCCCGCTGATGAAGCAGGCCAAGGTGTCGGCGCTGCTGCTTCCCGGCATCGGCACCGTCGATCACCTGAGAATGGCGCACGAGCTCGGCGTGCATACCCTTCGCGTCGCCACCCACTGCACCGAAGCCGACGTCTCCGAGCAGCACATCAGCCTGGCGCGCAAGATGGACCTGGACACCGTCGGCTTCCTGATGATGAGTCACATGGCGAGCGCCGAGCGCCTGGTCAAGGAGGCGCGGCTCATGGAAGGCTACGGCGCCAACTGCATCTACGTCACCGACTCGGCCGGCCACATGCTGCCGGCGGAGGTGAAACTGAAGCTCGGCGCCGTGCGCGCCGCCCTCAAGCCCGAGACCGAGCTCGGTTTCCACGGCCACCACAACCTGGCCATGGGCGTGGCCAACTCGATCGCCGCCGTCGAGGCCGGCGCCAAGCGCATCGACGCGGCGGCGGCGGGCCTCGGCGCCGGCGCCGGCAACACGCCGCTCGAAGTCTTCGTCGCCGTCTGCGCGCTGATGGGCATCGAAACCGGCGTCGACGTCGCCAGGATCCAGGACGTCGCCGAAGACCTGGTGGTGCCGATCATGGATCACCCGATCCGCATCGACCGCGACGCCCTGACGCTCGGCTATGCCGGGGTCTATTCCTCCTTCCTGCTGTTCGCCAAGCGCGCCGAAAAGAAGTACGGCATTTCTGCCCGCGACATCCTGGTCGAACTCGGCCGGCGCGGCATGGTCGGCGGCCAGGAGGACATGATCGAGGACGCGGCGCTGACAATGGCCAGGGAACGTGGGGTGGAGGTGGCGGCATGAGCCTTGATCTAGCCACGATCGCCCGGCTCGCCGAGCATCTCGAAAACTGCGAACTCGAAGCTCGCGATACGCCCAAGATCACCGACGACCATCCGGACATGGATTGGGCCGATGCCTATGCGATCCAGGACGAAATCCGCCGCCGCAAGCGCGCCCGCGGCGCCCGCATCGTCGGCCTCAAGGCCGGGCTCACCTCGCACGCCAAGATGAAGCAGATGGGCGTGGCGACGCCGGTCTTCGGCTTCCTCGCCGACAGCTACGCGGTGCCCGCAGGCGGCGACATCCGGATCGACGAACTGATCCACCCGAAAGTCGAGCCGGAAATCTGCTTCGTTACCAAGACGCCGCTCTCCGGCCCCGGCTGCCACATCGCCGCCGTGCTGGCGGCCACCGACTTCGTCATGGCCGGCATCGAGATCATCGATTCGCGCTACCGCGATTTCAAGTTCGACCTGAAAAGCGTC
>JACRPB010000084.1 GCA_016214175.1 Rhodocyclales bacterium
CAAGGCTTCGGGCACGGTCGCCACCAGGTCCGAGGATTCGAGGATGTCGGCGAGCGCGACGAAATGCGGCAGCCGCAGGCGGATGCGGCGTTTGATGCCGGCGCGCTCGATCAGGTCGTTCACGCGGTTGTGGCCGGTGCCGGCCGAGAGGACCATGGCGTGCTCCGCCGCGCTGAAGGCCTCGATGGACGGTGCGGCGCAGTCCATCGCGTGTCCCTTGCGGAACAGGCAGACGTAGCGCTGGGCGAACAATTTGCGGCGATGAAAATCCGTCGTCAGGTCGGGCAGATGCCCGAGCGCAAGATCCACCCTGCCCGCTTCCATTTCGAACCGCAGGTTAATCGCCGTACTGCGCAGCGTGCTGATGCTCACGCCCGGCGCCAGCGTCTCCAGGCTTTTCATCAGCCGCGGCAGAAAGTGAAACTCGCCGATGTCGGTCATGACGAGCGTGAATTGGCGGGTGCTCGTCGCCGCATCGAACAGCAGCGGCCGCGCCAGACTTTCGCGGATCGTCGCCAGCGCGTTCTCGATCGGCAGCGCCAACTGCTCGGCCAGCGGCGTCGGCTGCATGCCGCGCGCCGTGCGCAGGAACAGCTTGTCGTCGAGCAGGCGGCGCAGCCGGTTCAGCGCATTGCTGACCGCCGGCTGCGACAGGCCGAGATGGTCTGCCGCGAGCGAGACCTTGCCGTCCCGGTAGAGCTGGACGAAGACCTTCAGCAGGTTGAGGTCGATGTCGCGGTGATCCATGGCTGCTCGGCTACGCCGGGTTCTCGCTCGCCATCTTGGCCACGATCATCTCGCGCAACTGGCGCTTCAGGATCTTGCCGACGAGGCTGGTCGGGAACTGCTCGACGACTTCCAGCCGCTCGGGCAGCTTGAAGGCGGCGATGTTCTGCTGCCTGAGGAAGGCGATCAACTCGTCGAACGACAGCGTCGCGCCCGGCTTCGGGATAACGAAGGCGCAGCCCTTCTCGCCGAACACCGGATCGGGCATGGCGACCAGCGACACCTGATGCACTTTCGGATGCATGAAAATCAGGTTCTCCACTTCCTCGCAACTGATCTTCTCGCCGCCGCGGTTGATCAAGTCCTTCTTGCGTCCTTCGGTGAAGACGTGGCGGCCGCGCTTGCGCACGATGTCGCCCATGCGGTAGAAGCCGTCGGCGGTGAAGGCCTCCTGGTTCTTGTCGTCGGCATTGTAGTAGCCCTGGATCGTGTATGGCCCGCGCGTCACCAGTTCGCCGGGCTCGCCATCGGCGACCTCGCGGCCGTCTTCGTCGAGCACCTTGATCTCGTCGGCGTCGCAGACCGGCGCGCCGGAACTTTCCAGCAGCAGGTCTTCGGGGTCGTCGAGCCGCGTCATGTTGATCAGGCCCTCGGCGGTGCCGTAGATTTCCTGCGCGATGCAGCCGAACTGGCTGCGGATGCGGCGGCGCAATTCCGGCACCAGGCGCGCGCCGCCGTTCTGCATGATTTTCAGCGACGACAAATCGCACTGGGCCGGCACGGGCGAGTTGAGCCAGTTGCTGACCAGCGGCACCGCGGCCGGTATCACCGTCACGCGGTGCTTCTCGACCAGCGGGAATATCGTTTCGGCATCCATCGCCGGACTGATCACGACCGTGCCGCCGAAGTAGAAGACGCCGAGCATGCCCGGCGAGGCGAGGTTGTAGTTGTGCCCTAGCGGCAGCACCGCCAGCAGCACCGTATCGGTGTCGAAGCGCGCCGCCGCGCCGCACAGGTGCGCATTCAGCACGTAGTCGTTGTGGGTGCGCGGAATCAGCTTCGACATCGAGGTCGTGCCGCCCGAGAGCAGCATGGTCGTCACGTCGTCCGGATGCGGGCGCACGCCGGCCAGTGCTGCGGCAACGTCGGCGAGCGGCGCTTCGGCGTCGATCAGGCGCCGCAAGGACACCTGCCCCGCCGCCGGTTCGCCGAGCACAAGCACGGTCCGCAGCATCGGGCACTCCAGTCGCACGGCCTCGGCCATGGGCCGGTAATCGAAGCGATTCAGTTCGTCCGGAATCATGTAGGCAACGGCGCCCGACGACGCGACGAAATGGCGGATTTCGCTCTGGCGATGGGCGCGCAGCGCCATCACCGGAATCGCGCCGAGGCGCGTCAGCGCCAGGTAGGCGAACACGAACTCGGCCGAATTCGGCAACTGCATCACCACGCGATCCTGGTCGCCGATGCCGACGCCGCGCAACTGGAAGGCCAGTTGTTCGACACGCTCGCACAACTGCGCGTAGCTGAACTGCCGCTCGCCGTCGATCAGCGCGATCTTGCCGGGCTGGCGTTCGGCTGTCGCACCGACCATTTCAGTGATCGTGCGGTCCTCCCAGTAGCCGGCGGCACGGTAGCGTTGGGCGACTTCGGGTTGCCAGGGGATGAAACCTTTCAGCATGTCTTCGCTCCTCGGGATGTTGGAATTATCGGGGGGGCACGCTACGTCGGAACGCGGAAAGGAGCCAGCAGGCGCCGGGAATATGCGTTATTGACGCCGCGAATAATACCGAACGCGGCCGGCGCCGCCGCGTTCGCTATGCCGCCGACCGACCCGGTTTCAGCCGCCGTACTTGCGCGCCGCGTCGAACATGGCGCGCACGTTCGCCACCGGCGTCTCGTCGGGAATGCCGAAGGCCGTGTCGAGGATCAGCTTGCCGCCCTTGGCCCAGACGTTGTCGACGAGGTGCTTGACGGCGGCATCCACTTCGTCGGCCGTGCCCGTCGTCATCAGCGACGGCGAAAGATTGCCGCGCAAGGCGACGCGATCGCCGAGCACCTCGAAGGCCTTGACCATGTCGGTGCGCTCGAACCAGTAGATGCACTTGCCGGCCGGAATGTCCTTGATGACTTCGAGGCGCTTGGTGCAGTCGGACTCCCACAGGGGCATCGGGATCAGGTCGGCGTCGATCAGCTCGATCATCATCTGGCGGAAGTTCGGCCACCAGAAAGTTTCGAACTGCTTGGGCGACATGAAGGCATCGGGCGCCCAATGGATCGGTATCATGACGATCGGGTTGCCGGAAGCCTTCGCGTTGGCGATGGTCATCTTCACCAGGTAGTGGCGCATCAGGTCGACGGCTGCCAGCAACTGGTCCTTGTGGCGGTACAAGTCCTTCATCATGCCGGTGGCGCCGCGGAAGTAGTCGGCGAGCACGTCGTAGGGCGCGCCGGAGTTGCTGCCGTTGATCAGCGGGAAGCCGAGGGCGTTGATGCGCCGGTTCCACTGCCCGACGTGGCCCATGTAGCGCTCGACCTCGTCGGCGGCGTCGAGCACGCGGCGCAAGGCCTGGCGGAACTGGGGATTGGCGAGCGGCCGCAGACCGGTGATGGCGCGAAAATAGAACATGCCCGGCAGCACCGGAAACTGCTCGAAGCCCTCGAAGGCGCCGAAAATCCGCGGCAGGTAGGTGTTGAGGTAGAAGCCGGTCGGATCGCGCAGGAAGTCGGCATACTCCTCCGCCTTCATGTATTCGCGGTCCAGGTACTGGTAGGGCTGGTTGTCGCCGACGCCGTGGCCCGGCCACTGCACCTGCTTGAAGCCGGTGGCCTCGAAGACATTGCCCATGGCGTTGGCGCCGACCAGCGAAATGCAGGCATCGGGCTCGAATTCGAGCACCGCGCGCTCGGCGATAGTTTGGGTCTTCTCGTAGTCGTACATCAGTTCCTTGTGGCTGATGCCGCCGTATTTGGCGAGCCAGAAGGTGGCGTACATGAC
>JACRPB010000085.1 GCA_016214175.1 Rhodocyclales bacterium
GCACGGCACCTTCTACGGCGTCATGGGGCAGCGCAGTCCGAGCGCGGCCGAACTGAAAGATCTGCAAGACGCCTGCGCCGGCGACATGAACATGATGCGCCACTGCCGCCAGTGCCGTGCCGATGCCGTCGGCCTGCTCGGCGAGGATCGCGGCGCCGAGTTCAGCATGGAGAAGGTGGCGGCGATGGACATCGATTACGCGGCGGCGCTGGAACGGCGCCGCGCCTTGCGCGAAAAGCTCACGGCCGAGATGGAGGCGAAGCGCGCGCGGGCCCATGCGCCCGCCGCAGCGGCGCCCCAGGTCGTCGCGCTGCATCGCGCGCCGAAGCCGGCGTTGGGGCGGCCGGTGCTGATGGCGGTGGCGAGCAAGGGCTTGGGGCTCGTCAACGAGCACTTCGGCCACGCGCGGGAATTCCTGATCTACGAGGCGACGGCAGAGGGCGCCAAACTCGTCGCGACGCGCAAGACCGATCTGTATTGCAGCGGCGACGACAGTTGCGGCGACGGCGAATCGGTGCTGGCGCGGACCATCCGCGTCCTCGCCGGCTGCGAGGCCGTGCTCTGCGCGCGCATCGGCTTCGAGCCCTGGGGCAAACTGGAGGCGGCCGGCATCAAGCCGAACGGTGAACATGCGCTGGAACCCATCGCCGACGCCGTGATGGCGGTATGGCGCGAAATGCTGGCGGCGGGCAGGCTGGCGGCGCCGACCGCGGCGAAGAAGCGCGCGTAGCCATGGCCCTCGAAATTATCGAAAGCTGCGTCAATTGCCGGGCCTGCGCGCCGTTGTGTCCGAACCGGGCCATCGTCGCCGCCCAGCCGCATTTCCTCATCGACGCCGACCGTTGCACCGAATGCCTGGGCGACTTCGCGCTGCCGCAGTGCGCCGAGATCTGTCCCATCGAAGGCGCCATCGTCAACGAGATCGGCGAGCCGCTGAATCCTGCCGGATCGCTCACCGGCATTCCGCCCGCATGCTGGGCATCGGTCAAGGCCGAGATCGCTGCGCGCTAGGCGCGGCGGACGTCCACGCACCATCCTGAGGAAAGCGCCATGCCCAAAGCGAAAGTCACCTTCGAAGACGTTGGCGTCACGATCATGGTACCGGCCGGCACGCGCCTGATCGAAGTCTCGGAAAAAGTCGGCGCCGGCATCCTTTACGGCTGTCGCGAAGGCGAGTGCTGCACCTGTCTGACGAAAATCGTCTCCGGCGCCGAGAACCTCGCCGCGCCGTCCTTGCTCGAAGACCAGGTGCTCAAGGACAATTTGGCGCCGCGCCAGCATCGCCTCGCCTGCCAGGCGCAGGTGCTCGGTGGGGACATCGTCGTCAAGCCGGCTTGAACTCCGTCCTTGTCGCCTACCTGCGCCGATGAAGGCAGGGTCGCCCGCGCCGAGGCGGCCTATCTGGGCCTTGCCGTCGGCGACGCCCTCGGCGCCACGGTCGAGTTCCTGACGCCGCGCGAGATTCGCAGCCAGTATGGCGTGCATCGCGAACTGCGCGGCGGCGGCTGGCTACGGCTGCGACCGGGACAGGTCACCGACGACACGACGATGGCGCTGGCGCTGGGGCAGGCGATCCTTGCCGACGGCGGCGCGGTGGCGCCGCTTTCCTGCGCGCGCGCCTTCGATGCCTGGATGCGGGCCAAGCCCGTCGACATCGGCAATACGGTGCGCCGCAACCTGGTGGGCTTCCGCCGCAGCGGCGACCCCTGCGCGCCCGCGTCGGAACACGATGCCGGCAACGGGGCGGCGATGCGCGTGCTGCCGGTGGCGCTGGCCTTGCTCGACGGCGACGACGCGGCGATTCGCGCCGCGGTGCGGGCACAGGCGCACGTCACGCACCACAACCCGGTCTCGGACGCGGCGAGCGAATTCCTCTGCCTCGCCGCGGCCGACTTCGTGCGCGGCGAGACGCTGCGCCAGGTCTATCGCCGCCGCATCCGGCCGCTATTGAGCGGTTGGCCGCAATTCAGCTACAAGGGCCGGCGGCGCGAGAACCCGAGCGGCTGGATCGTCGAGACGCTGCAAGCCGTGCTGCAGGCGCTGATGGAAACCGACAGCTTCGAAGCCTGTCTGATCAACGTCACCAACCGCGGCGGCGACGCCGACACCACGGGGGCGATCGCCGGCGTGCTGGCCGGACCGCTCTACGGCTTGAGCGCGATACCGCCGCGCTGGCTGCGCGTGCTCGATGCGGCGACGCGCGAAGCCTGCCGCAGCCAGGCGCGCGCGCTGCTCAGCCTGCCGCGGCGCGCTTGAGCGTGGCGGCGAGGCAGGTGTCCATGGTCGCCAGATGGAAGGCGAACCAGTCGGGTAGTACGACCTCGGCATAATGGCGGGCGGCGTCGAGACGGCCGGCGGCGACGTCGCAGCGGGCGTCCGCGAGTTCGCCGAGGATGCGCCGATGGTCGCCCTCGTGTTCGGCGATGGCCGGAAAGTTGCACGCGCGCATGAGCACGCCCTCGCTGTCGAAGTGGCGCTGCGTGTGTTCGAGCAGGGCGTCGAAGCGGGCGAGGAAGTCGGCGTCGGCGGCCTGCACCGCATCGGCCAGCAGGGCGAGGAATTCGCGGTGCGTCGCGTCCATCTGCGGCATGTCGAGGGTATGGCTGGCGTCGTTCCAGGTCAGCATGGCGGGGGGCGGGAAAATGGGGCGCCGATGATATCGCGGCAGTCGGCCGCTATCAACTCGATGCCGAGCTTCTTGAGAAAGCGCTTTTCCTTGTCGTTGGCATCCGCGATCAGCGCCCAGCCGGCCGGGGTTGCCGCGCCGTAGATCATGTCGGCGAGCACCATGCGTTCGGTGTCGCGGTTGAGGCGCATGCCCAGCAGCAGGTAGCGCTTGCCCTGGCGCCGCGTCTTGACGAAGGCGGGCACGGCAAAGCCGCCCATGAGTTCGGTGATGAAATCGACGTAGTCGGCATCGGCGGCGATGTAGGAGGCTTCGGGCTTCGGCGCGCCCATCGGCTTGAACAGCACCGGCAGGCCGGGCGCCGCCTGTTCCGGCACGATCGCGCTGTAATCGCTGCCGTCGTAGGCGTAGAGCTTGAACCGGAAATCGCTGCCGCCGAGGCGGGCGCAGCCGAGCACGAGGATGTGCGGCGTGCCGGCGTAGCTGTCGATCAACTGCGTGTCGCGGTTGATGTCGATGACGTAGCCGGGACGCAGGTCTTGCAGCCAGTCGTGCAGCGCGGCGCGGCTCGAGTGCGCGGCGCCGTAGGTGGCGTCGAGATAGCGCGTGACGGCCTTGCGCCCGCGCTTGAGTTCGACGTTCATCGCCGCGCGCGGAAATTCGTACATGAGCTTGGGCGCCATCGGCTTGCCCCCGTTCAGACCGAGGATCAGTTGCTCGCTGGTCGCCGGCATCGCCTCGCCGGCGGGCGACACGACGTCGGCGAGAACGCCGGGACCGAGATAGGGCACGACGCTGCCGTCGTGCAGACCGGCGAGGATTTCGTTGCGGAGTTGCGGGGCGATCATGTCGTCTCCTTGGGTATGTGCAGGTTGTTGCAAGAAGCAGGCCGGCCGCCAAGGCCTGTATTCGCGGCCGCGGTGGGCGATGAATTGTCGAACTCGCGACAAATTGCGCACGAGTTCCCGCTTGCGGATGGCATGTCGTGCGGGTAGTCTGCATGGACAACAACCGGCGCGGGCCGCGGCATCGCCCCGCCGGACGTCGCGACGCGACATGGCTCAAGGGAGGCCTGAAGTGCTGAAGCAAGCTGTGGCGAAGCTCTGGCTGCGCGCTTGGTCGATGATCCTGACCGAAATGACCGCCGAGGAAGTGGCCTGGTTGTTCTGGCCGATGGGACATCTGTCGCTGCTTTCGCTTCGTCGCGCCAGCGTCATCCTGACGCGGGTCAAACTCGTCGGCGGTCTGTTCGCGATCCTGACGCCGCTCTGGATCGCCGTCGACATCGCGGTGTTCCCGCCGGAAATCTGGCATGGCCTGGCGTGGGCGCGCCTGTTGGCTTCCGCAGCTTTCGCGGCGATCTTGTTCGTCGCATGGCAGGCCGACCGCCTCGTCGATTCGTACAAGGCCTTGGCGCTGCTGCTGGCCGTGCCCGCGATGTTCTTTCTCTACAGCTACCAGCACATGGCGCAGTTCGAACTGGATGGCGTCCAGGGCGCGATCGCCACCGGCTACACCTTTCTGCCCTTCGTCATGCTCGCAGGATTGTCGGTGTTTCCGTTGACGCTACTCGAATGCGTCGCCTTCGCCATGCCGATGCTGGCCATGCCCGTCATCGCGGCGCTGCTGAGCGGCATGAACGTCAGTTTCCCGACGCTCGGCGTGACGCTCTGGCTGTTGCTGCTGATCGTCAGCGTCTCTGCCCTGGCGGGCCTGTCGCAGCTCGGCTTCATGATCGTGTTCATCCGCGAGGCGATACGCGACGCCATGACCGGCTGCTTCACGCGCCACAGCGGCGAGGAACTCCTCGATCTCCAGTTCGTCCTCGCCAATCGCGTCAACGGGCCGCTGGCCTTGGCCTTCATCGACCTCGATCATTTCAAGCGCGTCAACGACGAGTTCGGACACGAGGCCGGCGATCTGGTGCTGAAGAATGCGACCTTGCAGTTGCGCAATCATCTGCGCGCCGGCGACATGCTGGCGCGCTGGGGCGGCGAGGAGTTCGTGCTGATCATGCCGAGCACGACGGCAGCGCAGGCCCGTCTGGGCTTGCAGCGGGCCTGCGCTGCCGGCCTCGGCCGCACGCAGGACGACCGGCCGGTCACGGCCAGCATCGGCATTGCCGAGCGCATTGCCGATCGGGTGACGGATTGGAGCGAACTCGTGGCCAAGGCCGACGCCCGCATGTACGAGGCCAAGCAAGCGGGCCGCAACAAGATCGTCGGCTGCGATGGCGAGGACGACGGGGACGCATGCGTGCGTTCCGTGCGCGCATAAAAAAACCGCAGCCGAGGCTGCGGTTTTACCAAACGGTGACGCGTCTTACAGAGGCTTGATCGTCGAAGCTTGCTTGCCCTTCGGGCCTTGCTTGACTTCGAAACTGACCTTTTGGCCTTCTTGCAGCGACTTGAAGCCGTTGGATTGGATTTCGGAGAAGTGCGCGAACAGATCGTCGCCGCCTTCGTCCGGGGTAATGAAGCCGAAGCCCTTAGCGTCGTTGAACCACTTTACGGTACCAGTTGCCATGTAATAACTTTCCTTGAAAAAAATAAAAAATCGGGCAGATGCCCATTAACGCAAGCGAAATCAAGAAAGCTAGTTGGCAGCGGAGAAACGGCGCCAGTGCGGCGGGTGACTACAGGACAGCGAAACGCTACTTGAATCGAATGCCCGGCCACCATACGGGAACAACCCTTCGATGGCAAGAACTATTTTCTTATGGTCTTCGGCGGGCGCTCAAAGTGTCGCGATTTCCACCTGATAGGCGCCGCCGATCACCAGATATTCGTCTTCGCCTTTCAGCACGCCGGGCAGCAGTCCGCAATGGAAGAACAGCTTCGCCGCCGGCACGCGCGTCGCCAGGATGTAGTCGCCGAACTCGCCGGCGCGCTCGCGCGAGCGCGTGAAGGAGGCGAGATTGTTGAACAGGACGACTTGGCGCCGACCGCTGCCCGAAAGCACTTCGTGATCGACGATGCGATTGCTGCCGCGATACAAGGTGAGGGCCGACACGTCGGCGCGCCGCGCCTCGTATTGGCTGTAGGCGTAGAGCAGGTCGAGCTGGCCTTCCAAGGCGTTGGTGCCGGCGATGCCGGCGGCGCGCATCTCCTGGTAGCGTCGATAGGCCGGACCGACGAAATCGCGCAGGGCTTCGCCGTGAAAGCGCGGCAGCAGGCCGAAGCGCGATTCGACCCAGCCCTTCAACACCGCGCCCTCGCGGCCGTCTGAATTGAAGCTCCAGCCGCGCAGAACGCGCATCCAGTTGGCATTCGCCCGCTGTTGCGAAGCATCGGTGAGTCCGGCTTGCGCGAGATCGTCGAGGCAGAAATGCACGGCGACGTAGTCGCGAAAAGTGCGCGCACGTTCCGGCGCGTCGCTGATCAGATCGAGGCGGCGGAACAAATCGGCATGCAGTTCGGCGACGCCGTCGAGCAGGAGTTCGGTCGGGTGGTTCTGAAACGTCAGGCTGCCGAGGATGACGGCGGGAAGATTGCAGCGGTTGATCGGCAGGCGCGCGTAGCGGGGCAGGGTGGCGGCGTCATTGTCGGTACTCCGACAAAGCGCAGGGCTTTTGTCGGATTCCGCGGTGTGGCGGGCGCTGTCTTCCGGCTCGACAACTTTCGTCATTTCAACGAGTTGATGCGTATCTGGCGCTTTGGCATGGTGCTTGCGATAGCTAGCTCGGGAAC
>JACRPB010000086.1 GCA_016214175.1 Rhodocyclales bacterium
CACTCAAGTTCTACGCCTCGGTGCGCCTGGACATCCGCCGTACCGGCGCCATCAAGAAGGGCGAAGAGGTGGTCGGCAACGAGACCAAGGTCAAGGTCGTCAAGAACAAGGTGGCGCCGCCCTTCCGCGAAGCCCATTTCGACATCCTCTACGGCGAAGGCATTTCGCGCGAAGGCGAAATCGTCGAGCTCGGCGTCGAGAACAAGGTCGTCGAAAAATCCGGCGCCTGGTATGCCTACAAGGGCGACAAGATCGGCCAGGGCAAGGACAATGCGCGCGAGTACCTGCGCGAGCATCCCGACACCGCCGCCGAAATCGAGAACAAAGTGCGCACCGCCCTCGGCATCACCGAACTGGCGGCTGCCGCCGTCGAGTGAATGAACTGAAGCAGAAAGCCATTGCCCTGCTCGCGCGCCGGGAACATTCCCGCGCCGAGCTGGCGGCCAAGCTCGCCCCCCTCGGAACCCGCGAAGACATCGACGCCGTGCTCGACGAACTGGCCGCCTCCGGACTGCTCTCCGACGCCCGTGCCGCCTCGGCCTACCTGCGTGCGAACGCGGCGCGCTTCGGCAAGGCGCGACTGCGCCAAACGCTGCGCCAGAAAGGCATGGACAGCGCCTTGATCGACGAACAGTTGGCCGCGGTGGATGCGCCCGACGAACTGGCGCGGGCGCGGGACATCTGGAGCCGGAAGTTCCCGGCCCCGCCGCAGGACGCCAAGGACTGGGCGCGGCAAGCACGCTTCCTGCAAGCGCGCGGCTTTTCGACCGACGTCATCCGCAAGTTGCTGAAGGAGGCGCAGGCGTGACCACGCTCGCCGTCAGCAATCTGCGCAAGCAGTACAAGTCGCGCGTCGTCGTCAAGGACGTCTCCTTCGAGGTCGCCAGCGGCGAAGTCGTCGGTCTGCTCGGGCCCAACGGCGCCGGCAAGACCACCTGCTTCTACATGATCGTCGGCCTCGTCGCCGCCGACGGCGGCGGCATCCACGTCGACAAGACGCAGATCACGCACCTGCCGATCCACCGCCGCGCCAGGCTCGGACTGTCCTACCTGCCGCAGGAGAACTCGGTCTTCCGCAAGCTCTCGGCCGCCGACAACATCCGTGCCGTGCTCGAACTGCAAGACCTCGACGAAGACGCCATCGAGGCGCGCCTTGAGGAATTGCTGCAAGAGCTGCACATCACGCGTCTGCGCGACAGCCCCGCCGTCGCGCTGTCCGGCGGCGAACGCCGCCGCGTCGAGATCGCCCGCGCCCTGGCGACGAACCCGCGTTTCATCCTGCTCGACGAGCCCTTTGCCGGCGTCGACCCGATCGCCGTCATCGACATCCAGAAAATCATCCGCTTTCTCAAGGAACGCGGTATCGGCGTCCTCATCACCGACCACAACGTGCGGGAAACTTTGGGAATCTGCGATAGAGCGACCATCATCAACGCCGGCGAAGTGCTGGCCGCTGGACATCCGGAAGAAATCGTCCAAAATGAGAACGTGCGCAAGGTTTATTTGGGCGAACACTTCAGAATGTAAGCCGCGCCGCCCACCCCATGAGACAGACACTCCAACTTAGGCTCTCACAGCACCTCGCGCTGACGCCGCAACTGCAGCAGTCGATCCGACTACTGCAGCTATCGACGCTGGAGCTTAACCAGGAGATCGAACAGGCCCTGCAGGAAAATCCTCTGCTCGAACGCGAGGAGCCCGGCGATGCGATGAGCCTGACCGCGTTTTCGCCGTCGACCGACGCCATCACCGTGACGCAGCCGACGACGTCGACGGCCGAATCCGGCGACGAGCGCCCGGCCATGGACGAACTCAGTTGGGGCAGCGAACTGCCGGGGGGTCACGGTTCGCGCGACCCTAACGACGAGTCCGACGTCGACAGCGGCGAGATTCAGGCGGCGGCGACGAGCCTGCGCGACCACCTCAACATGCAGTTGGCGCTGACACAGCTTTCGGCGCGCGAGCGGGCTTTCGTTTCCTTCCTCATCGAGGCGCTCGACGAGGACGGCTACCTGAGTCCCGGACTCGAAGAATTGGCCGACGTGCTGCCGGACAGCGACGGCGAAGAGCGCGAGGAACTGCTCGAAGAGCTGGCCATCGCGCTGCGCCACTTGCAGAATTTCGATCCGCCGGGCATCGGTGCGCGCAGTCCGCGCGAATGCCTGGAACTCCAGCTCGCCGGCCTGGACCCGACGCCGACGCGCGAACTGGCGCGCGCCATCGTCAAGAACCACCTCGAACACCTGGCCGGCCGGGATTTCGCCAAGATCAAGAAGGCGCTCGGTTGCGAGGACGAAGACCTGCGCAACGCCCACGCCTTGATCCGCTCGCTCAATCCGCGCCCCGGTGCGCAGTATTCGCCGATCGACACGCGCTACATCATCCCCGACGCCATCGTGCGCAAGCACCGCGGCAACTGGGTCGTCAGCCTCAATCCCGATGCCATGCCGAAGCTGCGCATCAACCGGCTCTACGCCGACCTGCTCGCTCGCAGCCGCAGCAACGGCGGCGGCAATCTTTCCGGTCAGTTGCAGGAAGCGAAGTGGCTGATCAAGAACGTGCAGCAGCGCTTCGACACCATCCTGCGCGTAACCCAGGCCATCGTCGACCGCCAGCGCGCCTTCTTCGATCACGGCGAAGTGGCGATGCGGCCGTTGACGCTGCGCGAAATCGCCGAGACGGTCGAGTTGCACGAATCGACGATTTCGCGCGTGACGACGCAGAAGTACCTGGCCAGTCCGCGCGGCATCTACGAACTCAAGTATTTTTTCGGCAGTCACGTCGCCACCGATACCGGCGGCGCGGCTTCCTCAACCGCAATCCGGGCGCTGATCAAGCAACTGGTAAGCGCCGAGGACGGCCACAAGCCGCTCTCGGACGCGAAACTTGCGGAGATCCTCGGCGAACAGGGGATCGTGGTCGCGCGGCGCACCGTCGCCAAGTACCGCGAGTCCCTGAATATTCCGCCGGTTAACCTGCGAAAGGTGCTTTAAGGAGACATCATGAACATCAACATCACCGGACATCACGTTGAAGTCACCCCCGCCCTGCACGACTACGTCACAGGCAAACTCGACCGCGTGATCCGGCACTTCGACCATGTCACCAGCGTTCACGTGATCCTGTCGGTGGCAAAGCTGAAGCAGAAGGCCGAAGTGACCTTGCACGTCAAAGGCAAGGACATCTACGCCGAGTGCGACGATGCCGACCTCTATGCGGCCATCGACGCCGTCGCCGACAAGCTCGACCGCCAGGTCGTCAAGTACAAGGAAAAAAACAACAACCACCAGCACGACAAGCGTATCGCCGCCGAATAGCGACTTGCGCCCAGTTGGGGCGGGGTTATACTCCGCCCCCAGCCGACCCCTCCGCGGTGCCGGAACCCTACGCATGAACCAGATCACCAAACTCCTGCCGCCCGAAAACGTAGTCGTCGACCTCGACGCGAGCAGCAAGAAGCGTGTCTTCGAACAGGTGGGCCTGCTGTTCGAGAACAACCAGGGCATAGGCCGCAGCCAAGTCTATGACGCGCTGTTCGCGCGCGAAAAGCTCGGTTCCACCGGGCTCGGCCAGGGTATTGCGATTCCCCACGGACGCATCAAGGGACTGAAGGAAGCCAAGGGCGCTTTCCTGCGTCTCGCCGCGCCGGTACAGTTCGACGCCCCCGACGGCAAGCCGGTCGACCTCCTGTTCATTCTCCTGGTCCCGGAAGCGGCGACCGAACACCATTTGCAACTGCTCTCGGAGCTCGCCCAGATGTTTTCCGACCGGGCCTTCCGCGAACAGTTGTCGGCGTCCCCGGATGCCGCCGCCATCCGCGCACTGTTCCAGCAGTGGCAGTCCGGCAACTGATCATCGCCCAGTTGTTCGAGCGCAACCGCAGCCGGTTGCAGCTCTCCTGGGTATGCGGCACGCTGAATCGGGTGGTTTCGGTGACGCGCGACGACGTTTCGCCCGCCGACCTGGTCGGCCACCTGAACCTGATCCATCCCGACCGCCTGCAAGTACTCGGCTCCCCCGAGATCACTTGGGCCAGCGAGCATTCCGGCGACAAGATGATGCACCACGTGCACGAGATCGTCGCCGCCCATCCGCCGGCGCTGATTGTCGCCGACGGCTGCGAGGTCGTCGACCTCATCCGCAACCAATGCGAAGCCACCGACACACCCTTGTTCACGACGCCGCAGTCGGCCGCCGCGGTAATCGACGCGCTACGCCTCTACGTCTCGCGCTACCTCGCTGAAACCGTCACCCTGCACGGCGTGTTCATGGACGTTCTCGGCATGGGCGTCCTGATCACCGGCGATTCCGGCGTCGGCAAGAGCGAACTCGGACTGGAGCTGATCTCGCGCGGCCATGGCCTGGTCGCCGACGACGTCGTCGAGGTCTCGCGCGTCAGCCCCGATGCGCTCGAAGGCCGCTGCCCGGAATTGCTCAAGGACTTCCTCGAAGATCGTGCACTTGCAGCGCCCGCATCCGGGCGTGCCCGAAATGGCGCGCCTGCCGCTCGACGCGCATACCGAGACCATCCTCAACGTGCCGATCCGCAAGGTCGTGCTGCCGGTGGCCGCCGGACGCAACCTCGCCGTGCTGCTCGAAGCGGCGGTGCGCGCCACCATCCTCTATCTGCGCGGCATTGACAGCATGCAGGAATTTCTCGACCGCCAGCAACTGGCGCTCGAGAACGGCGACGACGGCAGCGCCGGTTAGGCGTAAGCCAGTTCCATGGCCGCTTCGGCTTCGCCGGCCGGCACCCCGTGACCCATGTCGGACAAGACCTTGCCCAGCGCGGTGAGGCATAGGCGCACGTTTTCCTCGCGGCAGGCATAGCCCATCAGGCCGAAGCGCCAGACCTTGCCGGCGAGCGGGCCGAGGCCGGCGCCGATTTCGAGGTTGTAGTCCTTGAGCAGGCGCGCGCGTACCTCGGCATCGGCGACGCCCGCCGGCACATAGACGGCGTTCAACTGCGGCAGGCGCGCGTCCTCGCGCACGACGAACTGCAAGCCGAGGGCTTCGAAGCCGGCCTTCAGCGCCAGGTGATGGCGCCGGTGGCGCGCCCAGGCCTGCGGCAAGCCTTCCTCGGCCAGCATCACCAGGGCTTCGTGCAGGGCAAAGAGACTGTTGACGGGCGCCGTATGGTGGTAGGTGCGCTTGCTGGCGCCACCCCAGTATTCGAGCACCAGGTTGAGGTCCATGAACCAGCTTTGCACTTTCGTCTTGCGCGCCTTGATGCGCTCGACGGCGCGCTCGCTGAAGGACACGGGAGAGAGACCGGGCGTGCAGGACAGGCATTTCTGGCTGCCGGAATAAGTGGCGTCGATGCCCCAGGCATCGAGCAGGACGGGCGTACCGCCGAGCGAGGTCACGGTATCGGCGATCACCAGGCAATCGTATTGGCGCGCCAGCGCCGCCAGCGTCGCGGCGTCGGATTGCGCACCCGTGGACGTCTCGGCATGGACGAAAGCGAGCATCTTCGCGTCGGGATTCTGTTTCAGCGCGGCCTCGACCTTCTGCGGATCGACCGCTTCGCCCCAGGTATCCTCGACCACCACCGCGACACCGCCGGCGCGCTGCACGTTCTCGATCATGCGCCCGCCGAAGACGCCGTTGCGGCAGACGATCACCTTGTCGCCGGGCTCGACCAGATTGACGAAGCAGGTTTCCATTCCCACCGAACCGGGGCCGGACACGGCGAAAGTCAGCGCGTTCTTGGTCTGGAAGGCATAGCGCAGCAAGTCCTTCAGTTCGTCCATCATGGCCACGCAGGCCGGATCGAGATGCCCGATCACCGGCTGGCCGAGCGCGGCCAGCACGCGAGGATGGATGTCCGAGGGGCCGGGGCCCATCAAGGTGCGCTGTGGCTGATTGAAAGTGGCGATGCGAGGAGCAGAATGGGCGGTCATGAGGGAAGCGGTCGATCGGAAGAGGAACCGCGATCATAGCGGCTGCGCGCATGGGCGCCAAGTGCCGCCCGGCACACGCGCCGCGCGCGGCGTTCAGTCCCGCTCGGGCAGCGCAATCGCTTGCGGCAGCGGGAATTCCTCGGCGTCGAAGGCGCGGTCGCCCTCGGGGTCGGGCCGGCCGGTTGCGTGAATCCCGGCGAAATCGTGGAGCCGCCGATCCATCATGTGCGAAGGCACGATGGTGGACAGGCTGCGGAACATCGATTCGACGCGGCCGGGAAAACGCTTCTCCCAGTCGATCAGCATCTGCCGGATCTGCTGGCGCTGCAGATTGGGCTGGCTGCCGCAGAGATTGCAGGGAATGATGGGGAACTGCCGCGCCTCGGCCCAGGCGGCGAGGTCCTTCTCGCGGCAATAGGCGAGCGGGCGGATGACGACGTGCTTGGCGTCGTCCGACACCAGCTTGGGCGGCATGGTTTTCAGCTTGCTGCCGAAGAACATGGTGAGCAGCAGGGTGGCGAGGATGTCGTCGCGGTGGTGGCCGAGCGCGATCTTGGTGGCGCCGAGTTCGCCGGCCACCCGGTAGAGCACGCCGCGGCGCAGGCGCGAACACAGCGCGCACGTGGTCTTTCCTTCCGGCACCACGCGCTTGACGATGGAGTAGGTGTCCTGCTCCTCGATGTGGTACGGAATGCCGAGACCCTTGAGATAGGCGGGCAGCACGTCGGCCGGAAAGCCCGGCTGCTTCTGGTCGAGGTTCACGGCGACGATGTCGAAGCGCACCGGCGCCTTGTCGCGCAGGTAGAGCAGGATGTCGAGCAGGCCGAAGGAATCCTTGCCGCCGGAGAGGCAGACCATGACGCGATCGCCGTCCTCGATCATGTTGAAATCGACGATGGCCTGGCCGACTTCGCGGCGCAGGCGCTTGGCGAGCTTGTTGTTTTCGAAGGCAGCCTTTTCGGCCTGGCGCGCCGTCATCGGGGCATTCATAAGTGGGCGCTGCGGCCGCCATCGACGTTGATGACCTGGCCCGTGATGTAGGGCGCATCGAAGACCAGGAATTTCACGGTGCGGGCGATGTCGGCGGGCTGGCCGATGCGTTTGAGCAGGGTGTGGGCGACGATGGCCTCGCGCTCGGGCGGCGGAAAATCCGCCCCGGCCTCGGGCCAGGCGATCGCTCCCGGCGCCACACCGTTCACGCGTACGTCGGGCGCCAACTCGACCGCCAGTGCCCGCGTCAGGCCTTGCAGTCCGGCCTTGGCGGCGCAATAGAGCGGGTAGCCCTTGAGCGGCCGCTCGGCATGGACATCGACGATATTGACGATGACGCCGTTGCTCGCAACCAAGTGGGGCGCGGCCGCTTGCGCCAGGAACAGCGGGCCCTTGAGATTGCTGCCGATGAGATCGTCCCAGGCGGTTTCGGTGACGGCGCCGAGCGGCGTCGCGAAAAAGCTGGAGGCATTGTTCACCAGCGCGTCGAGCCGGCCGAAGCGCTCAACGCTTAGTCGCACGATACGCGCCAGCGACGCGGCGTCGCGCAAGTCCGCCTGCGCCGTGGCAGCCGAATCGGGCCGCAAGGCGTTCAACTCCCCGGCCAATTGTTCGGCCTCCGCCGCCGAAGCGCGGTAGTGCAGGACGATGCGCGCCCCGGCGGCGTGCAGGGTGCGCGCAATCTCGGCGCCGACGCGGCGCGCGGCGCCGGTGATGAGGACCACGGGTTCGGCGTTCATGGGCGAAGTATAAGCGTCAGCAGACGCGCGGCCGCGGCGAAGCCGAAGGAAGCGGTGACGCAGACCGACGAGCCGTAGCCGGCACAATTGAGGCCCTGCAAGCCGGCTTCATCGACCGCGCAGGCGGCGGACTGCGGACGCTGCACCGGCTCCACCGAATAGACGCAATCCACGCCGAACTTCTTCTTCGGCTCGCGCGGAAAGCCGAATTCCTTGCGCAGCCTGGCCCTGACCTTCGAGGCGAGCGGGTCCTGAATCGTGCGCGCAAGATCGTCGACGCGCAGTTGCGTCGGATCGCTGCGACCGCCGGCGCCACCGGTCGTGACGAGCCGGATGCCGGCACGCCTGCAATGGGCGATCAGCGCCGCCTTCGCTTTGACCTGATCGATGGCATCGACGACGCCGTCGCAGGACGGGATCAGGGCCGCCGCATTTTCAGGCGTCACGAACTCCTCGATGCAGGCCACCGCGCAGTCCGGGTTGATCTGCGCGATGCGCTCCTGCATCGCCAGCACCTTGGCCTGGCCCAGGGTCGCGTCGAGCGCCTGCACCTGGCGGTTGATGTTCGATTCCGCAACGTGATCGAGGTCGATCAGGGTCAGGCGGCCGAGGCCCGAACGCACCAGCGCCTCGGCGGCCCAGGAGCCGACGCCGCCGATGCCGATCACGCATGCGTGGGCGGTGCGCAGGCGCGCGGCGCCAGCGCTGCCATAGAGGCGCACCATGCCGCCGAAGCGGCGCTCAGGATCGGGTTGCTCGGACATGGCGGCGGATGATGGCACAATGCGCGGCCTTATGGATAACTCGCTGCCTACCCCGTCCCCGGACGCCCAGGACGCCAGCCGCGCGCTGTGCGCGCGCATCGCCGACGAAATCGTCGCCAGCGGCGGCTGGATGTCCTTTGCCCGCTATCAGGAACTCGCGCTCTACGCGCCCGGCCTCGGCTACTACGCCGGCGGTTCGCACAAGTTCGGCGCCGACGGCGACTTCGTGACGGCGCCGGAACTGACGCCGCTGTTCGGCCACGCCCTGGCACGACAGGTGGCGCAGATCACCGCCGCTTCGGCGCCGGCGGTGCTGGAAACCGGCGCCGGCAGCGGCCGGCTCGCCGCCGACCTGCTGCTCGGCCTCGACGCGCTGGGGTCGGCACCGCAGCGCTACCTGATACTCGAACTGTCGGGCGAGCTGCGCGCGCGCCAACGCGAGACGATTGCGCGCGAGGCGCCCGCACTCGCCGAGCGCGTCGCCTGGCTGGACGCGATGCCCGAGTCCTTCGCCGGCTGCGTCGTCGCCAACGAGCTGCTCGACGCCATGCCGGTGCAAGTGCTGGCATGGCGCGAGGACGGCTTGAAGGAACGCGGCGTGGGCCTCGATGCGGCCGGACAGTTCGTCTGGCGCGAACGGCCGGCCGACGCCCGCCTGGCGGCAGCGGCCGCAGAGCTGGGTGTGGCCGCGCCCTACGTCGGCGAAGTGGCGCTCGCCGCCCGCGCCTGGACCGCCGAGTGGGGCCACCGCCTGACCAAGGGCGCGCTGCTCCTGATCGACTACGGCCTGCCGCGCCGCGAGTACTACCATGCGCAGCGCAGCGACGGCACCTTGCGCTGCCACTACCGCCACCGTGCGCACGACAATCCGTTCTGGTGGCCGGGGTTGTCCGACATCACCACCCACGTCGAGTTCACCGCCATCGCCGAAGCCGGGCATGGGGCCGGCCTCGACGTGCTTGGCTATACGGCGCAGGCGACTTTCCTGATGAACTGCGGCATCGGCGATTTGCTCGCCGCGCGCCAGGCACGGGGCGGCGATACGACCAAAGCGCTGGGCGCGATACAAGTGCTGCTCGCGCCGGGCGAAATGGGAGAACTCTTCAAGGTGATTGCGCTGGGACGCGGCATGGACCTGCCGCTCCTCGGATTCGCGCGCTGCGACAGGCTGCACGCCCTGTAGCGCGGCGCGCGGCGGCGGGACAGCCTATTCCTGGCTGCGGTAAATCCGGTCGAGGTAGGACGCGGCGTCGATGCTGGAGGTTACCGGCGCGCTCAGTTGCACCTGCTGTAGCCCCAACCGCAACTCCGGTTGCGGCGGCAGCCACTCCGCATTCAACACTTCATCTTCGAACCGGCCGAATTCGTCTTCGATGATTTTGCCCGTGCTCATTTCCATCACCCTGATCATGTCCGGCTCCTCTCGCTACTCAATAGCGGACGTAACCAGTATAACGACGAGGCAATAGAAAAGTTGAACGCGGATCCCGGATCGACGCAACAGTGTTGCGATTGTGCCAACTATGCAACGCGGCGGAAAAGTTTCTCGATTCGGTTTTCTTCGCCGAGGATCAGGCGGGCCAATTCCTCGAACGCGCCCTGGTCGAGAATTTCGAAGGGCAGGCGATATTCGGCGGCGCCGAAGCGGCGGATGTTGCGCACCAGCAACCGGATGTCTCCCGCTTTGTAGTCGGCGGCGAACACCAGGCCCGCTTTCACTTCGGCCGGAAAAGTAAACGCCACGCGCTCGACGTGGTTTTTCTGATTGGCAGGCTGTAACTCAGCGGATACGGCGGCTTGAGGATGTTGATCTGTTCGCAGAGTTCCCGCAGGTACTGGAACGTGGACTGCATGGCCTCGCTGATGAAGCGCTGCTTTTGTCCCTGCAGCGAGAAACGCTGGCTCTCGGACATTTGTTTTGCGTGGGCTTCGCGCTTCAGCTTTTCGAGCAGGCTGCCGCCGGGCGGCGCCGCCGGTCTTTCCGGAGCCGCGGCAACGGCTTGAGCGGTGGGTGCAGCCTCGGCGGCAGGTGCTGCCTGGGCGACGGGCGCTGCCTGGGCGACGGGCGGCGGCGTTGTCGCTGGGGCGCCCGACGTCACCGGACGCGCGGCGGCTGCCGGTTTCGCCGCTTCAGCGGCGGCGGGCGGGATATTCGGCGTGCCGCGGGCAAACGCCTCGATATCGGCCAGCAGTTTCGCCTGTGTGTCCTTCCAGTTCGGGTTGTCGCTCATGGCACCGGTTCCGTATGCTCTTTGATTCAGGGCGCATGATACGTCGACGTCTTCCACGGCGCCACCCTGAACAGCAGCAGCATGCCCGGCAAGGCCAGGACGAAACACAGCAGGAAGAAGGGCGCCCAGCCCATTGCCGCCACCAGCCAGCCGGCGGTGGCATTGATGAAGGTGCGCGGCACGGCCATCAGGCTGGTGAACAGCGCGATCTGGGTCGCCGTGTAGGCCGGGTGGCTGGCGCGGGCCATGAAGGCGACGAAGGCCGCGGTGCCGAGGCCGACGCCGAGGGCTTCGAGGCCGATCACCAGCGCCAGTTGCAGGCGTTCGGCGGCGCCGATCGCATCGTGATGGCCGATCGATGCCAGCCAGGCGAAGCCGAGAATCGCAATCGCCTGGACGACGCCGAAGATCCACAGCGCGCGGTTGATGCCGAGCTTCACCATCCATAGGCCGCCGAGCAGGCCGCCGATCACCGAGGGCCAGAGGCCGGCGTTCTTCGCCACCAAGCCGATGTCGGTCTTGGAAAAGCCCATTTCCAGATAGAAAGGCGTCGCCAGCGAGGTGCACAACGAGTCGCCGAGCTTGTAGAAGAAAATGAAGGCGAGCACCAGCAGCGCCTCGCGCCAGCCCTGGCGCGTGATGAATTCGTGAAAGGGTTCGACCACCGCCGCGCGCAGGGTCCGCGGCGGCGCGGCGCGATGCGGCTCGGCGACGACGCAGGCGAGGACGATGCCGGGCAGCATGAAGGCGGCGGTGATCCAGAACACCGCGTCCCAGGGCAGGCGGTCGGCGAGAAACAGCGACAGCGAACCCGGCACCAGACCGGCGACCTTGTAGGCATTGACGTGGATCGCATTGCCCAGACCCAGTTCCTCGTCCGCCAGCAGTTCGCGCCGGTAGGCATCGAGCACGATGTCCAGCGTCGCCGAGAGGAAGGCCAGGGCCACCGAGAGCCAGACCACGGCGCCGAGATCGTCGCGCGGCGAGCGCTGGCCGAGCAGGCCGATGGTCAGCAGGACGCCGATGCCGGTAAGAAAAATCCAGCCGCGGCGGCGGCCCAGTAGCGGCAGCGCGTAACGGTCGAGAAAGGGCGACCAGAGGAATTTCCAGGTATAGGGGAACTGGATCAGGGCGAAGGCGCCGATGACCTTGAGGTCCAGGCCCTCGGTCTTCAGCCAGGCCGGCAGCAGATTGAAAATCAGGAACAGCGGCAGGCCCGAACTGAAGCCGGTGACGATGCAAATCAGCATCCGGCGCGTGAACAGGACGGAAAGCCAGGGCGGAAGAGGCATGGCGCGCATCTTACCGCGCCGTTGCGCCGATCACGGGCGCGAATGGAACGGGGTCAGCGCTTGAGGCGATACACGGCGAGGCTGCCGAGGAAGTTCTGCTCCTCCTCGATCAGCTTGCCCTTGTCGTCGAGCACCATGCGCTCGCGCACGACGAGGCCCATCTGGCTGCACAAGGACTCGAAATCGTCGATGGTGAAGAAGCGCACGTTGGGCGTGTCGAACCACTGGTAGGGCAGGTCTTCGGACACCGGCATGCGGCCGGCCATGACCGCCATGCGGTTTTTCCAATAGGCGAAGTTGGGAAAGGAAACCACGGCTTCGCGGCCGACGCGCAGCATCTCGGCCAGGATCCCCTGCGTATGACGCACGGTCTGCAAGGTACGCGAGAGCACGACGTGATCGAAAGCGCCGTCCTCGAAGCCGGTCAGGCCGCCTTCGAGGTCGCACTGGATGACATTGACGCCGTTGGCGATGGCCGCCAGCACGTTGGCCGGATCGATTTCCACGCCCCAGCAGCGCGCGCCGCGCCCCTGGCGCAAGATTCTCAGCAAGGCGCCTTCGCCGCAGCCGAGGTCGAGCACGCTCTCGCCGGGCTGGATCCAGCCGGCGATGACGTCGAGGTCGGGGCGGCCGAGCGTGTTGGTCATATCTTCACATTGCGCAGATAGGCCGCGATGATGCCGTGGTAATGCGGATCGGCCATCAGGAAGGAATCGTGGCCGGAATTGAGATCGATCTCGGCGTAGGAAACGTCGCGGCCGTTGGCCAGCAGCGCATGCACGATCTCCTTCGAGCGCGCCGGACTGAAACGCCAGTCGGTGGTGAAGGAAACGACCAGGAAGCCGGCACGCGTGCGCCCCATGGTCGCGCGCAGATCGCCCGCGTCCTCGCGCGCCGGATCGAAATAATCGAGCGCCTTGGTCATCAGCAGGTAGGTGTTGGCGTCGAAATAGCCGGCGAACTTGTCGCCCTGGTAGCGCAGGTAGGACTCGATTTCGAACTCGACGCCGTAGCCGAACGAGAACGCGCCGTTCCTCAATTCGCGACCGAATTTCTCGCCCATCTGGTCGTCGGAAAGATAAGTGATGTGGCCGAGCATGCGCGCCAGGCGCAAGCCGCGTTTCGGCGCGGTGCCGTGCTCGTAGTAATGGCCGCCGTGGAAGTCGGGATCGCTGAGGATGGCTTGGCGCGCGACGTCGTTGAAGGCGATGTTCTGCGCCGACAGCCGCGGCGCCGCAGCGATCACCAGGGAATGGCGCACGCGCTGCGGGTAGGTGATGGCCCAGCGCAGGGCCTGCATGCCGCCGAGGCTGCCGCCGACGACGGCAGCCCAACTTTCGATGCCGAGCAGATCGGCCAGCCGCGCCTGGGCATGCACCCAGTCGATGACTGCGACGAGCGGGAAATCCGCGCCCCAGGGCTTGCCGCTGGCCGGATTGGTGCTGGAGGGGCCGGTCGAGCCATGGCAGCCGCCGAGATTGTTGACGCCGACGATGAAGAAGCGGTCGGTGTCGAGCGGCCGGCCGGGACCGATGATGTTGTCCCACCAGCCGATATTGTCCGGCGCGTCGGCATAGTGGCCGGCGACGTGATGATGGCCGGACAGCGCATGGCAGACGAGGATGGCGTTCGACTTCGCCGCGTTGAGCGTGCCGTAGGTCTCGTAGACCAGTTCGTAGGCCGGCAGCGTCGCCCCGCAGCGCAAGGACAACGGCGTCTCGAAGCGCGCGCGCTTCGATTCCACCCGTCCGACGCCACCGCTATTCGTCATGCGATCCCTCAAAAAACAAAACCCGGTCTGCCGTAGCGCGGACCGGGTTTTTCCCGTCCTCGCTTTAGCTGTATTTGTTACGCGCCCGCAAGCTGAGTTCAACTCGGCGCCAGATGCAAAGGGTAAGCGCCGCGGCGGCGGCTGTCAAATTCGGATTGACATCGGATTTGCAGAATCGGAGCTGCGGATCAACTCTGCGCAGCGTATGCCCGTCAGATCTGCGCCAGCCAGATCACCGCGCCATAGCGCGCCGCCTTGCCGACCGCCATCCACGCGGCGCTCGCCAGCCAGGGCAGGCGCAGCCAGCCGGCCGCCGCGCAGAGCAGGTCGCCGACGACCGGCGCCCAGGCCAGCAGCAGCACCGGCGCGCCCCAGCGCCGGGCCAGCGCGAGCGGGCGGCCAGCCAGCGTCTGCGGCAGCGCGCGCGCCATCCAGAATGTCGTCAGGCCGCCCAGCGTATTGCCGAGAGTCGCCAGCAGCAGGGCGGAGCCGGCCGTTTCCGGATGCAGGCGCATGACGGCGAAGAGCACGGCCTCCGAGCCGCCCGGCAGCAGGGTGGCGGCGAGAAAGCTGGAAACGAAGAGCCCGCCGAGGCTCGCATTGGCGGTGAAATCCATGGGCCGATATTACCAACGGATCGCTGCGCCTTGCCCGCCCATCGGCGCGCTGATAACCTTCCTGCGCACCATTGCCCGAGGCCGTTCATGCCGTCCCATCCCGATTACCTGGAAAAAATTCTCAACGCCCGCGTCTACGACGTCGCCGTCGAAACGCCGCTGGAATTGGCGCCGAACCTGTCGGCGCGCATCGGCAACCGCCTGCTGTTGAAGCGCGAGGACATGCAGCCGGTGTTTTCCTTCAAGCTGCGCGGCGCCTACAACAAGATGGCCCATCTGACGGCGGCGCAGCGCAAGCGCGGCGTCATCGCCGCATCCGCCGGCAATCACGCCCAGGGCGTGGCGCTGGCGGCGCAGAAGATGCATTGCCGCGCCGTGATCGTGATGCCGACGACGACGCCGCAGATCAAGATCGACGCCGTGAGGAAACGCGGCGCCGAGGTGGTGCTGGCGGGCGATTCCTACGACGAGGCCTATGCCGCGGCGCTGGCGATGGAAAGGAAGCTCAAGCTGAACTTCGTCCATCCTTACGACGACCCGGACGTCATCGCCGGCCAGGGCACGATAGGCATGGAAATCCTGCGCCAGCATCCGGAACCGATCGACGCCGTGTTCTGCGCCGTCGGCGGCGGCGGCCTGATTTCCGGCGTCGCCGCCTATATCAAGCGCCTGCGGCCGCAAACCCGCGTCTTCGGCGTCGAGGCCGCAGACGCCGACGCCATGGCGCGCTCGCTCAAGGCCGGCAAGCGCGTGCGCCTGGACCAGGTCGGCCTCTTCGCCGACGGCGCCGCCGTCAAGTACGTCGGCCAGGAAACTTTCCGCCTCTGCCGGGAACACGTCGAAGACATCGTGCGCGTCGATACCGACGCCATCTGCGCCGCCATCAAGGACGTCTTCGAGGACACGCGCTCCATCCTCGAACCGGCCGGCGCCTTGGCCATCGCCGGCGCCAAACAGTGGGCCGGCCACCACGGCCACGTCGGCAAGACGCTGGTCGCCGTGGCCTCGGGCGCCAACATGAACTTCGACCGCCTGCGCTTCGTCGCCGGGCGCGCCGAGGTCGGCGAACAGCGCGAAGCGGTGCTGGCGGTGACCCTGCCGGAAAGGCCGGGCGCCTACAAGAAGTTCGTCGCCCTG
>JACRPB010000087.1 GCA_016214175.1 Rhodocyclales bacterium
CGTTGTCGGTGTGTTCCTGGTAACGCGCTCATGAGTTTCCTGCCCTTCACCCGCCCGACGATCGGCGAGGAGACGATTGCCGGCGTTGCCGACGTACTGCGCTCGGGCTGGAGCACCAGCGGTCCGCAGGTGAACGCCTTCGAGGCGGCCCTGTCGGACTACTTCGGCGGGCGACCGGTGCGCGCCTTCAACTCGGGCACCGCCACGCTCGAAGTCGCGCTGCGCCTGGCCGGCATCGGCCCCGGCGACGAAGTGATCACGACGCCGCTGACCTGGGTCGCCACCGCCAACGTGATTCTCGAAGTCGGCGCGACGCCGGTGTTCGCCGACATCGACCCGGCGACGCGCAACATCGATCCGGCCAGGATCGAGGCCGCGCTGACGCCGCGGACGAAAGCGCTCATGCCCGTCGATCTCGCCGGCCTGCCGGCCGACCGCGACCGCCTCTACACCATCGCCACCGCCCACAAGCTGCGCGTGGTCGAGGACGCCGCGCAATCGCTCGGGGCCTCATGGCACGGCAAGCCGATCGGCAGTTGCGGCGACTTCGTTTCCTTCAGCTTCCACGCCAACAAGAACCTCACCACCGGCGAGGGCGGCGCCTTGGTGCTGCCGGCCGACGTCGATCCCGCCTACTGCGAGCGCCTGCGCTTGCAGGGCGTCAAGCGCGCGGCCGACGGCGGCATGGACGTCGATGTCCTCGGCGGCAAATGGAACCTCACCGACATCGCCGCCGCCATCGGGCTCGGCCAGTTGCCGCGCCTCGCCGAATTCACCGCGCGCCGCCGCGACTTGGTGCGCGCCTACTTCGAGCACATCGACCCCGCCCTCGGCCTGACGCTGCCGCCGCGCGACTTCGAGAACTCGAACTTGCACATGTTCCAACCGTTGCTGCCGCCCGGCAGCGACCGCGGCGCCTTCATCGCCGCGATGAAGGAACGCGGTATCGGCGTCGGCGTGCATTACCCGGCGCTGCACCTGTTCAGCCTCTACCGCAAACTCGGCTTCAAGGACGGCGACTTTCCTCACGCCGAGGACGTCGGCCGCCGCATCGTCACCCTGCCGCTGTTTCCGGCCATGGCCGATGGCGACATCGACCGTGTATGCGCGGCCATCGAGGAAGTCCTTTCGCATTAGGCGGTGTGCTATCCTCGTAACATGTTACGCACTCAAAAGTCTCCGGCCATGCCTGCCAACGCTACCGCTCCGCGCATGAAGCTCTACCGCGAACGCTTGCGCGCTGCGGGCCTGCGGCCGATTCAGCTCTGGGTGCCGGATACGCGCGCGCCCGGATTCGTCGCCGAGTGCCGCAAGCAGTCGGCCGCGCTGGCCGGCGACAAGGCCGAGGCCGAGGCCGCCAGCTTCATCGAGGCCGTCGGCGACTGGAAAGCGTGATTAACTTCCGCCGCGGCGATCTGGTCACCGTGGCCGTGCAGGGCGATTTCGGCAAACCGCGCGCCGCCCTCGTCATTCAGTCGGATCTGTTCAATCCTACCCATCCCACGGTAATGCTCTGTCTCATCACGTCCGACTTGCGCGACGCGCCGCTGTTTCGACTCTCGGTCAAGCCGACGCCCGCCAACGGCTTGAAGCTCGAATCGCAAATTCAAGTGGACAAGATTTTGACGGTGCTGCGCGAAAAAGTCGGCCCCAGTTTCGGCCGACTCGACGACGCCACCATGGTCAATGTCAATCGCGCTCTCGCGCTGTTTGCAGGAATCGCCTGATGCCCAATCTCGAACTCTCCGTCATCGTCCCCGTCTACAACGAAGAAGCCGGGCTGCCGGCGCTGTTCGCGCGGCTCTATCCGGCGCTCGACGCGCTGGGCACGAGCTACGAAGTCGTGTTCATCAACGACGGCAGCAAGGACCGCTCGGCGGCGCTGTTGCGCGAGCAGTGGGAGCAGCGCCCGGAGACGACGCGCGTCGTCCTGCTCGCCGCCAACGCCGGCCAGCACATGGCGATCATGGCCGGTTTCGAGCACTGCAAGGGCGACATCGTCGTCACGCTCGATGCCGACTTGCAGAACCCGCCCGAAGAGATAGGCAAGCTGGTGGCGAAGATGCGCGAAGGCTACGACTGCGTCGGCTCGATCCGGATGAACCGCCAGGACACGGCCTTCCGCCGCTGGGCCTCGAAGGCCATGAACGGCCTGCGCGAGCGCATCACCCGCATCAAGATGACCGACCAGGGCTGCATGCTGCGCGCCTACTCGCGTTCCATCATCGAGGCCATCAACTCCTGCCGCGAAGTCAGCACTTTCATCCCGGCGCTGGCCTACTCCTTCGCCCAAAGGCCGACCGAAGTCGAAGTCGCCCACGAAGAACGCCACGCCGGCGAATCGAAGTATTCGCTCTACAGTCTGATCCGGCTCAACTTCGACCTTATGACCGGCTTCTCGCTGGTGCCGCTGCAATGGTTCTCGATGGCCGGCATCGTCATTTCCCTGCTCTCGGCGCTGTTCGTCGTCGCCCTCGCCCTGCGCCGCATCGTCGTCGGCCCCGAGGCCGAGGGCCTGTTCACCCTGTTCGGCATCGCCTTCTTCCTCATCGGCATCACGCTCTTCGGCGTCGGCCTGCTCGGCGAATACATCGGCCGCATCTACCCGCAGGTGCGCCATCGCCCGCGCTACACCATCGGCGCCGTCCTGGAGAAGAAGTGATGACGCGGGCAGTCGTCTTCGCCTACCACAACGTCGGCGTGCGCTGCCTCAGGGTGCTGCTCGCCCACGGCGTCGACGTCCGCCTCGTCGTCACCCACGAGGACAACCCGCAGGAGACGATCTGGTTCGACAGCGTCGCGCAGACCGCCGCCGACCACGGCATTCCGGTCGTCACCCCCGCCAACCCGAACCGGCCGGCGCTGCTGGCGCAACTGGAAGACTGCAAGCCGGACTTCCTGTTCTCCTTCTACTACCGCCACATGCTGAATCCCGCGTTGCTGGAAGCGCCCCGGCGCGGCGCCTACAACATGCACGGCTCGCTGCTGCCGCACTATCGCGGCCGCGTGCCGGTGAACTGGGCCGTGCTGCACGGCGAGCGCGAAACCGGCGCCACGCTGCACCGCATGGTCGAAAAGCCCGACGCCGGCGAAATCGTCGCCCAGCAGGCCGTGCCCATCCTACCCGACGACACGGCGCACGAAGTCTTCGGCAAGGTCACGCTGGCGGCCGAAATGGCGCTCGACCGCGTGCTGCCGCAACTCATCGCCGGCACCGCGCCCCACGTCATGCCCGACCTCAAGGCCGGCAGCTACTTCAGCGGGCGCAAGGCCGAGGACGGCCGCATCGACTGGACGCAGTCGGCGCAGCAGATCCACAATCTCGTGCGCGCCGTCGCCCCGCCCTACCCCGGCGCCTTTTTCGATCTCGCCGACGGCCGCCGCCTGCGCCTGCTGCGCACATTGCTCGCCCCGGCGCGCACGCCGCGCTTCGCCGTGCCTACGCTCTACCGCGACGGCGCCGACGTATGCGCCGACTGCGCCGATGGTCGCGTGCTGCGCGTGCTGGCCTGGGACGGCGACTGGGACGGCGCGCCGCTGGCGCTGTCCTAGGCGCGAAGACACCATGCCA
>JACRPB010000145.1 GCA_016214175.1 Rhodocyclales bacterium
CATCACGACATCGAGCCGCTGTTCAACGCCGAGACGCTCGCCGCCGGCCTGCCGGAATTTCCCTTCGGCGACGCCTTGAAGCGCCTGTGGGAACTCGCCACCGTGCTCGAAGCCGGCCGCGGCGCCAGCAACCAGCAGAACCGCAAGGACTACAACTTCCACGTCGACTGGACCGCCGAGACGCCGCAGGGCCGGGGCCGCATCGCCATCGACGAGCGGCAGCGCGGCAGTCCGCTCGACACGCTGGTGGCCGAGCTCATGATCGTCGCCAACGCCACCTGGGGCGCCGCGCTGCGCGACGCCAAGATCGCCGGTCTCTACCGCGTGCAGACGGCGGGCAAGGTGCGCATGAGCACGGTGGCCGCCGCTCACGAGGGCCTCGGCGTCGATTGCTACGCCTGGTCGTCCTCGCCGCTGCGCCGCTACTGCGACCTCATCAACCAGTGGCAGTTGATCGCCTGCCTGAAGAACGAGACGCCGCCCTACACGGCGAAATCGGCGGAGTTTCTCGCCGCCCTGCGCGACTTCGAGCTGACCTACGCCGCCTACGCCGAATTCCAGCGCGGCATGGAGCGCTACTGGTGCCTGCGCTGGCTGGCGCAGGAGACCGAGGCCGCACCCACCGCCGTCGTCATCAAGGAAAGCCTGGTGCGCCTCGAACGCCTGCCGCTGGTACTGCGCGTGCCCTCGCTGCCGGCGCTGGACCGCGGCGTGCGCGTGCAACTGGCGGTCGAAGCCATCGACTTGCTCGACGCCGAAGCCCGCGTCCGGTACGTCGAATTGCTGGCAGCCGACGCCTCTGCTGCGGCTTTGAGCGACGAGGAAAGCGGGGAGTAAAATCCGCGGCTATGTCGAACGTGACCTGGCCCGCACCCTATGCCGGATTCAACCCGCCGCAGCGCAGCCTGAAACTGGCGCTGGGGGTGTCCATCCTGCTCCACGCCTTCGTCCTATCGATTCACTTCAAGCTGCCGGAAACCCTCGGCAAGGCCACCGAGCAGGCGCTCGACGTCATCCTCGTCAATAGCAAGAGCGCGCGCAAGCCCGTCGATGCCCAGGCCAGGGCGCAGAGCAATCTCGACGGCGGCGGCAACACCGACGACGACCGCCGCGTCAAGTCGCCGCTGCCGGTGGCGAAGAACGCCAGCGAAGGCAACGACCTGATCGAGGCCAAGCGCCGCGTCGCCGAAATGGAGACGCGCCAGCAGCAGTTGCTGACCCAGGCCGGCAGCGACAAGAAGGTGGCGGCCGAGACCAAGCGCAGCGAGCAGGTGCAGCCGACGCCGGCGCCGAGCATTTCCGGCATCGACCTCGCGGCGCGGGCGCTCGCCATCGCCCACTTCGAGGGCGAGATCAACCGCAACATCGACGAATACAATAAGCGGCCGCGCAAGGCCTTCATCGGCGCGCGCGCCGCCGAGTACCGCTTCGCCCAGTACGTGGAAGACTGGCGCCAGAAGATCGAGCGCATCGGCAATCTGAACTACCCGGAATCGGCGCGCGGCCGCCTCTACGGCAGCCTGGTCATCACCGTCATCATCAAGGCCGACGGCGAACTCGACAGCATCGAAATCAACCGCCCCTCCGGCCACAAGGTGCTCGACGAAGCCGCGCGCCGCATCGTCCGCCTCGCCGCGCCCTACGCGCCCTTCCCGCCCGACATCAAGCGCGACACCGACGTCATCGAGATCACGCGCACCTGGAGCTTCACCAACGCCGACCGGCTGCAGTCCAACTGATGGACGCCCCCGACCGCTACGCCGTCTTCGGCAACCCGATCGCGCATAGCCAGTCGCCGCGCATCCACGCCCTGTTCGCGCGCCAGACCGGGCAGAACATGAGTTACGAAGCGCTGCTGGCGCCACTCGACGGCTTCGCCGCCACGGTCGGCGCCTTTGCCGCGCACGGCGGGCGCGGCGCCAACGTCACCGTCCCCTTCAAGGAAGAGGCGTTCCGCCTGGCGACGCGGCGCACCGAGCGCGCCGCCGCGGCCGGAGCGGTGAATACCCTGAGCTTTGCCGGCGGCGACATCCTCGGCGACAACACCGACGGCGCCGGTCTGGTGCGCGACCTCAAGGCCAACCTCGGCTGCGACGTCAAGGGCCGCCGCGTGCTGCTGCTCGGCGCCGGCGGCGCCGCGCGCGGCGCCGTCCTGCCGCTGCTGCAGGAAGGGCCGGCCGAACTCTTCATCGCCAATCGCACGGCCGAGAAGGCGGCGCGCCTGGCGGTGGAGTTTGCCGCCCGCGCCGGCGCCGGTCCACAGCCCGAAGGCGGCGGTTACGCCGAGCTCGGCGGGCGGCGCTTCGACCTGGTCATCAACGCCACCGCCGCCGGACTCGCCGCCGCGGCGCTGCCGCTGCCGCCCGGCGTCTTCGCAGCCCAGTGCGTCGTCTACGAAATGCTCTACGGCCGCGATACGCCTTTCATGGCGCAGGCGCGCGCGGGCGGCGCGGCGCGCATCGCCGCGGGTCTCGGCATGCTGGTCGAGCAGGCGGCCGAGGCCTTCTACGTCTGGCGCGGGCTGCGGCCCGCCACCGGACCGGTACTGCTGGCCCTGCAAGCATCGCAGCACTGATGCGCAAGGGCGTTGCGCATCGGTTGAGACAGGCGCTGCTGGCGGGCGTGCTCCTCGTCTGCGCCTGGCAGGGCTGGTACCTGGGCTGGGTGCTGTGGTGGAAAGTCGCCAACCCCGGCACCACGCATTTCATGAGCCTGCGCCTCGACGAGCTGCGCGCGAAGAACCCGCAGGCCGAACTCAAGTACCGCTGGGTCGATTACGAGAAGGTCTCCGTCCATCTCAAGCGCGCGGTAGTCGCCGCCGAGGACGACAAGTTCGTCGACCACGAGGGCTTCGACTGGGAAGGCATGCAGAAGGCGCTCGAAAAGAACCAGAAGAAGGGCAAGGTCGTCGCCGGCGGCTCAACGATTTCCCAGCAACTGGCGAAGAACCTGTTCCTTTCGCCTTCGAAGACGCCCTGGCGCAAGGCACAGGAAGCGATCATCACGGTCTGGCTCGAACTGTTCTGGGACAAGCGGCGCATCTTGGAGGTCTATCTCAACGTCGTCGAATGGGGCGAGGGCGTGTTCGGCGCCGAAGCCGCGGCACGGCGCTATTTCAGTCTTTCGGCGGCAGCCCTCGGCGCCGAGCAGGCGGCGCGCCTGGCGGTGATGCTGCCGGCGCCGCGCAAGTACGAAAAGAACCCCTATTCCGCTTTCATGGACGGCAGAACGCAAACAGTGCTCGGTCGCATGCAGTATTCCGAGGTTCCGTGAGAGTCCGATAGATTACAATCAGCCCGTTCCCCAGGCGGCGAAAGAACGTGAGCCAGGCACCCACCCAGGAATTCGACAGACTCACCGAGCACCTCAACGAGGTGCAAAGGCTGCTGTCGCGCAATCGCCTGGTCGAAAGCCTGGTCAACCGCCAGGAAATGCCCAAGCACGGCCTGGTCGAGAACCTGGTGCACAAGCAGAATCTGGCCGAACTCGGCAAGCTGCTCGACCACCTTGATGCCGTCGACGTCGCGCGCATCCTCGAAGCGCTGTCGCCCGAGGATCGCCTGCTGGCCTGGGACCAGGTCAGGGAGGAGCGCCACGACGGCATCCTGCTCCTGCTGCTCGACGAGTTGCGCGAGGAGCTCGTCAACACGTCCAAGCAACAAAGCGAGAAGGTGTCGCTCAACGCCTTCGAACTGTTCAACGGCCGCCTGCGCCAGGTGCCGGTGGCCAACAAGGCCGATCTCGCCAACGTCAAGCCGATCTGGGTGGACCTGGTCGCGCCTTCCGCCGAAATGCGCTACTGGGTGGGCGAGTTCTTCGGCCTCGAACTGCCCGACCCCGACAGCCTCACCGACCTCGAAGCCAGCGCCCGCTTTTACGTCGAGGACAACGGCGAAATCCACCTGCACTCCGACTTCCTGCTCGATACGGCCGACGCCGCGCGCAACGTCGCGGTGGCTTTCATCCTGCATCGCGACGTCTTGTTTTCGGTGCGCCGCGAGGAACTGCCGGTGTTCCGCTTGCAGCGGCTGCGCGCCCGCACCCAGCCCGGCTACGTCACCGAGGGCAAGGACGTGCTGCTCGATCTCTACGCCGCCGACGCCGAATACTCGGCCGACGCGCTGGAAGACGTCTATGCCGATCTCGAGGCCGTCGGCCGCAGCGTGCTCAACCCGCACGTCACCGACGACGCGGCGGCGCAAATCCTGTCCGAAATCGCCCGCGGCGAAGACCTGAACGGACGCATCCGCCGCAACGTGCTGGATACGCGCCGCGCCGTATCCTTCCTGATGCGCGGCAAGTTCCTGTCCACCCAGCAGCAGGACGAGGCGCGCCAGATCCTGCGCGACATCGAGTCGCTCGACGGCCACACCACCTTCCTCTTCGGCAAGATCAACTTCCTGATGGACGCCACGGTCGGCTTCATCAACATCAACCAGAACAAGCGCGTGTCGAAACTGACCACGCTCAGCGTCATTTTCATGCCGATCAACATCCTCGCCGGCATCGGCGGCATGTCCGAATACTCGATGATGACCGAGCACATTCCCTGGCCCGTCGCCTACGGCAGCTTCACCGTCGGCATGCTGCTGGTGGGCTGGATGACCTTCTATGCGCTGCGGCACGTCGAGCGCAAGGAAGCCCGCAAGAAGCTGGCGGCGATCCGGGCGGCGGCGAAGGGGGCCTAGCATGTTGATTACCCGGCTTAAGCTAAAGAATTGGCTCAATTTCAAGAAAGTTGACGTTGCTCTACGTGAGCGCGTCTATGTGATCGGACCGAATGCTTCCGGCAAGTCCAATCTGCTTGAAGTTCTCCGCTTCTTGAGGGATGTAGCCAAACCAGAAGGTGGTGGCCTCCAGAAAGCGGTGAAGGATCGCGGCGGAATAACAAAACTGCGAAGTCTTCTGGCAAGAAGCGATCCGGAGGTTTCGGTCGAAGTCGAGCTGGCGGAACGAATAGATACGGAACCCAAGTGGCGCTATATTTTGGCTTTCCGCAGCGAAGGCAAGGGACAACAACGTCTGCTGGTAAGCAAAGAGCGTGTCGAGAATCTTCATGACAACAAAGTGCTACTTGATCGCCCAGCCCCTGAAGACCAGACCGACCCGGATCGACTGACGCAAACTCATATCGAGCAAATCAACACCAACCGCGCATTCCGCGAGGTCGCAGATTTTTTTGCGTCGGCAACCTATCTGCACTTAGTACCGCAGTTGCTAAAAAATGCCGATCAGCTTGGCGGTTATCGCATGGAAGACGATCCGTTCGGTCAAGCGTTTCTGGAACGCATTGCCAAGACTCCGGAAAAAACGAGTCACGCCAGACTCGCGAAGATCGAGGAGGTATTGAAGGTCTGCGTACCGAACATGCGCAATCTGCGCTTCATACGCGATAAGGTGACCGGTGCCCCTCACCTGGAAGCGCTTTACGAGCACTGGCGTCCAGATGCGGGTTGGCAGCGGGAGCGTCAGTTTTCCGACGGCACTTTGCGCCTGCTTGGCGTTATGTGGAGCCTCCTGGATGGCGATTCACTACTGTTGCTGGAGGAGCCCGAGCTTTCTCTAAACGAAGATATTGTCAGGCGCATTCCACCCTTAATCTGGCGCGTGCAGCGCCAAGCGAAATACCGTCGCCAGATATTTATTACCACTCATAGCGATGCTCTGCTTGAAGACAAGGGAATCGACCCGCGG
>JACRPB010000088.1 GCA_016214175.1 Rhodocyclales bacterium
CGGATGCGCCAGCAGCACCCCGGTAGCGACGGTCTCGCCGATTTCCGGCTGCACCCTCACCATGAGGTTCTGGGTTTCGTTGACGAGATTGACGCTGCCCGCCATCAGCACCTTGGCCGCAGGTCCGGCGATCTTCAAGTTCTTGGTTTCCATGACGCCGCGGCTGACGACGGCCTGGCCGGCAATGCTGTCGAAGGCGAAGCCCTCGCTGAAGACGTCGCGGAAGTCCAGCGTCAGCCGGCGCGGCAGCGACTGCAAGGAGAGCACCCCGAGCAGGCGGCCGACGCCCGGTTCCAGCCTGTTGAACTGGCCGCCGCCGGCCTCGAACTTGAGATTGCCGTCTAGGCTCGGATAGTCGATCGCCGTCGGCATGCCTTTCCAGGACAGCGCACCTTCGAGGCTGGCCGTGCCGCGCTTCACCGCCTCCGGGTAGCCCATGCGCGTCAGCAGCTTCTCGACGCTCTTGGCCGCCAGCTTGAATTCGATGCGGGTGTCCGCGGCGGTCTCGCTCGGCCGCCAGCGGCCGGAACCTTCGAGCGAAGCATCGTCGTTGCGCATGTCGAAGCGGGCGTTCCAGTAGCCGTCCTTTGCGTTTTCGGCCTTGAGCTTGAGGGCGCCCATCTCCTTGCCCTGCAGCGAGAAGCGATCGACGACGAGGTCGACGGCCGGCATCTCGTCGGGATTGTCGACGCTGGGCGCCTTGGCGCTGGCGACGTCGTGGAGGGCCAAGTGCGCCAGGTGGCCCGACACCCGCCCCGCCCCCTGGCCGTCCCATTCGAGATTGCCGCTGGCGTCGCGGCTCTTGATGTCCGCGCGCCACAAGCCGCCGCTGCGCGTGGCGGCGAGGCGCAGGCCGGCGATGCTGTGCCCGGAGAACACCAGTTCGTCGCAACGCAAATCCACCTGGCTGAGCGGCAGGGCAGCGTCGCCCTTGCCGTCGCCGGCGAGCAGGCGTCGCCAGTAGTCGATGTCGAGACGCTTGCCTTGCATCGCAAGTGCGACGCCGCGTTCGGGCAGGCGCGGCGCCACGCCGACGGCGACGACGCCGCGTTCGATGGTGGTCTTGCCGCCCTCGTGGCGGCGCACGAGTTGCATTTTCAGCGCATCGCCGAGGCTGAGGCTGGTCAGGTCGCGGCCGGGCACCGGTCCCTGCTTGCGCTCGATCACCAGCGGCATGACGTCGTTCGCCGCCTTGTTGAAGGGTTCGGGCAGGCTCGATGCGATGCCCTGCAATGACGATTCCAGGCGCAGCTCGGCGGTCTTCTTGCGCACCTTGACCGTGCCGCTCCACGGCGCGGTTCCCGAGAAATGGCCGAGCACGGGATGGTCGAACTGCTGCGCCAGGCTGCGCACCGACAGATTGCCGGAAGTCTTGATCGCGACATTGCCGTCGCCGGCCGGCGCGATGTCCAAGGTCAAGGGCATGCCGAGCATCGCGGCGCGTATCTTCTGCCCTTCGAGGCGCTCGCCGGTAAAGTGGATTTCTCCGTTCACGTCCGTCAGCGGCGGCATGTCGGGATCGGGCACCACCTGATTGGCGATGAAGCGATAGCGACCGTCCACCCTGGTCGCCTCGATGCGTTCGAGCGGCAGCGTCAGCTTGAGGCGCAACTCGCCGCTGCCGCTGGCCGTCATGTCCTCGGTGAAGTGATCGATGTAGCCGCCGACCGGACTCGCTTCGATGAACTTGAGGAAATTCGCGGTCGCCCCGGCGGCGCGGCCGTCGACGCTCATCACGACGTCCTTGGCGTCGAGGTCGGCAACGTCCACGGCCACGGGGCCGATGCCGACGCCGAGGATGCTGCCCTTGCGGCCGTGGATCGCCATGCGCGCACCTTCGAACAGCAGCTCGCCTTAGATGTCGCGTATTTCCGGCCAGGCGGGGGCATAACGCAAGGCGGCCTCGCGGAAGCGCCCCTTGACCTGGAAAATGCCATCCTTGCCGTCGCGGAAGGGGAATTTGGCGAGATCGCCCCGCAGGCGCAAAGTCGCCTCGTCGGCCTTGCCGGCGAGCAGCGAGTCCTTCAACCAGTCGCGCACGTCCTTGCCGACTGCCAGCGGGACATAGCGCCAAACGGCGACGGCGGCCCCGCGCGTCAGCTTCGCCGACAAGTCGATTTCGCCCGGCCCGCCGCCGCGGTCGGCGCGGTAGCGACCGGTGGCCTCGCCCGCCGCATCCGGGCTCCGGAAGCGCGCGCTCTCGATGCGGAAATCCATGCCGCCGGGATTGTCCTGCCAGGTCACCTGGACATCGAGGGCATCGAGATCGACGCGCGGCTCGGCGAACACCGCCGGCAATTCGACGGCGCTCTTGCCGCTGCTCAATACCAGGCGGCCTCGCTTGTCGTCGCCTTCGATGCCGCCGCTGAGCCCGGCGAATCCCGGCACCGCGCCCTGCGCGGACAAGCCCAGATTTTCGAAGGCACCGGCGATGCGCCAGGTCGCCGGCTGTTCGGGCGCGCCGCTCCAGGCAAGCTTGAAGTTGCGCAGCCTGCCGCGCGGCGCAAAATCGGCCAATTGCGCACGCATGTCCGCAGCCAGCGGCAAGTGTGCCGCCAGGGCCGACAGTGCGCCGAGATCGAGATCGCCGGTCTCGATCTCGCCCTCGGCGACGCGATTGGCGGCCGGCACGCGGTAACGCAGGCGGGCGTCGGTCGGTTCGATGCGAATGCCGCCGCGGGTCGTCAGCGCGAGATGGGCGGCCTCGGCGCTGAAGCCACCGGACACGCGCTTGGCGGCGAGACGCCCTTCGAGACGGCTCAGGTCGAGAACCGGCAGGTCCGGTCCCAGCCGCATGGCGACGTCGGCCAGACGCACGTCGGCGGTCAGCGCCGTCGGTTGTCCGGCGGCAAAGGAAAGCCACAGGCGCAGGCCGCCGCTGCCGCGCGGCAATTCGAACGGATAGTCGATCCAGGTGCGCCAGACGGCAAGGTCGGCGTAGTCGAGTTCGGCATACATGTCGCCTTTCCAGGCGTCCGGCCGATCGAGATCGGCGCCGCGAAAATCCCCGCGCACGTCGATGCGCGCCGCCAACTGCGGCGGCGGCTCGGCGGTGACGCCGAAACGGCGGCGCCGGCCGTCGTTCTGCAAGTCGAAGTTGACGCGCCGCAACACCAGCGGCGCCGCGCCGCGCAGCTCGTCGTGCCAGCGGATGGCGGCATCGCGCACGACGATGCGGTCTTGCGCCAGCACCCAGTCGGCGAAGCCTTGGTCGTCGCTGCCGGCCGTGACCTCAAGGCCGGCCACGTAATAGCGACCGGTCGCGTCGCGGCGGACGTCGAGTTCGGGCGCCAGGATTTCGAGCCGATGCAGACGCAGGCCGAAGTGCCAAAGGGAAGACCAGGCCAGCTCGGCCTGGACGTTGTCGAAGCCGAGCGCGGGCCGGCCCGCCGCGTCGCGGACGGCGAAGCCGCGGATCGCCAGGCGCGGTCGCAGCCCGGCCCAGGCGGCGTCGCTGGCGCCGATGGACACCGGCAGTTTCAGCGCTCGCGTCAGCGCCGTCTCGATGTTGCCACGGTAGCTCTCGATCTGGGGCAAGACCGCGTAGCGCAACGCCAGCACCAGCCCCGCAAACGCAAAATACAGCGCCAGCGCGCTCCACCCTGCAACGCGCAGCAGGCGGCGCGTCAGGGGATGAACAAATGCGGCACGGAAGGTAGCGGGATTGGGAATAATGCGCATGGGATCGGGGCGCGCCACCACCAGCGGGAACGATAGAATGGCGCTTTGGCGAAACGGCTCAATTCTAAACCAATGCCTCTCCCCTCCGATCCCGCGCAGAGTTCCCGCTACCTGTCGCAATTGCTGGCAGCCCACCCCGAATTGACCCAAGAGCTGGACGCGGCATGCGCCTGGCCGCTCGCGGCGGCGGAACTGCGCGACTGGCTCGCCGCGGCGCCGCTCGACGAGGCGTCCTTGAAGCCGGCCCTGCGGCGGCTGAAACAACGCGCCTATGCGCGCATCGCCGGGCGCGATCTGGTCGGCCGGGCGACGCTGGCCGAGGTCACCGCCGCCATGACCGCAATCGCTGAAGTCGCCGTCGCTGCGGCGCTTGACGTCCTCGCGCCGGCGCAGCAGGGCCGCTATGGCGTCCCGCGCAACGCGCACGGCGAGGAACAGCGGCTGATCGTCGTCGGCATGGGCAAGCTCGGCGGACGCGAACTCAACGTCTCCTCGGACATCGATCTGATTTTCGTCTATCCGGACGACGGGCAGACCGACGGCGGCACCAAGTCGATTTCCAATTTCGAGTATTTCACGCGACTCGGGCGCAGCCTGATCAACGCCATCAGCGACGCCACCGGCGAGGGCCAGGTCTTCCGCGTGGACATGCGGCTGCGGCCGAACGGCGATTCCGGCCCGCTGGTCTGCTCCTTCGAGATGCTGGAGACCTATTTCCAGACCCAGGGACGCGAATGGGAGCGCTATGCCTGGATCAAGGCGCGGCCGCTGAGCGGCGACCGCCACGACGAACTCGAAGCCATCCGCCTGCCTTTCGTCTTCCGCAAATACCTCGACTTCGGATCCATCGACGCCATGCGCGACCTGCATGCGCAGATCCGGCGCGAAGTGGCCAAGAAGGACATGGCCGACAACGTCAAGCTCGGTCCCGGCGGCATCCGCGAGATCGAGTTCATCGCCCAGGTCTTCCAACTGATCCGCGGCGGCCGCGACCGCGCGCTGCAAACCAAACCGACGCTGCAAGTGCTGCAACTGCTGCTGGAGCGCGGGCGCATCACCGACGTCGATGCCGCCGAACTCGCCGGCGCGTACGACTTTCTGCGCCGGCTGGAGCATCGCTTGCAGTATCTCGACGACGCCCAGACCCACAGCCTGCCGGAAAAGCCGGAAGACCAGGCGCTGATCGCGCGGGCCATGGGCTTCGCCTCCTACGCCGCGCTGCTGGCGGAACTCGACGACCATCGTCTCAACGTGACGCGCCATTTCGAGGCCGTCTTCGCGCGGCCGAACGCGCCGAACCACACGCTGGACCCGCTGTGGACACGCTCCACCGACCATGCCGACAGCCTGGCGCAACTCGGCTTCCGCGACGTCGACGCCGCCTGCCGGCGACTCGCCGGCCTGCGCGCCGGCGAGCGCTACCAGCAACTGTCCGAAGCGGCGAAGAGCCGCTTCGATGCGCTGGTGCCGCTCACCATCGAGGTCGCCGCCGCCACGGCGGACCCCGACGACACGCTGGCGCGCTGCCTCGATCTGTTCGTTCCGGCTGGGCCGCCGGCTACCTGCTACGCCATCCGGTGCTGCTCGACGAACTGCTCGACGCGCGCAGCCTGGAGGCCGCGCCCGACTGGCCGGCGTTCCGCCGCGAACTCGTCGCCGCGCTCGACGAAGGCGAACCCGACGTCGAACGCCAGATGGTGCTGATGCGCGAAGCCCACCACGCCCAGGTCTTCCGCCTGCTGAGGCAGGACGTCGCCGGCTTGCTGCAACTGGAGCGACTGTCCGACTATCTGTCGGAGCTCGCCGACGTCGTGCTCGACCTCACCATTCAATACGCCTGGAAAAAACTCTCGCGCCGCCACCGCGAGGTGCCGCGCTTTGCCGTCATCAGCTACGGCAAGCTCGGCGGCAAGGAACTCGGCTACGCCTCGGACCTCGACATGATTTTCCTGTTCGACGACGAGGCGCCGGACGCCGCCCAGATTTATTCGCAACTGGCCAAGCGCATCATCACCTGGCTCGACACCCAGACCTCGGCCGGCCAACTGTTCGAGACCGACCTGCGCCTGCGGCCCAACGGCGCCTCGGGCCTCGTCGTCACCTCGCTCGAATCCTTCCGCAAGTACCAGCTCGAAGCGGCCTGGGTCTGGGAGCATCAGGCGCTGACGCGAGCGCGCTACTCGGCCGGCGACGCCGCGATCGGCGCCGCCTTCGCCAAGATTCGCGACGAAATCCTGCAACTGCCGCGCGACCCCGCGGCGCTCAAGCAGGAAGTGGCGGCGATGCGGCGGAAGATGTTCGACGCCCACGGCGGCAAGAGCGAGCTGTTCGACCTCAAGCACGATCCGGGCGGCCTCATCGACGTCGAGTTCATCGTCCAGGCGCTGGTGCTGATCCATGCGCGCGAACATGCCGAACTCACCGCCAACCGCGGCAACATCGCGCTGCTGCGCATGGCCGCCGAGCGGGGCCTGATCCCGGCCGATCTGGCCGAGACGGTGCGCGACGCCTACCGCGAGTACCGCCGCCTGCAACACGCGCTGCGCCTCAACAACGACTTGAGCCGCGTCGATCCGATCCTGGTGGCCGACAAGGTCGCGGCGGTGCGGGCGTTGTGGCGTTTAGTTTTCGAACAGTAGTTCCCTGGAGAATCAAACCATGCCGGTCAATTACGCCACCCCTACCCCCGATCGTATCCACGCCGTCGCCGGAGTCCGTCTCGGCGTTGCCGAAGCCGGCATCCGCAAGGCCAACCGGCGCGACCTGACTCTGATCGAACTCGCCGCCGGCAGCACGGTCGCCGGCGTCTTCACCCAGAACCGCTTTTGCGCCGCGCCGGTGCAGGTCTGCCGCGCCCACCTGGCCACGGGCGATATCCGCGCGCTGGTGATCAACACCGGCATCGCCAACGCCGGCACCGGCGAACCGGGACTGGCCGCCGCCAACGCCACCTGCGCGGCGGCGGCGCGGCTCATGGACCTGCGCGCCGAACAGGTGCTGCCGTTTTCGACCGGCGTCATCATGGAGCCGCTGCCGGTCGACGCCATCCGCGCCGGCCTGCCGATCGCCCAGAAGGCACTTCACGCCGACGGCTGGTACGACGCCGCCCACGCCATCATGACTACCGACACCGTCGCCAAAGTCGCCTCCCGCCGCATCGTCATCGGCGGCAAGAGCGTCACCGTCACCGGCATCTCGAAGGGCGCCGGCATGATCAAGCCGAACATGGCGACCATGCTCGGCTTCGTCGCCACCGACGCCGCAGTCAGCCAGCCGATGCTGGAACGCCTGGTCAAGGAAGCGGCCGACGCCTCCTTCAATTGCGTCACCGTCGATGGCGACACCTCGACCAACGACTCCTTCATCCTGATCGCTTCCGGCCGCGGCGAGGCGCGCTTCGATGCCGTCACCGCCCCCGGCTGGAACGAGTTCAAGGCCGCCGTCATCGAGGTGGCGCGCGAACTGGCGCAAGCCATCGTGCGCGACGGCGAAGGCGCGACCAAGTTCATCGAAATCGCCGTCGCGGGCAGCCGTACCCTGGAGGAGGCCAAGGCCGTCGGCTATGCCATCGCCCACTCGCCGCTGGTGAAGACCGCGTTCTTCGCCTCCGACCCCAATCTCGGCCGCATTCTCGGCGCCATCGGCAATGCAGCGCAGTTGCACCCCGCCCTGGCCGACCTCGACGTGGCCAAACTCAGGCTCTGGCTCGGCGACGTGCTGGTGGCGGAGAACGGCGGTCGCGCCGCGAGCTACCGGGAGGAGGACGGCGCCCGCGTCATGAAACCGGCCGAGATCGTCGTCCGCATCGACCTCGGTCGCGGCAGCCACGCCGCGAAAGTGTGGACCTGCGATTTCTCCTATGACTACGTGAAGATCAACGCCGACTACCGGAGCTAGCGTGAAGCTGATCTTTCGCCAACACGCCATCCGACGCATGTTCGAACGCGGCATTTCCGTCTTCGACGTGGAACAGGTGCTGACTGGCGGTCGGATCATCGAAAACTATCCCGACGACGCTCCCTATCCAAGCTGCCTGTGTCTCGGCTACGCCAAGGACCGGCCTATCCATGTGGTGGCGGCCAGCCACGGGGAGGAGCGTATCATCGTCACTGTCTACGAGCCCGACCCCGACCTGTGGTCGACGGACTTCTCGGAAAGGAAGCGCCCATGAAATGCCCCATCTGCAAGCACGGAGAAACCCGGCCGGGCAACGCCAGCGTCACGCTGGAGCGGAGCGGCGCCACCCTTGTATTCCGCGACGTACCCGCCGACATCTGCGATAACTGCGGCGAGGTCTACCATTCCGGCGAGATCACGGCAGCCCTTATCCAGCAGGCGGAAAACGCAGTGAGTGTCGGCGTCGAAGTCGACGTGCGAAGGTTCGCGCTGGCAGCTTGATTCGCTCCGGCCTCATCCCGCTCGCGCTGGCCTGGCTCGCCTACGGCCTGCTCCATTCGGCGCTGGCGGCGCCGGCGGCGAAGGCCTGGGTCGCGCGCCGCTGGCCGCAAGGCGTCCGCTATTACCGCCTGGGCTACAACGTCGTCGCCGTCCTGGCTTTGCTGCCCGTCCTCTGGCTCGGCCATGCGCTCGGCGGCGCCTGGTTGTGGCGCTGGACGGGAGCGGCCGCCTGGCTGACCAACGCCTTGGCGCTGGCTGCCGTCGCCGGCTTCGTCTGGTCTTCGCGCCATTACGACATGGCGGCCTTCCTCGGCCTGCGCCAATTGCGCGCAACGGCGTCCGGCGCCGACGGTCGCGAAGCCTTCGTCATCTCGCCGCTGCACCGCTACGTGCGCCATCCCTGGTATTTCCTCGCCCTGGTGCTGGTGTGGACGCGCGACATGACGGCGGCGACGCTGGTTTCGTCGCTCATGATCACGCTCTATTTCGCGATCGGCTCGAAGTTCGAGGAAAGAAAGCTGCTGGCCGCGCACGGCGACGCCTATCGGCGCTACATGGCACGCGTGCCGGGACTATGGCCGCTGCCGTGGAAAACCCTGAGTGCCGCCGAGGCGCGCGAAATAGCAGGCTAATGCAGCGTGCGCGGCATCGAGAGCACGAACTCGGGGATCGGCGCCTCGAACTGTTCGCCGTCTTCGGCGACCATCTGGTAACTGCCCTGCATGGTGCCGACCGGGGTCGCCAGCGAGCAGCCGCTCGAATACTCGAAGCTCTGCCCCGGCTGCAGCAGCGGCTGGTGGCCGACGACGCCGAGGCCGCGCACTTCCTGCACCGTGCCGTCGGCATCGGTGATGATCCAGTGGCGGGAAATCAACTGCGCGGCAACGGTGCCGGCATTGGTGATGGCGATGGTATAACTGAAGACGTGGCGGCCGGCCTCCGGCTCCGATTGCTCAGGCAGGTACTGGGTTTGCACCCGTATCTCGATTGCGTATTTCTTCGCTTCGGCCATCGTCGCTGCCTTATACCTGCCATCAGAAAAAATTAGTCGGCCTGATAATCGAGGACCGCTAGAATCGCGTCATTCTCTCACGAGGCCCGCTTATGCCCAACTACCGCATCGCTCCATCGATTCTTTCGGCCAACTTCGCCCGGCTCGGCGAGGAGGTGGACAATGTGCTGGCGTCCGGCGCCGACATCGTGCACTTCGACGTCATGGACAACCACTACGTGCCGAACCTACCGCATCATCCCCGACTTCGCCAAGGCCGGCGCCACCTACATCACTTTCCATCCGGAGGCCTCGGAGCACATCGACCGCACGATCGCCCTGATCCGCGAGGCCGGCTGCAAGCCCGGCCTGGTGTTCAATCCGGCGACCCCGCTCGACGTGCTCGAATGGACGCTTCCCAAGCTCGACATGGTGCTGCTGATGTCGGTGAACCCCGGTTTCGGCGGCCAGAAGTTCATCCCCCACGTGCTCGACAAGGCACGCCAGGTGCGCCGGATGATCGATGCGCTGGGCCTGGACATCCTGCTCGAAATCGACGGCGGCGTCGGCCCGGCCAACATCCGCGAAGTGGCCCTGGCCGGCGTCGACACCTTCGTCGCCGGCTCGGCCGTCTTTGGCGCCGGCAAGGACAGCGATCCGCGGCGCTACAACTCGGTCATCGCGGCTCTGCGGGCGGAACTGGCGAAGACCTGAACCGCCACGGCGGTTGGGCATCCATGAAGTTCCCGCTCCAGATCCGTGCCGCATTGCTCGACCTCGACGGCACGCTGCTCGATACCGTGCTCGATCTGCATGCGGCGGCGAACGGCATGCTGACGGACCTCGGCCGGCCGGAAATCGCGGTCGATGACGTCCGCAACTACGTCGGCCGCGGCATTCCGAATCTCGTCAAACGCTGCCTCGCCGGCAGCCGCGCTGCCGCCGACGATGCGGCGCCGCCGCCCGCGGACGCGCTGGCGTCGTTCCGTCGCCACTATGCCGCGGTCAATGGTCGCCGCGCCGCCCTCTATCCCGGCGTGCGCGAAGGTCTGACCGCACTGCGCGCACAAGGGCTGCGCCTCGCCTGCATCACCAACAAGGCCGAGGCCTTTACGCTGCCGCTGCTGGAACGCACGGGACTCGCGCCCTTTTTCGAAGTCGTCGTCAGCGGCGATAGCCTGGCGAAGAACAAGCCCGATCCGCTGCCGGTGCTGTGGATTTGCGAGCGCTTCGGCATCTCGCCGCAGCAAGCGCTGCTGATCGGCGATTCGATCAACGATTTCAAGGCGGCGCGGGCCGCGGGCTGCGCCGTCTTTCTCGTGCCCTACGGTTACAACGAAGGCATGGATGTGCGCAATCTGGAATGCGATGCTATAGTCGCGACTGTTTTCGATGCCGTCCGGCTGATCACATGCGCATGAACCTGCAATCGACGAAGAAATATGCCCTCGGGGCGGAGGCCTGGCCCTGGCGCCGCTGGCGCTGAGTCTCGTCCTTTGAACGCGCGGCCGCGCCGCGCCCGGTGCTTCGTTGTATTGTGGAGTTGTCATGATCGAATCCGAATTCAATCGCCTGGCTGCGGCCGGCTATAACCGCATCCCCGTCACGCTCGAAACCTTCGCCGACCTCGACACGCCGCTGTCGATCTACCTCAAGCTGGCCGGCGGTCCTTACTCGTATCTTCTCGAATCGGTTCAGGGCGGCGAACGCTTCGGCCGCTATTCCTTCATCGGCATCGGCAGCACGACGCGCATTTCAATCACCGGCTCGACGATCCTGCTGCTCACCGGCAACCGCGTCGCCGAACGGCGCGAGCACACCAACCCGATGTCCTTCATCTCCGAATTCATGGCCCGCTTCAAGGTGCCGGATCTTCCCGGCCTGCCGCGCTTCTGCGGCGGCCTGGTCGGCGCCTTCGGCTACGACACGGTGCGCGCCATCGAGCCGAAGCTGGCGGCGACGGCCAAGGCCGATCCGGTCGGCGTGCCGGACATCCTGCTCACGCTGTCCGAGGAACTCGCCATCGTCGACAACCTCTCCGGCAAGCTGACGCTGGTGGTGTTCGCCGAGCCGGGCTTCCCCGGCGCCTGGAAGCAGGCACAGGCGCGTTTGCGGGAACTGCTGGCCAAGCTGCGCGCGCCGGTGCGGATCCCGGACGACGCGTCGACGCCGAGCGAGCCGGCCGCCTCGGAGTTCGGCGAAGAGGAATTCAAGGCCGCGGTGCGGCGCGCCAAACAATACATTGTCGACGGCGACGTCATGCAGGTCGTTCTCTCCCAGCGCATGAGCAAGCCCTTCAAGGCGCAGCCGCTGTCGCTCTACCGCGCCCTGCGCACGCTGAACCCGTCGCCCTACATGTTCTATTTCGACTTCGAGGACTTCCACGTCGTCGGCGCTTCGCCCGAAATCCTGGTGCGCCTCGAAGACGGCGTCATCACCGGCCGCCCCATCGCCGGCACGCGCAAGCGCGGCGCCACGCCCGAGGAAGACGCCGCGCTCGCCGCCGAACTGCTCGCCGACCCGAAGGAGCGCGCCGAGCACCTGCAACTGCTCGATCTCGGCCGCAACGACGTCGGCCGCGTCGCCAAGACCGGCTCGGTCAAGGTGACGGAGCAATACGTCATCGAACGCTACTCCCACGTCATGCACATCGTCTCCAACGTCGAAGGCCGACTCAAGGACGACGAAGGCCCGGTCTCGGTGCTACGCGCCACCTTTCCCGCCGGCACCGTGTCCGGCGCGCCCCAATGGCGACATGGATCTGGCCATCGCCATCCGCACCGCCGTGCTCAAGGATGGCCGCATCTACGTCCAAGCCTGCGCCGGCATCGTCGCCGACTCCGACCCCGACGCGGAATGGGTCGAGACGCAAAACAAGGCCAAGGCCCTGCTGCGCGCCGCCGAAATGGCGGAAGGCGGGCTGGACACGCGCTTCGCATGACGGGCAGTTCAGGGAGGAAATGCCATGACCGAGACCTTAGCCAAGACCGTCGACGCCGCAGTGGCGCGCCGCAACCTCGTCGAAGTGCTCGAATTTCTCGACCGCCGCGGCGCTTCACCGGAGGCGATACGCATGGCCATGATGCGCGCCGGCATTCAGCCCGACGTGTCGCGGCTATTGGCCCAATGTCTCGCTCCCGGTCCGCTGGAGGCCGCCGCCGCTGCCACGCTGCCCACGGCTGCGGTGCCGGTGGCGGAGCCGCATCCGGAGACGGCATTCAAGGCTTTGCACTGGTTCGCCAATACCTTCGTCCTGTGGGGCTTTCTGTTGGCGGGCGGCTTCATGCTCGGCTTCGCAGTCGGCGCGGAAATGGGCGTTGCCTACGGCGTCGAGCAAGGCCTCGACCGATTGCAGCAGACCCTGCAAAACATCGGCGAGGTGAACCCATGATGCGAAGGAACCCGCGATGCTGCTGATGATCGACAACTACGATTCCTTCACCTACAACCTCGTCCAGTACTTCGGCGAGTTGGGCGAAGAGGTGCGCGTCTATCGCAACGACGCCATCACGCTGAAGGAAATCGCGGCAATGCAACCGGCGCGCATCGTCATTTCGCCCGGTCCCTGCGCGCCGGCGCAGGCGGGCATTTCAGTGGCCGCCATCAAGGAGTTCGCCGGAAGGATTCCGCTGCTGGGCGTGTGTCTCGGCCACCAGGCCATCGGCGAAGCCTTCGGCGGGCGCATCGTGCATGCCGCGAAACCCATGCACGGCAAGATTTCACCGGTATTTCACGCCGAGCGGGGCCTCTTCAGGGGATTGCCGACGCCGCTCTCGGCGACCCGCTACCACTCGCTCGCCATCGAGCGCGCGACGCTGCCGGACTGCCTCGAAATCACCGCCTGGACCGACGAGGGCGAAATCATGGGCGTGCGCCACAAGACGCTCGCCGTCGAAGGCGTGCAGTTCCATCCCGAATCCGTCATGCCCGAGCACGGCCATGATCTGCTCAACGGCCTGCGCACCAAGAAGGAAACCGTCGGCGAGATCGCCGCGGCGGCGGCCGTGATGAGGGAACTGTGCACCCGGGTCGAGGTGCCGCACAACGCGCATTTCGTCGACGTCGTCGGCACCGGCGGCGACGCGGCGCGTACCTTCAACATCTCGACGGCCTGCGCCTTCGTTGCCGCCGCCGCCGGCGCCACGGTGGCCAAGCACGGCAACCGCAGCGTGTCGTCAAAGTCAGGCGCCGCCGACGTGCTCGAAGCCCTCGGCGCCAGGATCGACCTCCAGGCCGGCCAGGTCGCCGCGTGCATCGAAGCCGTGGGTATGGGCTTCATGTTCGCGCCCAACCATCACCCGGCGATGAAGAACGTTGTGCCGGTGCGGCGCGAAATGGGGGTGCGCACGATATTCAACATCCTCGGACCGCTCACCAATCCGGCCGGCGAAATGGGGGTACGCACGATATTCAACATCCTCGGCCCGCTCACCAATCCGGCCGGCGCGCCGAACACGCTGATGGGCGTGTTCCACCCCGACCTCGTCGGCATTCAGGTGCGCGTCATGCAGCGCCTCGGCGCCGATCATGTGCTGGTGGTCTGGGGCAAGGACGGCCTCGACGAAGTGTCGCTGGGCGCCGCGACGCTCGTCGGCGAACTCAAGAACGGCGAAGTCCGCGAATACGAAATCCATCCCGAGGACTTCGGCCTGCAAATGGTGTCCAACCGCGGCCTCAAGGTCGCCGACGCCGCCGCATCGAAAGCCATGCTGATCGAAGCGCTGGAAAACAAGCCGGGCACGCCGCGCGAGATCGTCGCCCTCAACGCCGGTACCGCCCTCTATGCCGCCAATCTGACCGCGTCCATCGGCGACGGCATCCTGCGCGCCCGCGAAGTCATCGCCAGCGGCGCGGCGCGCGCGAAGCTCGACGAGTTCGTGCAGTGCACTCAGCGCGTTTAGTTCCATGACGAACCGCCGAGGCGCAGAGGCGCCGAGAGAAGAATTGTGGAATTGAAGACCGTGGATAAGCTGCAGCCGATACACGACGCACAGTTACTGACCTACCTGCGAATCTTGGGAAAGCCCGACGGCCTCTTGCTGAACTTCCGCCAGGCACCATTAAAGACCGGCCTCAAACGGATCGTCAATAATTTCACCGCATTCTCGGCGCCTCGGCGACTCGGCGGTTCAACTGGAGATTAAGTGTCCGACATCCTCAACCAGATTCTCGGCGTGAAACGCGAGGAAGTCTCCGCCGCCAGGGCGGCCGTGCCGCTGGCGGAAATCCGGGCCGCGGCGGAGGCCCAAGCGCCGGCGCGCGATTTCGTCGGCGCCATCCGCGCCAAAATTGCCGCCGGCAAACCGGCCGTCATCGCCGAAATCAAGAAGGCCAGCCCCTCCAAGGGCGTGCTGCGCGCCGATTTTCAACCGGCCGCAATTGCCGCCGATTATGAAAAGCATGGCGCCGCCTGCCTTTCGGTACTGACCGACCGCCAGTTCTTCCAGGGCGCACCCGCATACCTGCAAGCCGCCCGCGCCGCCTGCGCCCTGCCGGTGTTGCGCAAGGACTTCATGGTCGATCCCTACCAGGTCTTCGAGGCCCGCGCCATGGGTGCCGACGCCATCCTGCTCATCGTCGCCGCACTGAAGCTGGCACAGATGCAGGAAATGGAGACGCTCGCCGCCAGTCTGGGCATGGCGGTTCTGGTCGAGGCCCACGACGGCGACGAAGTCGATACGGCACTGAAACTCGCCACGCCGCTGATCGGCATCAACAATCGCAACCTGCGCACCTTCGAGGTTGCGCTCGACACCACCCTCGGTCAACTCGAACGCATTCCGGCCGACCGCATCGTCGTCACCGAGTCCGGCATCCTAGGTGCCGAAGACGTCGCGCGCATGCGCAGCCGCGCGGTCAATGCCTTTCTCGTCGGCGAAGCCTTCATGCGCGCGCCCGAGCCGGGAGTCGAACTGGCGCGGCTGTTCGGCTAGAATCGAAACGCCATCCCGTCGGGAGCATCCTCATGTCCCTCTGCCACAGGCAAAACCGAAGATGACGCTTGAGGAGTTTTTGGCTTGGGAAGAGCTCCAGCCCACCAAGCATGAGTTCGTCGATGGCGAAATATTCGAGGTCAACGCCATGGTTGGCGCGCGGCGTATTCACGTCGAAGTCACCATGAACGTGGGTAGCCTGCTCAAGGCTGCCCTGCGCGGCACTCCCTGCCGCGCCTACATCACCGATCTGAAGCTGGTCGTCGCGACGAACATCTACTACCCCGACATCCTCGTCACCTGCCATGCCGACGACCTGGCCGCCGACTTTGCCGTCGCACACCCCAAGGTCATTATCGAAGTTCTTTCCGACTCCACCGCCGCCTACGACCGCGGCGACAAATTTGCCGCCTACCGAAAGATTCCCGACCTGGAAGAGTACGCCCTCATCGACCCCGACCGGCGCAGTATCGAGGTCTTTCGCCGCGCCGACGGCGGCGACTGGTTGCTGATGGCCAGCGAAGCCCCGCGCGGACTGGTGCTGAAGAGTCTCGATTTCGTCGCGGCGCCCGAGGCCGTCTTCGAAAATCTGGACAATTAGGGAGATCGCCATGCGAGCGCTGCCCAAGACTCGCTGCCGCGCCGACGAATATCTCGCCTTCGAAAACGCAAGTTCCGAGAAACACGAATACGTTGCCGGGGAAATCTTCGCGATGGTGGGCGCCACGCGACGCCACAACGCCATCGCGGGAAATCTCTACTCTGCCCCGGAGAGCTTGCAGGTCGGGAGGCTGGTCGCCAAACTGGGTCGATGAATTTTCAGATTGTCGGCCCTATTGAGGCTGTCGAGACGATTGCCGAGGGAAACGGTATCCCGAACTTGCATTGCTGAGGAAGCGTTACGGACTCGGCAACTGGCGCAAGAAGAAAGGTATTGCCACGATTCGACTTGCCGAAGGCACGACCGTGAAAGCCGAGGTACATTGGTATGAGGCGCACGGCATCGGCAAGGTAAAGCTCAAGATAAAGGAATGGTTATGAAATTCGTTGTATGTGTATCCCGTGAAGGATTCGGTGACTTCTCCGCGGATGACTTGACGCTCGGTCGCCTGTACGAAGTCGTTACCCCATCAGACGAGCTGGGTATGGTCAGAATCATTGACGATTCGGGCGAGGATTACCTCTATCCGTCAGCGCTGTTCGATGCCGTGGAAGTTCTGGAGCCCACGGCTTCAAGGCTGCACGCCCTATTGGCTGCGTGACCGATCACGTCCGACGCTGCCCATAAGCACCGTTTACGGCGACGTCGCAACGTCGTCGCGCCACGTCGCCTTTGCGGTCAAACCGCCCAAAGGCTCGCCAGCGGGAAAGTAATCGCGTCGTACGGCGGCTGCGCAACAGCGGCATCGTTTTCCAGCACCGTCAGCAGCAGCCACTTGCCGTCGCGGTGCTCGAAGACTTCGAGCATGCGCTGCCCGGGATCGACCAGCCAAGCCTGAACCTCGGCATGCCGCGCATAGGCCGGCAGTCTTTCGGCGCGATCGACCCGTGCCGTAGATAGCGAGAGGCGTTCGCATATCCAGTCCGGCGGCACTTCGAACCACGCGGTCTCCGGCAGCTTCGGCATGCGGCTGTGCCGGCAGCCGGCAAGATCGGGTACCAGGACATCGCGGCACCGTGCCACCGTCGAGAACAATACTTTCCAAGCGACTCGGAACCGAGGCGCCAAGCGGTGGGACGCATTGCCCGTTGCAAAAACACCACACACGGCGCCATTCCCGTAGCAACAACAGGCGTTTCCTTTAGCCCTCGCCGGGGACTGCTGGCAGAATCGCCCCATCCTCCGGAAACGGGGGCTGTCTTGGAATCAGTGGCCAACCACGTGGAGTCATTGAAACCGCAATTTTTCTAACAAAGGAGTTTCATATGCAGAAGAAACTGATTGCTCTCGCCATCGCCGGCCTGTCCGGCGCCGCTTTCGCCCAGTCGAACGTCACCATTTCCGGTGCCATGGAACTGCATCTGGAAAGCATCAGCGCCAGCGGAGCGACTGCTGCCGGTGCCGACCACACGTCGCGCACTCGCGTCACCAACAACACCTCCTGGGTACGTCTCTCCGGCGCCGAAAAGATTGGCGACCTGACCGCCGTTTTCCAGATCGAGCAGGACGTAAACGGTGACACCGGCGCGGCGACGGGCTGGGCCAGCCGCAACAGCTTCGTCGGCCTCGCCGGCGGTTTTGGTACGGCGATCGCCGGCCGCCATGACGTGCACTACACCTCGCATATGGCTGGTGGCGTCGACTTCGGCAGCGCCGGTGCCCTTCCGCACGCTGCTAACAGCATGAACTTGATCGGTCAGGTGACAGGTCTTACCGGCGCGGGTCTGTCGAACCTCATCGGCGGCCGTCTCGACAACGTGATCGCCTACATCGCCCCGAGTTTCGGCGGCCTGACCGTTCAGCTCGGTTACACGACCGGTGCTGAAGCCACGACGGCCGCCCTGGGCGCAAAGGACAGCGCCTGGAACCTGTTTGCCACCTACAAGAATGGCCCGGTCAATGCCTTCTGGAGCCACACCGACACCAACAACGGCAACGGCGCCACGCGCGTGGCCGGCCTGGAAGTTGTGGCCGATCGTTTGGGGATTGCCTATACCTTCGGCGCCGTCAAGGTTGGCTTGATCAATGACAACACCAAGGCCGATCTGAACGGCGCACTCGCCGCCAAGCGCAATGCCTGGTCGCTGCCGATCAGCTACACGAGCGGTGCCAACAGCCTCTACTTCGCCTACGCCAAGGCGGGTACGGTGACGGGTGCTCTGGGCGGCGCCAACACGGGTGCGACCAACACGATTCTGGGCTACACCTACGCGCTGTCCAAGCGCACGCAGTTGGGCGCGTCCTGGAGCCGCATTTCCAACGACGCTGGCGCTGCCTACGACTTTTGGGCGCGTGGCGTGAGTGCGGGTGGTGCTGCGACGGTCAATGCTGGTACCGATCCCACGAGCTTCGCGGTGGGTGTCAACCACTCCTTCTAATTTGCCTCCGGCCTAGTGCCGGTTGCAATGCGGAATCGAAACGGCCGCCTTCGGGCGGCCGTTTTTTGTTGACCTTGTAACACTTGCCTGGGATGGCGTCTTGCGTCTGCTCGGCTCGCGCGCACGCGGCGACGCCGGCGATCGCGCCGATATCGATATGGCGGTGACGTGGTTGACGGATTTCCTGTCGACTTGCTGGCGCAGATCCGCGAAGCGGTCAAAGAAGCGCCGATTCCATTCCGCACCGATATCGTCGATTAGCGCTCGGCATCGCCCCAACTCCAATGGGCCATCGACCGGGAGGGCTACGATTGGATCGCATAACGC
>JACRPB010000098.1 GCA_016214175.1 Rhodocyclales bacterium
GCCGAACTCACGTCGCCCGGCCACGCGGTCGAGCAGCAGGCGCTGGCCGATTTCATCGCACGCGGCAAGCTCGCCACCCACGTGCGGCGCATGAAGCGGCTCTACGGCGAACGCCGCGCGGCGCTGCTGGCCGCCTTACGCAAGCATCTCGGCGGCATGATCGGGATCGTCGGCGGCAGCGCCGGCATGCACCTGACGGTCGCGCTCGATCCCGCTTCCGGCGTGGCGGATACCGCAGTGGCGCAGGCCGCCGCCAGCCTCGGCCTGGCGCTGCGCCCGCTCAGCGCCTATGCGCTGCCCGGCGCGCGCACACCGGCCTGGCACGGCTTCGTGCTCGGCTATGCGGCCGTCCCCACGCGCAGCATCGACGCCGCGGTGAAGAAACTGCGGCAGGCGATCGAATTGGCGCGCTGAAGGCCGCATTGCCGGCGCGTGCCGAGCGCACGCCGGCCATTGCCTTCGGCGCCGATTTGTCGCATAGTGCGCGGCCGTTTTTTGTCCTGCCGTTTCCCATGCTGCCTTCGATCGAACACCGTATCGCCGCCGAACTCGGCGTCCGTCCGCAACAAGTCGCCGCCACCGTGCAACTGCTCGACGAAGGCGCCACCGTGCCCTTCATCGCCCGCTACCGCAAGGAAGTCACCGGCGAGCTCGACGACATCCAGTTGCGCCTGCTCGACGAACGCCTAGTCTATCTGCGCGAACTCGAAGAGCGCCGCGCTGCGGTGATCGCCTCGATCGAGGAACAGGGCAAGCTGACGCCGGAGCTCAAGGCCGAAATCGAGGACGCCGAAACCAAGCAGCGCCTTGAAGACCTGTATCTGCCCTACAAGCCCAAGCGCCGCACCAAGGCCCAGATCGCGCGCGAAGCCGGGCTGGAACCGCTGGCCGACGCGCTGTTCGGCGACCCGACCCTGGTGCCGGAAACCGAGGCGGCGAAGTACGTGCATGAGGAGAAGGAGCCGCCCGAACTCCACGTCCCCGACGTCAAGGCCGCGCTCGACGGCGCGCGCCAGATACTGATGGAACGCTTTTCCGAGGATGCCGCCCTGCTCGACAAGCTGCGGCATTTCTTGTTCGACCATGCGCTGGTCGTCTGCCGCGTGGTCGAAGGCAAGGAAGTCGAAGGCGCCAAGTTCCGCGACTGGTTCGACTTCCGCGAGGCAATCAAGGACGTGCCCTCGCACCGCGCGCTGGCCATGTTCCGCGGCCGCAACGAGGACGTGCTGCGCCTGTCCTTGAAGACCGCACCCGAACTCGAAGACCCGCCGCGCTCCTCGCCCGGCGAAACCATGGTCGCCAAGCACTTCGGCATCGAGGACCGCGGCCGCGCCGCCGACCGCTGGCTGCTCGACTCGGCGCGCTGGGCCTGGATGGTCAAGCTCTCGCTGCACATCGAGCTCGAACTCATGAATCAGTTGCGCGAACGCGCCGAAGAAGAGGCGATCCGCGTCTTCGCACGCAACCTGCACGACCTGCTGCTCGCTGCGCCGGCCGGGCCGCGCGTCACCATCGGCCTCGATCCGGGCATTCGCACCGGCGTCAAGGTCGCCGTCGTCGATCAGACCGGCAAGCTCGTCGACACCGCCACGGTTTATCCGCACGAGCCGCGCCGCGACTGGGAAGGCACGCTGGCGACGCTGCGCCTGCTGGCGCAGAAGCACGGCGCGCAACTGATCGCCATCGGCAACGGCACCGCCAGCCGCGAGACCGACAAGCTCGCCGCCGACATGATGAAGCGCCATCCGGAACTGAACCTGGCCAAGGTCGTGGTCTCGGAAGCCGGCGCCTCGATCTACTCGGCCTCGGAACTGGCGTCGAAGGAATTCCCCAACATCGACGTCGCCCTGCGCGGCGCGGTCTCGATCGCGCGCCGCCTGCAAGACCCGCTCGCCGAATTGGTGAAAATCGATCCGAAGAGCATCGGCGTCGGTCAGTACCAGCACGACGTTAACCAGGGCAAGCTCGCGAAAATGCTCGACGCCGTGGTCGAGGACTGCGTGAACTCGGTCGGCGTCGACGTGAACACCGCCTCGGTGCCGCTCTTGACGCGCATCTCGGGCCTCAACACAACGCTGGCCGCCAACATCGTCGGCTATCGCGACCAGCACGGCGCCTTCAAGTCGCGCCTGGCCTTGCAGCAGGTGCCGCGCCTCGGCGACAAGACCTTCGAACAGGCCGCCGGCTTTCTGCGCATCAACGGCGGCGACAACCCGCTCGACGCCTCGGCCGTGCACCCGGAGTCCTACCCGCTGGTCGAGCGCATCGTCGCCGACATCAAGAAGGACATCCGCGACGTCATCGGCGACGGCCGGCTGGTGCGCGCGATCAAGCCCGAGAAATACATCGACGACAAGTTCGGCCTGCCGACCGTGCAGGACATCCTCAAGGAACTCGAAAAGCCCGGCCGCGATCCGCGCCCCGAGTTCAAGGCCGCCGCCTTCCGCGAGGGCGTCGAGGAACTGAAGGACCTGGAGCCGGGCATGCTGCTCGAAGGCGTGGTCACCAACGTCACCAACTTCGGCGCCTTTGTCGACATCGGCGTGCACCAGGACGGCCTCGTGCACGTCTCGGCGCTCGCCAACAAGTTCGTCAAGGACCCGCACAGCGTAGTCAAGGCCGGCGACGTGGTGAAAGTGAAAGTGCTCGAAGTCGATATCGCCCGCAAGCGCATCGCGCTGACCATGCGCTTGTCCGACGCAGTGACGGCGAAGAAGGATGCCGGCGCGCAGCCGCGCGGCGGTAAAGCGCCGGTCCTGAAGCGCGAGGCGCCGCCGCAGAACAATGCCATGGCGGCGGCGTTGGCGAAGCTGAAGCGGTAGCGTGGGCTTGGCGGCACGCTCCGATGCGCATACAATGCGCATCGGAGGGCTCGCATGAAAACCGCCTACAACCTGGAAGCACGCAAGCGCCCGGTCAATCTGACCCTGAACGAAGACCTGGTGGCGCAAGCCCGCGACATCACCGACAATCTGTCCGGCGTCGTCGAGTCGCTTCTGGCCGACTATGTCGAGCAAGAACGCCAGCGGCGCATGTCCAAAGCCAGGACGCTCGAAGCGACCCTCGCTACCTGGAACGAATTCAACGCCAAGCTCGGATCGTTTGCCGACGACCACTCCACGCTCTGATGGCTCAGTTCGACGTGCATCGGAACCAGGGAAAGAACCGCGACGAAATTCCTTACGTCGTACTCGTCCAGTCGTCGCTTTACGACAGCTATCGCCGCCGCGTCGTCGTGCCGCTGGTACGAAAATCCAGCCTCGGCAAGATCGGCGCCTCCCGCTTCAATCCAAGCTTCAAAATCGAAGGCATCACGGTCGTCCTGCATCCGCTGGAAATCGTATCCGTCGCCAACGACCAGCTTGGAGAATTCGTGAAGTCGCTCGATGCGGAGGGCAACCGCATCATGGACGCGCTCGACGAATTGCTGACGCGCGCCTGGGGATAGCGCGCAGAGGACCGATGATCTTTCCCGCGCTTGAGCCCGCCGCCGGCAACGGCTACCGCACCGAGCACGCCGCACTGCTGATCGGCAGCTACCGGCGATGGCTCGGCCGCGAGTTGCTGGCGCCGGCCGCAACACCCGAGGCAACGGCCGAGGCGCTGTACCGCGCGCCTTTCGTCGTGCTGTCCCACGACACGCGCGCCGATCCCGTCTTCACCTACGCCAACCTGACGGCGCAGGGCCTGTTCGCCATGCCCTGGACGCAAATCGTCGGCCTGCCCTCGCGCTACTCGGCCGAGGCGCTCGCCCGCGGCGAGCGCGAGCGCCTGCACGAACGCGTCGCACAGCACGGCTACATCGACGACTACCAGGGCGTGCGCATCGCCAGCACCGGCGCGCGCTTCCTGATCCGCCAGGCGACGGTGTGGAATCTCGTCGACGCCGCCGGCAACAAGGTCGGCCAGGCCGCAACGTTCGGCGCGTGGGAACCGCTGCCGGCCTAGGTTGAGCCCAACCTCATTTTCGCCCGTCCGCCATCGGGGTCAGAACCACGGAGTCCGCAGCCCGGCGCCGCAGGCGCCCAAGGCCGGCCGCAATGCTCGACTCGGGCCGCGTCCTGCATGATTCCTTCGCCTGGCGTACCTTTTCGCATCGCAAACTGCCTGCATTGGGTGCTCGACGGCACGCCCCACGACGACGCCTGCCGTATGCGCAAACGCTATGCATTGCGGAACCGCCGCACTCGCTCGTCGTAAATGAATGCGATCGCCATGATCCGTTCAGCATATAATCCACCGGGCCGCCAGATGGCTGGTCGCGACAGGCAGCGATCTGCAATGGCGGACACCCAACACAGATGACGCTCGCTTTATTGCCCGATGTCGTCATCCCAATTTGGCGCAGCACAACGCAGAGAGACCCGAAAGTTCAGACTATTTACGGAAGCACGCCATCACTTATCAAGGAGTATCCATGACGACCACCAAGCGATCGATAGCCGTTCTGGCTTTCGTCTCCGTATTGCTTTCAGGATGTACATCGGTGCCGAAGCAGGCCTTCAACAAGGCTGCGAATCAGGACGTCAGGAAGATCGCCGTCCTCAAGACCCCGTCTTCAGGGGAGTTCTTGGTTCAGAATCTCGGTCATCCCGGTTTGGGGTTCGGCTTGATCGGGGGCCTGGTCGCGGCGGCGGATATGGAATCCAAGTCGAAGGCGTTTACCGCGAAAATGAACGGTCTGAGCTTCGATCCGGCGAAAGAATTCAATGAGGAGTTGATAGCCGAACTGCGGGCGCTGAAGTACGAGGTCAAGATGGTCGAGCCCAGCCGGCCCCAACCGGCAATGCTTGAGTCTTACGAAAACCTCGATCCCGAAGTGGACGCCTATGTGGATTCGGTTATGAACTGGAGTGGCTACTTTACGGCCTCCCCGACGTCCAACTACATTCCCGCGATGCGGACGATCGTCCGTATGGTCAAACGCAAGGGCAGCGAAATTGCCTATCAGGAACTGATCAGTTATGGCTATGAACTGCGGGGCGGCCAGGCCATCAACGTTGCCGCAGACGGAAAATACGCGTTTGCCAGTTTTGACGACTTGACCAAGAATCCGGAAATGGCCATGGAAGGGATGCGCAAGGGCATTCCCTTGCTGGTCAAGCAGGTCGTGCGCGACTTGTCGAATTGAGGCCCGATCTGCCAATGCGACGGCTGCTGCTTGCCGGAGTCACGCTGGCGCTGGCCGCATGCGTGACTCCGGGGTCGAAGCTCGTCGAAGCGAGCAAGTCGGCCCTGGTCGCACCGGCCGGGCCGGTCCTGTATCAATTGTCCGCATTGAGCTACAGCGAGACTTCCTTGGGGCAGCGCATCGAAATTGTGCTCGACCATGCATCGCAGATTTTCGACGACGGACAGACAAGGCGCTACGTTCGCGGCTTCACGCTTCCCAGGACCGATAGACCCTATGCGATCAGTCTTTCCAGCTATCTTCAGGGTACGCCGGGGGACCCGGCGATTCTGTACCCGGAGTTGCTCGTTCTTGACGCGGCATATCGCCCACTCAGCAAGACCGGACCCGACAAATTTTCGTATCGCAAAGGTTCATCCAACGACGCGTTGCACGGCGTCGTTTTCATCAATGACAACAGCAAAGGCGAGCGGCATTTGCTCGTTACGAGCCGGCCGCTTGCCGACGCAGAGCTGACCGATACTGCCTTGCACACGATGTACTCAATCCCCGTCAGCGTCCCCGTCAAAGGCGGCATGCTGACGTGGATGATTCCGCAGGGGCACAGCGAAAAGCCGACAAAAATGATCGCGTCGCCATCGGGGAAACTGGAGATTTCGTTCGAAGAGTATCGCTTGCGCAAAGTGGGCGAACAGGATTGACCGGGCAAGAACCACACGTCGTCTCCGCCATCTGAAAAATATTCCGCGCGATTCGGCGAAGCACTCCCCGCCCCTTCCCGAATCTCGGCACGCTGCCAAGTCCCCACGCCCCGTCACGCCCGCCGCGCAATCCATGCGCGCTCTCAGCGCGCCGCGAGAAAGCTTTGCCACTTCTCCCACTCGCTCTGGCACGCCGGCGTCACTTCCGCCAGCGGCAGCACGGCCAGGCAGTCGAAGGGCGCCAGGCGCTGGGCGGCGCGCGTGGCGTGGGCCAGGCACTCGCCCCAGTGGCGATGCTGCGTCGCCTTGCCGGCCACGGTGGCGAGCACGATTTCCGGAAAGGCGAAATGTTCGAGATAGCGCTCGGAGACGTGGCGCATCGGGCAGGGAAAGATGTCGCGCTGGGCGCGGATCTTGGCGACGGCGTCGCGCCGGCCGTAGCCGCTCGCGTATTTCGCCATCAGCGCCGGGTAGGTTTCGGCCACCGCCAGCCAGCCGATGCTCGACACCAGGCCGGCGGCGAAGGCGTCGTCGGCCTGCGCCGGCGCAATGCCGAAGCGTGGCATCAGGGCGCGCATCGAGCTGCCGGTGGCGATGGCGTTCAGCCAGTAGGCGTTGTAGTCGAACGCCGCGCAGCGCCCTTTGCGGTAGCGCATCATCATCGAGACGATGAAGACGATGCGCTGAACGAATCCGACGCCGAGCCGCTGCACGGATTGCAGCAGCGACGAGGTCTTGCCGCCGGCGGCGAAGCGGGCGGCGTTGGCATAGTTGATCAGCGAGGCGGCGATCACGGGATCGGATTCGAGCAGCGTGGCGATGCGCCGCGCGTCGCCGTCGGCGACGGCACGCTCGACTTCGCGGAAGATGGCGCTCGGCGCCGGCAGGTGGCCGTGCGATTCGACCGCATGCAGGAATTCCAGCGCCGTCGGCGTGTCTTCCCGCGTGCTCGGCGGCTCCACCACCGACGACAGCATTTCCAGCGCCACTTCGCCGGCGGCGCCGGTTTCGGCGAGGAACGCCTCGACGTTGTTGCCGGCCTTGAAGCGTTCGAGTTCGATGCGGGCGATGGTCGGCGTCGGGCTGCCGCCCCAGTGCGGCACCACCTTGGCAAAGCGGCTGAAGGCGTCGATGGCGACGCAGCAGAGGTCGGCCTCGGGAAAGCCGGTGCGCGCCAGCACGTACTGGATCGCCGCGCGCAGCATTTTTTCGATCGGCCGCCCCGGATCGTGGCAGGGATCGTTGGCGAACACGGCGACCGCCGGCCAGCCGTGCGCCGCCGGCACGTAGGCCGTGACGACGCCGAAGCCGGCGCGCGCCGCGCCGTCGGCCGCGACTTCGAACTGGAGGGTGCAGGGAGAGCGATCGAGCATGGGTGGGCGGGAACGGCGGGGACGTTCCGGATTGTCGCCGCCGCACCGCCGCGGCGCACTTGGGAGAACGCCCCGTCACGGCGATGCGCACCCCGCCAACAGCGGTAGGGAAATACGGTAGAAGACGCCGCCGCGCCCGGAAGATTCAGGCGGTCAGTTCGTCGAGGCGTTGCGTCAGCACCGCCACCGTGGCTTCGAGCGCCGCCACGCGCTGTTCCAGTTCGGCGACGCGATCGGCATCGACGGCCGGGCTGCGGCCTCCGCCGCCGCTCGGCACCGCGTCGTCGTCGGCGGCGGCGGCCACTTCGCCGCTGAACAAGTGGGCATAGCGGGATTCGCGCTTACCCGGTTCGCGCGCCAGGCGCGCGACAAAAGGCCCGTCGGCGCGGGCGGCAAGCTGCGTCAGCGCCGCTTCGACTACGCCGACGTCGCTGAGCGGGCACAGGCGGCTGGCGCGGCTGCGCAACTCGCCGGGCGTCTGCGGACCGCGCAGCAGCAGTTCGCAGACGATGCCGAGTTCCTGCGGCGAAAAATTCAGCGTGCCGTAAGCGGTATTGCAGAAGCGATGGCGGTACTTGGTGACGCGGCTGCCGTAGCCGGTCTGATCGCTGACGAGAAAACGCTTGATCAACTGATCGACGACCTGCTGCACCGTCGTATCGCTCATTTCCAGCACCGGATCGCGGTTGCTCTTCTGGTTGCAGGCATTGACGAGCGCGTTGAGCGAGAGCGGATACTGTTCCGGCGTCGTGATCTCCTTTTCGATCAGGCAACCGATGACGCGGGCTTCGTGCGGCGAGAGTTCGATGGGCATGCGGGACCTCGGGTGATGGGAACGCGCCGGCATCTTAGCGCCGTTCGGCATCCGATAGCCGGAAGGCTCTATACTGAGTTGCGGTAACGCCCCAGGAACCCGACGAATGCTCAGCCAATTGCGAACGCTTGCGTTGTCGATGCTGCTGCTCGTCGCTTGCAGCGGCGGCAATCTGCGTCCGGGCGCGTCGACGCTCGCCGACGTGCAGCAGGCGTGGGGCGAGCCGGCGCTGCGCTGGCAGGATGCCGACGGCACGACGCGTCTGGCCTATCCGCGCGCCCCCGAGGGCACGCAGACTTTCGTCGCCCGCGTCGACACGTCCGGCACGCTGCTGAGCATCGAAAACGTGCTGGACATGGACCACTTTGGCGCGATCCAGCCGGGCATGGACAAGGAGCAGGTGCTGCGCCTGCTCGGCCCGCCCCATCCGCAAGGCACCATCCATTTCGAGTCCCGCAACGAACTGGCCTGGGAATGGCGCTACTGCGACGTCTGGAATTCGACGGCACGATTCGTGGTTCTCTTCAATGCGGCGCAGGGGACCGTGCTGTCTACGCTCAACCTCGCCGAAACCTGCATCTTCGGCGAATGCCTGTGCGGCCATTGACGACATAGCCGTCGCGCGCCGCGCGCGCCGGATGTCACGGCCGCAATGCGATTTTCATGGCGCGCGGTTATTCCGCATTTGCCTCCCCGCTAAAATACGCGCCGATGGATCCGACCACCGTCCAGTTCGAAGTGCCGCCCAACGGCGAAGCCCGCCCCGGCTTCGGCGTGATCGCGGCCTATGTCCCGGCGGCACCGCCCTGGCCGGGGGTGGTGGCGCTGGCCGCCGATCCGCTCCACGACCCCGGCCGGCCGATCGATCGCATGGCGCCGGCGGCCGTCGCCCACGTCATCGCCACGCTGGCGCCGCCGCCCGAGGATCTGTGCTGGGTGACGATCGACGCCTGGGGCCGCTTCGTCGAAGCCGTGCCGCGCTGGATCGGCGATACGCCCCTGCCGCAGATCGAGTTCCGCCGCTTTCGGAACGGGGCCGGCTCCGATGCCTTCCTGGCCGAAACCGGCGCCGCCGGCGAGGTCGCCCTGGAAATGCTGGCGGCGGTGACCACGCTGCCGAACCTGGAGGAAGAACTGCCGTCGGAGCAAAGCTTTCTCGACGCCATCGAGTTCAGCGGCAATCTGCCGGTACCCGGCGCCATTTTCAAGGCGGTCGAGGATGCCGTCGCGGCCGACGACACGCGCAAGGTGGCGGCCCTGGTTCAGGCCGACCCGGTCATCGCGTCGAGCCTGCTCAGCCATGCCAACGCCGCGCGCTTCGCCGGCCGGCCGAAAACCGCATCGGTGCTGGAAGCCGTGATTCGTCTGGGCCTGAGCTTCGTGCGTCGCGTCGTCTTCGTCGCCTCGATGATGAAGCGCTACCGCAGGGGACAGTGCCGCGAGTTCGACTACCAGGGTTACTGGATGAACGCCATGGCGACCGGCAGCGCCATGCGCGCCCTGATGCCGAAGTTCGAGATTCCCGCCCGCATGGCCGACGACGCCTTCGCCGCCGGCCTGGTGGCCGGCATCGGCTGGCTGGCGATTTCGGAAACCTATCCGGCGCTGATGGCGAATTACCTGAAGCGCTGCCGCCACGGCGACGCGCTGGCGAAAATCCGCGCCCAGAAGGAATTGTTCCCCTGCCCGATTCGCCTGGTGTCGGAACGCTACCTGCAACGCCTGGCCTTTCCGGACATCGTGCTGGCGACCGTCGCCGGCAAGACCGCCGCCAACCGCAACTGGGGCGAATGCCTGGCCCACGCCGTGCGCGTGGCGCAGAAGGTGGCGCCCTTCGATTGCCTGGCCGTGATGCCGCTGACCCAGTTGTCGCCGGCCTGCGAAGAGGAATGGGCGTCCTGGCAGGACTTCCTGGCGGGCATGCGGCGCTGAGGCCGCGTCCTCACGGCCGGCTGCCGACAATGTCGGCGAGCCAGCCGACCATCAGGTCGATTTCCTCGACGCTCACCGTCAGCGCCGGCATGAAACGCAGCAGGTTCGGGCGCGGCGCGTTGAGCAGCAGGCCTTCGGGCATCCTTTGACGCGCCCGGGCGACGATCGCCGGGGCGCTGTCGTCCGCCAGAACCAGCGCGCGCAGCAGGCCGCGGCCGCGTTCGCCGCCGAGCCCGAGTTCGGCGGACAGTGAGGCGAGGCGCGTCGCCAGGTAGTCGCCCTTCGCCACCACCGCGTCGAGAAAACCGGGCGCCAGAATCGTATCCAGCACCGCAACGCCGACCGCCGTCAGCAGCGGATTGCCGTTGAAGGTGCCGCCCTGGTCGCCGGCCGCGAAGCAGCACACCTCTTCGCGCGCCAATAGCGCCGCCAGCGGCACGCCGCCGCCGAGGCCCTTGCCGAGCGTCATGATGTCGGGCACCACGCCCGCATGCTCGTAGGCGAAGAGCTTGCCGGTGCGGCCGATGCCGGTCTGCACCTCGTCGACGATCAAGAGCAGGCCCTTCTCGTCCGCCAGCGCGCGCAAGTCGCGCATGAACGTATCCGTCGCCGGCACCACGCCGGCTTCGCCCTGCACCGGTTCGAGCATGACGGCGACCGTGTCGGCGCCGATCAGGGCGGCCACCGAGTCGATATCGTTCAGCCGCGCCTTCGGGAAACCGGGCACCTGCGGCGCGAACAGCCGATCCCAGCCGGCCTTGCCCGAAGCCGACATCGTCGCCAGCGTGCGGCCGTGAAAGCCGTTGTCGAAGGTGACGATCTCGAACGCGCCGCCCTTGTGCACCTGCCCCCACTTGCGCGCGAGCTTGATCGCGCCTTCGTTGGCTTCGGCGCCCGAATTGGCGAAGAAAACGCGGTCGAAGACGGAGTGGGCCGTCAGGCGTGCCGCCAACTCCAGCGCAGGCCGGTTGTAGAAACCCGGACTCGGATTGACGAGCCGCCCGGCCTGATCGGCCAACGCCTGCCGAATCGCGTCGGGCGCATGGCCGAGGCAATTGACGGCCCAGCCCTGGACGAAATCGAGATAGCGCTTGCCCTGCTCGTCGACCAGCCAGGAACCCGCACCGTGCGAAAACACGAGGTCGGGCCGGTCGGTGACCCACATCAGCGAATTGTGCTGCGGCGAGGATGCTTGCATGAAACCTCCGGAAGAGAAAAGCAAAAAGGCCACGGGATTGCCGTGGCCTCGGGAAAGCGGACTGCTGCGGGGACTACTGCGAACTGGCGCTGAGGGCGAACGGCGACGGCGGGAACGAGGTCCGGCGGCGTCGCGAAGCGTTGAGATGCGCAGAGAAGTTCATGGGGTGGAGTTTGCCATAAAGTCGAGCGGCGCAGCCATCGCGCGGGAAAAGGACCAGCACCGACGCTCCCGGTCGCAACGGCGCGCGGCCCGAAGCGAAGGCTGCCACACCGTTCCCATGGCATGCACGTATATGAATGACAAGACGCAACGGGCGGACAACCTGCCGCCGGATGGCTCGGTGCGCGCCATGACGGTCACCGAGAAACAATATGCCGGCATGCGCCTGCCGGTCGGCCTGCCGCTCTTTCAGGAAAAGAAAGTCGCCGTATCGCAAATGCTGTTGTTCTGAGGCGAACAGCGGACCCAGCGCAGGTATCAGCCGTGTGCCAGTTCCTCGCGGATCACGCGCCGCAACGTGGTTTCGATCTCCTCGCCCTGCATGGCTTGCCGCAGAGCCTGATTGATGAGCGTCTGATAGCCACGCGCTCCGGCCTTGGTTTTGAAGAACTCGATCACCGCGGTATCGAGCATGATCGAGACGCGCTGCTTGCCAAGCCGCTCGCTTACGGCCACGGAAAATTCCTTCCGTGTAGCCGTCTTGCCACCGACACGTAAGCTCGCGCGACGCAGATCGGCGTCCGTTGCTTCCGGAATCTCCGCATACTCCCGCGGCGCGACAACGTGCGCGTCAATCTTCTTCAAGTTGCTGCGTATAGCGTTCGATTTCCCGGTCATTGGCCTTCCTCATCGAAAAAACATGGCGCGCGTCTCCGCGCTGCACATACCCCACCGCGACCAGACGGCCGGCCAGCAGGCCGAAGCAGACCATGCGGCACTCGCCATAATCGTGGCGAATATCTTCGTACTCCACCGTCGGCCCCGCAAAAACAAGCGCCGCATCGGCGAAATCGATGCCCCGCTCGTTCAAGGTAGCTTGCCGCTTCGCCTCGTCCCAGGTGAGCCTCATGGGTTGATTATATACATAAACATACATACATCAAGCGCCGCACATGCGCCGGCACCGGAATTTCGTTTTCCGAAAAATTGCCGAACACACGACTTCCGCCGTACTCTCGACGCAGGAATACGGCGAAAGAAATCCCCGCCAAGCCTTGCCTGGCGGGGATATGCGCGATGTCAATTGTAGCTATCCGGGGTGAGAGAGGGAGCTACAACGCCTCACATGAGCAATCTCAATCTACGCAGATTGTAGCTATCCGGGGTGAGAGAGGGAGCTACAACAGCATGCCCAGCGCGTGCGC